>JAUVFR010000010.1 GCA_030594205.1 Methanobacteriota archaeon
CGCCATGGCGGGGAAGGTCCTCCAGGACGTACCGACCCTGAGCTTCGCCAGCGGGCAGCGGTTCACCCCTGTGGGGGCCCTCAAGGCCGTGGCCGACTTCCTGGGAGTAGAGGCCAGTTACCCCTGGCTCATGGGTATGAGCGGGGCATCCTTCCGCTCCTCGTGGTCGGACACGTGGGGCCTGGACATGACATACGCCGCCCCGGAAGACCTCGTGAGCAACGGCGCCCAGGCCTTGGGCCTCCGGATGGAGAGTCACGTGAATCTCCCCCTGGAGGAGGCATGGGAGAAGCTCGTAGACCGACTGGACGCTTCCCTCCCGGTCCTGAGCTGCGGGCTTGCCGGGGCCCCCGAGTTCTGCATCGTTTACGGCTATCGAGAGGACCCGAAGCGCTTGCTCGTCCGTAGCTACTTTGCCAGGGACGAAGGGGAGGTGCCCTTTCAACCATGGATCGGGTGGAACTATGTGGGCTACGGGCGAAACCCCCTGGTCCTCCCGGAGAGGGGGGTGGAGGAGGCCCCCTCTCTCGAAGCGGCCCTTCAGAGGGCGCTCCGATTCTCCCGAGGGGAGGGTCCCCTGACCTCTCAGCTCGAAGCGAAGGGCCTTCAGACGGGAATCGCCTCGTACCGAGCTTGGATTGAGGCCTTGCAGGAGGCCGAGGACGACTTGGAGGGCAAGGCGTTCAACATGGCCCTTAACCTGAACGCCCTCCTGGATGCCCGACGAACGGCAAGCGAGTTCACGCAAATCCTCGCCGCCATGAATGAGGCATGGCGGTCGAGTCTCGGGCGGGCGGCGGACCACTACCGGCATCAAGTCTCGGCCCTTGGGGAGGCCCGAAACATCCTGTATTTTCCGCGCGAGGCCCCCGAGGAGGCCGCCATGAGAGCCGCGGAGCAACTCGCGGACCCGGAGTTGCGGAATCGGTACGCAGATGTCCTTCGGGCCGCCCTCGAGGAGGAAAACCTCTCGTTGGAATGGATCGAGAGGGCCACCGAGGAGTAGTTTCCCTTCGCGAGAGTGGCGGAAGAAATCTTATATATCGATACCGATATATCGATACCGATAGGTGATGACGATGGGTCGGTATCGAGGTGTTCAGGGCGTGATGTGCTTGTGCCCTCCGGGATCCGGCGGCTTCTCCCTCGGCATGGGGCCGGGGGACGAATTCGTCGACGACCTGGAGGAATATAAGGAGCGTTTGGAGCTGGAAATCCGTCACCTAGAGAAGCGGATCGCCAAGCTGAGGGAGGAGGCCTCTGCCGGGTAGATGCCGGCCGCGCTATCCTGTTACTGCGGGCCCTTCCGCATCAGCTTGGTCCCCCGGGGCCTGTTGAAGCCCGTCATACTCCGCCTGCTCCGCGAGCGGCCGATGCACGGATTCGAAATCATGGAGGAGGTGACGGCTCGCACCGGGGGCATGTGGCGACCAGGCCCCGGGGCCGTGTATCCGGCCCTTCTCGCGCTGGAAGAGAAGGGCTACGTCACCGTGGGTGAGGAGGGAGAGCGCGCGAAAAAACCCTACACGATCACCGAAAAAGGCCGGGAAGCCGTCGCCGGTCTCGGCGGTGTCATGGAAGATTGGGAGACCTCCATGGACACCCTCGGGAGCCTCCTTACGGTCCAGCTCCCGCGATAGCCTTCAGAATTCCGCGCCTTTCACGATCTCGGGTCGCAGGCCAGGGAAGCCGTTGAGGTATTCCCTTCGTTCCTTCCGCAGCGTCTCCACCATGGTCTGAATCTGTCCCTCGTCGTAGAAGCCGCTCAGATCGAACTTCGTCATGTCGACGCCTTCGACCTTCCCCGGGACCTGGAGGTCCCAATCGCGGTCCTTCTGCCAAGCGATGGTGTCTCGGGCGATTCCCCGGATGATGGCGGCCATTTCCGGAATCTCCACGCGAAGGACTTTCTGACTGACCACGCGCTTGCCGTCGTCCATGTGGACCACCTCGCCCACCCCTCCCGTGTTCAGGAGGAAGGGCTGTACCCGGTCGCCGGCGGCATTCAGGAACTGGAAGAAGCGGTTCCCCTCCTCGCTCTTGTTGCCGATGATGAAGGGATTCGTCCCGACCTGCCGGACGGACATGCCCGCTCGACGCGGGTCGCCTCCGGACGATTCGACAGACTCTCCCAGCATGAAGAAGGCGGCCGCCTGCTCCTTCGTCAGCTTCGCCGCAAGCGGCATGACCGTGTTTCGCCGGGTGATGAAGGCCACCAGGACCCCGTCCAGTTCCGTGGCGGGGGGAACATCAATGGGTCCCATGGAGTCCCCGAAGGCCGTGCGCTGCATGATGCCTCGCCCGTTCCCCGTGAGGGTCAGGTCCCCGAGGTCCACCACGGAGTCGTAATCCACCAGGACGTTCTCCAGGACCGCGTCGCCTTGGGTGATGGCATGATAGATCAACGGCTGGGTGTCCGGGGTGAGCCCCTCCGTCTTCAGAAAGAACCCCTTCTCCGTTCCGAGGGCCGACCAGTCCTCCCGCAAGAAGACCACGTCGTCTTGGGCGATGGCGATCCCCTCCCCGTCCTCCGTGAGACCGTGGGTGTGCGCCGTGTGGGTGGTCTTGCCCGTCGCCGTCAGACCCAGAAAGAACATGCTGTACCGCCGAATGGCTCCGTCGGATCCCCGGGCCTTCAGGATCTTGGAGCCCGCGTGCATGCCGAGCATCCCCTGCCGCTTGGCGTGCCACATGCCGAGCCGGAGGAAGCCCTTCTTGATCTCGCCATAGTAATCGGAGCCGAGCACGTACGTGGTCGCAATCTCCGGGAAAACGAGAATCTGGCGGTCCTTTTCCTGCCACTCAGGAAGGTCCACGAGGGTCATTTTGGGGCCGACCTCGCCCCCATCCGGATCGAAAAGGGCGAGATGGAAGAAGTAAGCCAGGCGGACGACCTCGGGGCGGTAGGATGAGAGGTAGAGCGTGCAAAGCGGAGAGAATTCGTCGTTCTGACCCATCCGGCGGACCGCACGGAGGAGGGGGGCCTTCTTGACATACGCCTCCACCAGCGCGACCATCTCGTCCAGCCCGTCAAGGATCTCCTCCTGTCGGGGATTGAGGGACTCTTGGAGGACTTCGGGGCCGCCGACATAGACCGTCAACCCCGCGCTGCGACTCCGAACCACCGAGCTGTAGTTGTAGCTTCCTAGGTTGGTCTTGGTTCCGATGCCCTGGGCTTGGCTTCGGAGCTCCTCTCCACTCGGGGTGGTGACATTTGGACGATCCGCGAGGCCCTCAATGGTGGCGATCACGGAGGCCAGGACGTCCTGAAAACCGCCCATGCACATTCTATGTGGGGGGTTACTTAAGGGCTCTCCCCGGCCCAGCGCGCTCCCTTGCCGCACCGCTAAGCTTATGCTCGGGCCACGTTTGGAGCGGCCGTTGGCCCTCGACGAGGCCCACCGACGGCCGCAGGAAATACGTTTCTCTCGGTTCAGGCGGTGGCATCCGCCGACGGGGCGGACCGCTGAAACGGCCTCCACAGACGACGGGTTCCCACCGCCAAGAGCACGGCGGCGGCCGGGAGCAAAAGAAGACCGAGCAACAGGAGGACCGGATTCAGGGACACGGTCACGGCCCCGGGGGACCCGGGATCCGTGTCCGTTGCCGCCTCCCCTGCCAGCTGGTCTAGCCGGTAATCCTGCTCAAAGCCGCCGAAGTAGGGATCTGCGGTCGCCGGCCCGGGAAGGGGAGTGAGGGCGGCGAAGGTCACGAGGATTGCCCCGAGAAGGAGCACGGCGGAGAGACCGAGCAGAATTACGATCTTCGTGTTCTCGGTGGGGTTCAGGAGATCGCGACCCTTCCACGAGAGACCGTAGTAGACGAAGCCGTGGTCATCAACCCGCTTGACTAGGTCTCCCTCCACGAGCTTCCGAAGGTGGCGATGGACGCCGGCCTTGTCGATGTCTAGGGCCTCCGCGACCTGCGTGACCGTTCGTCGCATCGGCTCGAGGTTGCGCATGATCTTAAGGCGCGTGTCGGAGGCAAGGGCGAGGAGTGCCTTCTTGTCGAGGGTGACTCGCATGGGCGATGTCTCGTTCATGAGGTATCGCGGTCGGGGCATATATCTGGATGCCCTCAACACCAGCTGGTCCCCGATGGCTCCCCGTAGAGTAGAGAGGCCACCTCGGCGAAATCACCGAGGGAATGGGCTTTCAGGGTCGTGGGGGAGACCGTGTAGAGGTACGCACCAATGTATAGGGAACGGGTCACCCCGTAGGGACCGGATCCGTACCGGCACGCCTCCTGATCTGCCGGGAGGTGGGATATGCCAGCCCGGAGTTCGAAGCCGCGCTGGGGATCAACGGAAAGGACGAGGGCGCCCTGCCAGGGTTCCGTGCCAGGCTCCCAGGGGGGTCGATCATCGGCCGCGTCGAGCCTTCCCACCAGGTGGACGGGGAGGACCACCAGCCCATCTTCCTCCATGTACAGGAAGGCCTTGTGGTCGTACAGGACGGGGGAGGAACTTCCCCGGTCCCCCGCCAGGTACTTCGCGACCTCCTTCGGCGCCGTGACGTCGCTGACGTCGAAGAGGGAAAGCTTCAGGCCTTGGAACCAGGCAAAGGTGCCGCTGGGGTCTTCGAGGGTATCCTTCCCCACTCCGAGGATGTGCGTCTCGTCGATGGGGTGGAGGTACTCGGAGAAACCGGGTATCTTCAGGTAGCCTAGCATCGAGGGCCGCAGCGGGTCGGAGAGATCCAGGACGAAGAAGGGGTCGACCTTCTGGAACGTCACCAGGTAGCCGAGGTCGCCGACGAAACGGGCGGAGTAGATGCTCTCGCCCGGCGCGAGGCCCTCGAGGGCGCCAACGACGCGGAGGTCCGGGTCGAGGATGTAGACGTTGTTCACGGGGTCGTCCCACCCGGTCGTGGTCGCCACGCGCAGATAGCTACGGTGTTCATCCATGGAGAACTGGTTTAGGAGCCAACCCTCAACGTTCCCCCCGGCCGTCGGGGAGAGGTCCGTGCCTGCGACGGCAATTCGATAGATGGAGGTGAATCCCGTCTGCTGCACGACCAGATCGGGGATGGGGAAGGCCTGGCCGAGGGGGCCCCACTTTGCGAAAGTCACGTAGAGACTGCCGGGGGACATGTAGACCGTGGACGTGTAACCTGTGAGGAGCGAGAGGTAACCGACGGCTTTGGTCTCGACGTCGATGGCCACGACGTTCGTGAGCGAGCCTGCACCTGACGCCTCGGGGTCGTAGTAGATGCGACTTGCGTCGTAGGGCACGCACCGCCTGTCCATGCAGACCATCGGATACGAGGCCTCGTCGTCCTGGACCGAGACCGCCTGCTGAAGAACGAGGTAGACGACCGTCCCCTTCAAGCGGGAGGCGCTGTAGACTCCGGTGAACTCAAAGACATGGAGGCGCGTGGGTTCGGCGGGGTCGACCGTCGAGAAGAGCGAGACCAGAGTCCGGCCCTGGGCCATGGGCATCAGGTAATCGACGGCGGGCTGCATGTGGGGGGCATCGAGTCCTGCGTACAGACTCGAGATGACCACCAGGATCCCTTCATGGAGGTAGAGACCGAGGACATGCACCTCGCCTTCGCGATCGCCTACTATCGCCTCACCGGATATGCGGGAAACGACCCCCATCGAGGCCGGCGGATGCGCTCGGATGAGAACAACCTCCCCTCCCGAAGCGAGGTAGATGAGCTCGCCATCGGTCTTCAGTATGTCCGCCTCATCAACGCCCGCGACCTGCACGTTGGTTCCCGAGAAGCCCCCCGCGTCGAGCGCCTCAGCGGCCGTGGTGACGTCGTTGAAGGATCCTCCCAAGAGGAAACCCCCCGCCGCACTCGCATCGGCCTGTTGAAGGGCCACGAGATGTGCGTGGAAGGCGGCGCGGGACCGGAACGAATCGAGCCCAATGCCGTCGCTCACGGTCCCGAAGTACGACACCGCGCCCCCGAGTACGAGCATGGAGACGAGAAGACTGACCAAGGCCGCCCTCACGGTCATGACCTGTCGCAGGCGGTTCAATGGCTATGAAACCCCGTTTGGCGTTGACCAAAGGGTCAACAGAGGAGCGGCTGATTCGAGGATGTCGGGGGCGGGGTTTGAACCCGCGACCTCCGGATTTCCCAGGAGTGCGCCGTGATTACGAGACCCTATGAGTCCGGCGCTCCACCAGGCTGAGCCACCCCGACGAGCGAGGCAATCTGCCTCGATACATAAGCCTTCTTTGCGGGAAGGGGCGCCGAGCCTGTGCGCAGACCATCATCCTTATGGCGAAACGAGGTCTTGGCAAAGGCCGGGTGAAGGGAGAGTCCCAGGACATTTGGCTTCGCCTCATGGTGAACGGACGGCGCTGTGACGTCGTCGCGCCCGTCCAGAAGACCCTGCTGGAGGTCCTGCGCGAGGATCTGGGCCTAACGGGAACCAAGCACGGCTGCGAGCTTGGGGAGTGCGGCACATGCGGGATCCTTGTGAACGACCTCTTCGTTCTCTCCTGCCTCACGCTCCCCGTCGACATACAGGGGAAGGAGGTCACGACCGTCGAGGGTCTCGCTCACAACGGGAAGCTCCACCCGCTGCAGCAGGCCTTCTCCGAACTCGGGGCGGCCCAGTGCGGGTACTGCACCCCGGGCTTCCTCATGGCGGCGAAGGCCCTCCTCGACACCGATCCGTCGCCGACCCGCGAGGCCATTCAAGACGGTCTGAGCGGAAACCTGTGTCGATGCACCGGGTACCTCAAGATCTTCGAGGCCGTGGAACTGGCGGCCGACCGGATGGGGGCGGAGAGAAGAAAGGCGGCGACCGCCCCCCAGGTGGCGCCATGACGGACTTCTCGGTCATCGGCAAGCCGCGGGGCCGGGTGGACGGACCGGCGAAGGTGACCGGACAGGCCCAATTCGCGGACGACCTCCATCTCCCCGGGATGCTCTTCGCGAAGCTCCTTCGCAGTCCTGTGCCCCACGGTCGCATCAAGGCGCTGGACACCTCTCGAGCGGAAGCACTCTCAGGCGTCGTCGCGGTCCTGACGGGCAAGGACCTTCCGGAGAAGTACGGCATCCTCCCGGTCAGTCAGGACGAGGAGGCCCTGTGTACGGAGAAGGTCCGGTATGTGGGGGACCCCATCGCCGCCGTGGCCGCCGTGGACGAGGACACGGCGGAGCGGGCGACGGAGCTCATTGCGTTGGAGCTCGAGGAATTGCCCTCGTACATGACCATCGAGGAGGCCCTGGAGAAAGAGGGGGAGCCCATCGAAACCCTCCGCTTCGGGCCCAACGTCCACAAGGCCGTTTCGTTGGAGTTCGGTGACGTGGAGTCGGCCTTTGCCAAGGCCGATCACACGCGGGAGGACCTCTTCTTCTACGAAGGGTCCACCCACCTCCCCATGGAGCAACACGCCGCGGTGGCGCGGTGGGAACCCGAGGGCAAGGTCACCCTCTGGTCGTCCACCCAGACTCCCCACTACGTGCATCGGGCCCTGGCCAAGGTGCTAGGCTTACCCATGAACCGCATCCGGGTCATCGCTACCCCGGTGGGCGGGGGGTTCGGAGGCAAGAGCGACCCGTTCAACCACGAGATCGTTGTGGCGAAGCTCGCGATAGTGACGGGGAAGCCGGTGAAGCTCACCCTCACCCGAGAGGAGGTCTTCTACGCCCACCGTGGCCGTCACCCGACCCTCATGTGGGTGAAGACGGGGGTCAGGAAGGACGGTGCCATCACCGCCATGCACTTTCGATCCTTCCTCGACGGGGGAGCCTATGGCAGCTATGGCGTCGTGAGCACGTACTACACCGGCGCCCTGCAGACCACGACCTACAAGATTCCCGCCTACAAGTTTGAGGGGACGCGGGTCTATACGAACAAACCGCCCTGCGGCCCGAAGCGGGGCCATGGCACCCCCCAGCCTCGTTTCGCCATCGAGGTCCACTTCGAACATCTGGCGCGGGAGCTGGGCATGGATCCCATCGACTTCCGGTTGAAGAACCTCGTGGAGCCTTTCACCTATACCGCCAACTGGCTCCGCATCACGAGTTGCGGGCTTCGGGAGTGCGTGGAGAAGGTGCTGGAGGCCTCCGGTTTCCGGGACAAGAGAGGCAAACTGCCCGAAGGCCGTGGCGTCGGCTTTGGCCTGAGCGCCTACATGAGCGGAGCCAGCCTCCCTGTCTACTGGAACGACATGCCTCACTCGGAAGTCCAGCTGAAGGTGGATCGGAGCGGAACCGTCGCGCTGTTCTCCGGGGCTATCGACATCGGCCAGGGCTCGGACCAGGTCCTGGCGGCCACGACGGCGGAAGTCCTGGGGCTGGAGCCGGAGGATATCCATCTCATCACGGCGGACACCGACCTCACCCCCATTGACCTGGGCAGTTACAGCAGCCGCGTCACCTTCATGGCGGGCAACGCCGCCATCCAGGCGGCGGAGAGGCTGCGAGACCAGATCGCCGAGGCGATGGCCGCCAAGCTCGATGTCCCCACCGATCGCGTCGCCTTTCGCAACGGTCGTGTCATGGACGCCCAGCGACCGGAAGGGGGCGTGTCTTGGGAGGAGGCGTGCGCGGTCGCGGAGGCGGCCCAGGGGAACCTCATGTCTAGGGGCGCGTACAAGCCGCCGGAGCTGTCGGGACCCTACAAGGGATCCGGCGTGGGTCCGTCGCCCGCCTACAGCTACTCCGCGTGCGTGGCCGAGGTGACCGCCGACCCGGAATCCGGGGTCGTGGAGGTGGACAAGGTGTGGATCGCCCACGATGTCGGTCGGTCCCTGAATCCCACTCTCGTCCACGGCCAAGTCGAAGGAAGTGTCTACATGGGCCTCGGGGAGGTGCTCTTGGAGGAGCAGGTCTTCCGCCATGGGCTCCACAAGATCCCCTCCATGCTGGAATACAAAAGCCCCACCACGAAGGACATGCCGCCCATCGAGACCATCCTCGTGGAAACGGTGGACCCCGAGGGGCCGTTCGGGGCCAAGGAGTGCGGCCAGGGTCCGCTTCTCCCCGTCATCCCCGCCGTGGCGAACGCCGTGGAGGACGCCATTGGTGCCCGTTTCCATGAGATTCCCATCACCCCGGAGAAGGTCCTGAGTGCGATGGACAAGGCCGCCCGGGGAGAGGAGCCCCTCATCGGCCCGACGAGTCTGCCGGACTACCACCTCGGGGAGGTCCTCCGAGTGGACCCGCCGGACGGGAAGAAGGTCGAACTCTTTCCGATGCACGAGGAAACCTGATGCTCCGCCTCCCGCCCTTCGCGTACGTCGCGCCCAGCTCGGTGGAAGAGGTCGTAGAGGCCCTCCACACACACGGACCGGACGCGATGATCGTGGCTGGGGGGACAGACCTTTACCCCAACATGAAACGGCGGCAGTTCGAGCCCAAGGTCCTGGTTGGGCTCGCGAACGTACCCGAGCTCCGCGCGATCAGGGGGACGCCCGAGGCGGGATTGACCGTCGGGGCAGGGGCCACTCTCAGGGAGGTCAGTGCCCACCCGGTCATCCAGGAGCACTATTACGCGGTCGCCAAGGCGGCGGGCCTCGTCTCCACGACCCCCCTCCGAAACATGGGGACCATCGGCGGCAACTTGTGCGTCGACCCCCGATGCAACTACTACGACATGCCCTTCCCGTGGCGGAAGGCCGTCGGCTTCTGTATGAAGAAGGATGGAGACATCTGCCTGGTGGCCCCTGGGAGCCCCCGCTGCTGGGCCCTCTCCTCCTCGGACATCGCCCCCGTCTCCCTCGCCTTGGAGGCCAAGCTGCGGCTCATCGGCCCGCAAGGGACCCGCGCACTGGAGGCGAACGACTTCTACCGGGATGACGGAATCGAGTACCTCACGAAGGAGAGGGACGAGATCCTCACCGAGATTCAGCTCCCACCCGCAAAGGGACTCCGGACGACGTACTGGAAGCTGCGTCGACGGGGTTCCTTCGACTTCCCCATTCTCGGCGTGGCCGCGGCCTTGACGATGGACGATGGCACGGTCACGCGGGCCCGCCTCGCCCTGGGGGCCGTCGCGTCCCGGCCCGAGGAGGTCGTGGAGGCGCGGGAGTTCTTGGAGGGCAAGGAGCCCACCGAGGCCGATGTCCACGCGGTCGCAGAGGCCGCCTTTGAACTCGCGAAACCCCTGGACAACGCAGATGGCCACTTCTACTGGCGGAAGCGCATGGTGCGACCTTACGTACAGGGAGCCCTGAAGGAGCTCCTGCGCATGGGACCGCCGGAGTCGTGGCCCCGGGAGTACAACTAGGACGCGGGAGTCGGCTGCTCGATCTCCGGTTCCTCTGCCGGAGGCTCCTCGGGCGGAGGCTCCTCGGGCGGAGGCTCCTCGGGCGGCTCCTCCTCAGGGGATTCGGCCGCCTCTGCCTCGGGCGTCTCGACGGCCGAGCTGCGAAGGAGTTCGCTCTTCCGAATCTCCACCCGGAAGATGGGCTGGATGGCCTTGCAGGCCGTGGAGATCTCCTTCGCCAGGTCACCGATGATCATGGCCTGCACGAAGTCCGCGAGGGCCATCTTCACCGCCTTCTCGTACACCACGCGGTGCATCACCTTCCGGATTGCCGCCTGCTTCGAGTTCTGGATTCGACGGTCCGTAATGGCCATGGGCTTGACTCGAAGGACGGCCCCGTCCTTCGTCTTCACGTCGAAGGTGCCGTCGATGCGCGAACGTTTTCGCCGGGTCAGGCGGCGAATGTAGTCCGAGGTCATGTCGTGGCCCACGTAGCGGGTGTTCACGTCGCTCCCATGAATCCCCTCGACGCGGAACTGAACCTTGATGTGCATCTTCCCGAAGTCTCCGGTGAGGTCGTGGACCGTCACCTCGATGACTCGGTCGCGAATCTTCTCATCGTCCTCCGCGGGGGTCTCCCCGAGGACGGCCCGGTTGAACATCTGGGGGGCGTGAAGGGTGTACCAGCTCTTCGCCTTCCAACGGTCCTTGACCCGCTTGGCAACCCGATCGCGCTTGGCCATAAGAGGCCGTTCTAGGGTACCCGGTTATTTATAAATGGTGACCCAGCACGCCGCCAACCCGGAGTCTCAAGTAGCGTCCCCCGCGTATGTCATCATTGTCCGCCCGTTGGATCTGGTGGGAAACGATCGCCCTGTTGCTAGCCCTCATCCTCATCGAAATGGGACTCGTTCTCCTGGAGCTGCGAACGGCCATCGTCCAAGACTGGTTTGTGACATTGGCCCCCCTCCTCTGGATTAACGCATCCATTCTGGTCTTGTTCGTCTTCTTCCGACAGCTGGGAAGCACGGAGGTCGGTTCGCTGGGCCCTGGTTTAGCCCTTTCCGGGTCTCCAGGCCGCGAGCGCGCCCAGCCGTAACCGGACGACCCACACGTTCTTATTTGGGGCCCTCTTCGGCTCGAATGGTGTTCACGTGAAGAAAGGATATCTCGCCTTTGTCCTTCTCGCCACACTGGTCATGGCCTCGATTTCGCTGTGGGCGGTTCCCGCCCCAGGGGTCCGCGGCCAGGTCACACTGACCATTACGATGGCGGACGCCCTGACCTTTTCGCCAAATACCTTCTCTGCAGCACCCGGGGAATCGGTCAGCCTGACCATCATTAACGCGGGGGCTTTGCCCCACACCTTCACCCTGTTCGGCGAGGCGGACGCCTCCGTCCCAGTGTCCGATAACAGTGCCCTCCAGACGTATTACAATGACAACACGCCCCTCGTGGACGTGAGCCTCGACGGGGGGATACAGGACTCCGTCACCTTCACCGCTCCGACGGCAGAGGGGATCTACACCATCGTGTGCATCGTTCCGGGCCATTCGGTGGGAGGCATGCATGGTCTGATGACGGTCACCTCCGCCCCGGACGCCGAACCGGCCCCCATCGATCCCCTCCTCATCGGCGTCGTGATCGCCGTCGTCGTCATTGTCATCGCCGTCGCGGCCGTGTTCATCCTCCGCCGAAGGAGCTAGGTCTTCCCAGGGGCCGATGGCACGGGCTCGAAGCGTCGGCAGACCCGACCGGAACGAGCGGGGCTGAGTCCCGCGTGGATCACCTTCCTCCTGACGTTCCTGACCTTCGCGTTTGCGGTCGGACTGATCGTCCTGTTTGGCGTGAACCTCCCCTTTGTCCTCAGCGAGGGAACTTTTGGGGAGGTCAGAATCCGAGTAGGTCCCCCTGGCTCGTCGTTCCTCCTTGAGACCTTCGTCCTCGTCCTCATCACCCCGGTCCTCGCGATCGAGGCCATCCCCATCGCGCTTCTCCTGCACGTCCTCGCCATCTCCGTCCTCTACGCCCTCGTACTGGAGCGAGTGCTTCGGGCCGGGAGGACCGCCCGATTCGCCGCCCTCATTGGCCTCGCGTTTGCCTTGACGGCGCCCTTCCCCGGGCTCTATCCATACCCCAACCCCGTCCCCTCCATCATCACCCTGGTCCCCGGATCCATGATCCCCGTCGTCTCCTTCTTCGCGTCTCCCCTGGTTCGGTACGGGTTCATCCTCGCCGCCTACGGGCTTCCGATTGTCGTCCTGATCCTGGTCCGGGAGCGCTCGCAGACACCGCGTAGGGCCCTAAGGAGACCGAGTCCGCTCCCCGCCTACCTCCTGCCGTCCTTGATGCTTGCCGGCCTATTCCTCGTGGTGGGCGGGACGGACACGCTGAAGGTCATCGGCCTCATCTGGAACTGGGCGCTCATGGTGACGGCCCTGCTTGTTTGGAGTCTGTACTATCGTCCCGCGTTGTCCTCCCTGCGGGTTCCCAGTGATCCGTCGGCCTTCGAGCGTCGTCTGACTGCTTGGCGGCGCCCGCTCCTCGCCTTTGGCATCCTCACGATCGTCCTCCTTCTCCTCACGAGCCTTCCCCAGGTAGATGCGTTCGTGGAAGCCAGCGCCCTCGGACATCACGCCCAGCACGTGGCGCTCCTCTTTCTCGGTCTGCTCCTGGGCAGCCTGGTCCTCCAGCAAGCCCGCGCCCATCGTCGCGACAAGAACTGGACGGGGGAGGTGGCCCGGTTCATCTACGCCAGCAACGTCCTGCTCAACCCACGAGGGGCCGTGGGGATGACCTTCGCCGTGGCCGCGGTGGCCTTCTGGCACATCCCGTTCTTTTGGGACCTGGCCCTCATGAACGACCTCGTCCACGTGATGGAGCACTCCTTCCTGATCGCGGCGGGGAGTGCCGTGGCCTTCAGTCTCGGCCTCATGGGGCCAGGGGGAAAATACGCCTTCTTCGTTGGAGGGACGTTGGGGATGAGCCTCCTGGCCCTCACCCTGTGGTTCACGGCCGTTCCCGTCTACGCGACCTACCCGATGAGGGAGCTCTCCGTTCTGGGCATGGTCCACTTCGTCGTGGGTGCGCACCTGATGACCGTCGCCATCGGAATCACCGCGACCGCCGTGCTGCGGATGAATCGCGGAGTCGGACCCGCGCCGAAGCCGCCCCCATGAGATGTCAACGTGGAACGGTCGTACGGTTGCTGGGTCGCGTTGCTGGACTCGTGGCCGCTCTCCAGCCGCAATCCTTCTTCCCCCCTCGACCGACTCCTGGAGAGCCACGAGGGCCTTCACCATCTGCAGCATGGCCTCACCTTCGTCCTCGGTATCGGGGCCTGTGGTGGGCCACGTATCAGCTCGTGGCCATGACGGCGGTCCGAGGGTCCGGACAGGCCCAGGCGCTCGCCCGCGACCTCCTGATTGTGAGTCGCCAGGCCACCCCGGACGGCTACGTGTCCCTCGGGGTGGCGGCCGGTTTCCTCATCGTCTGGCACATCCCGTTCTTCTTCAACCTCGCCGTGTTGGACGATACGTTCCACATCCTCGAGCACCTCTCCTTCATCATCGCGGGCGGTGGGGTCGGGTTCGGTCTCCCCCTGATGAGCAAGTGGACCCGTCTCGGTGGCCGTCCTCATCGCGGTGTTCTCGGGTCTCTTCCTCTCCGTCATCCTGGTAGTCTTCGAGCTGCACGTTTACGAGGTATGTCCCCCGGAACACGAGGTCACCTTGGCGTCGCGATGATCTACGCGATGATGCCGCTGATGCTCTATGCGGTCCGCCGCTTCCTGGTGGAACAAGTGAGTGAGGGGGTCGTCGGATCCCTCGGGTCGCACCGCGACCAAAATCCCCTTAAGCCAGGAGGAACTGATTGCGTCTGTGAGACGGGAAGGAGTCCTCGCACTGTTCATCGTGACTTCCTTCCTCCTCCTACCTGAGGCGATCGCGCACGGTCCCGCGGGGGAGTCGACGCACTTGGAGGGGTCCCTCAGCCTCGCACCAATCGGGACTGCGGGCAGTACCTCTCTTCTCGCCCTCTCCAGTTTGGGAGAGGTGGAGGCAGGGGACGAGCTTCGCTATTTTTGGGAGGTCAATGAGGGCCAGGGGCCCGGCGTACGCTTCGATCTCCTGCAGGAGATGCCCGGTTCGACTGCGGAGCTTGTTTACAGCGCGACCGCCGCCACGGAGACCGAGACCTGGGTAATCCCGGCACCTGCAGAGTATACGGCCTCCTGGGAGAACCCGAACAGCGAGGCGGTTACCCTCTCCTACATCTTCGCGGTACTCCCGCCGATAGGCACGCCCGTGGCATTCGATTGGCCCCTCTACGTTGGACTCGGCCTGGCCGGTGTGGTTTTTGCCGTTCTCTTCTTCTGGAGGGGCCGACGAAAGAAACCGGCCGGACGCACGCCGTCGGTTGAGGAGACCGGTTCGCGGGAGAAGTAGTCCCTACCGCAGGGGCATCCCGTACATTCGACCCTTCCACGGGACGCCTCCCTTCCGGAGATGGCGACGCGCGGAGTCGATGAGAATCCCCATGACAACGACGGTGGCGACCGGGGCGAGGAACGCGTAAGCTACAGGGACCTTCATGAAGGCGTAGGCGAGGGCCACCCGCATCCAGATCAGATCCATCAACCCGACTCCCACCCGAAGGACCAGGGTGGGAACCTGGAGAAGGAACAGGACCAGGCCGGCGCTCAGGAGCAGGAGCGGCAGCAGCATCCCGAAGAACAGTCCTGCGGTGTTCAGGGCGATGCGCCTCACCTGGAAGTCCAATCCAGGAAATGCGTTCTTTGTGAAACCCTGCCAGATGGCGGCCAGACTGGTGTACATGCGAACGCGGAGGCGCTGGCGGCTGTCCGCCATACAAAGGCGTCGTCCGGCCTTCTTTACCAGCATGGCGAGGCGGTAATCCTCATCCACGCGATCATAGACGGCGTCGTGGCCGCCAATCGCCTCGTAGGACGCCCGGGGGAAGAGCAGGTACTGGCCGTTCGCCACCGCCCACCGCTTGTCGGGTCGGTTCACCCACGCTCCTCGGTGGCTGATGCCGATGAGGAAAATCATGAACGGGAGGACCGTCCGCTCCCAAAACGACTCCGCGAGGAGGTGCGGATAGAGTGTCAGCAGGTCGAGATCCTCCGCGAGGACGTAGGCCACGGTCCTGCGGAGGAGCCCCGGGCCGTGGACCGTGTCGCCATCCGTGAAGAGGAGGACGTCGCCCCGGGCTTGTTCCGCCCCTTGCTTACACGCCCAATTCTTCCCGACCCATCCCTCAGGCAGGGGAGGCTCTTCGATAAGACGGATCCGATCGCGGTATGTATCCAGGACCTCCCTCGTGCCATCGTCCGACCCCCCCTCGACCACTAGAATCTCCTGTCGGGGGTAATCCTGGGCCAAGAGGGAATCCAGACAGGCCCGAACCGTTGAGGCCTGGTTGCGCAAAGGAAGGATGCCGGACACGAGCGGCGGATCCTCCAGCACGGCCTGGCGAGGGAGTCGCGGGTACCCCACGAAGAGGGGGATCGAGGCGACGAGGAGGAAGGTCAGCACCGCGGCGTATCCCAGGAGAACCCAGTCGAAAACGGAGAGGCCGAACACCATGAAGGGGCATTTTACGATCGTGCGTTACCTAAGGGCGCGCGGTCCGCCTGCCACGGGGATCTCTTGCAACGCCTCCGGGTTCTCCACGCTGGATAGGTCTCCCAACTCCTGGCCAAGGAATGTCGCCTTGATGAGACGCCGAACAATCTTCGCGCTCCGAGTCTTCGGGAGTGCGGAGACCGCGTAAACCTCCTGGGGCCGCATGGTCTTCCCCAACTCACTCGCGACGTGCGCGATGAGCTCGTCTTCCAAGGTATCGCTCGCCTCCTGTCCGTCCGCGACGACGACGAAGGCCACGAGGGCCTCCCCCTTCAGTGGATCGGGCACCCCGATGACGGCCGCCTCCAAGACCGCCGGATGGCTGATGAGGGCGCCTTCGACCTCACTCGGACCAATGCGTTTCCCCGCCACGTTGATGGTGTCGTCGGATCGTCCCTGAAGGAACCAGTATCCGTCTTCGTCGACGACCGCCCAGTCCCCGTGGTCCCACACGTCCTCGAACCGAGACCAGTATGTCTCGAGGTAGCGATCCGGATCCTTCCAGAGTCCCTTGGTCATGCTCGGGCAGGGACTCCGAGCCACCAGGTACCCCCTCTCTCCTCGGATCGAGCGCCCTTCCTCGTCCAGGACGTCGACATCCATGCCCAACGCGGGGCCCCGCCCCAGCGTCGTGGGCTTCAGCCCTACAATCGGGAGCGGGAAGAGGAAACATCCTAGGATTTCCGTCCCCCCGGAGATGTTGATGATGGGCGCGCGGCCGCCGCCAATCTTTTCGAAGAACCACATCCAAGACTCCTTGTCCCATGGCTCCCCGGTGCTCCCGAGAAGACGGAGGCTGGAGAGGTCGTGCTTCTCTACCCACCCCTCCCCGTACTTCATGAGCAGCCGGATCGCCGTCGGGCTGATGCCGAGCTGGGTGACGCGGTGGTCGTCCACCATTCGCCAGAGGCGGTCGGGCTTCGGGTAGTCCACCGTCCCCTCCATCATGACCATCGTCCCGCCGAGGGTGGAGACCCCGATGATCATCCAGGGCCCCATCATCCAGCCGATGTCCGTGACCCAGAAGAAGACGTCCCGGGGCTTCAAGTCGAAGCCGTATCCGATTTCCTTTGTGGCCTGCGCGATGGCGCCGATGTGGGTGTGGACGGCCCCCTTGGGCCGGCCCGTGGTCCCGCTTGTGTAGACAATCATAGAGTAGTGCTCGCTGTCCAGGGGTCGGGTCTCGAACTCCTCCGGCTGATCTCGGAGGAATTCCGACCACGATACATCCCGTTCTTCGTTCCAGGGGACAGGATGTCCGAGGTGTTCGAGGACGATGAGACGCTCGATGTTGGGTGCGAGATCGGCGGCTCGGTCCGCCTCCTCCTTTAATCGGATGGTCTTGCCGCGGCGGTGGTAGCCGTCGGCCGTGAACAGTATCTTGGCCCCCGCGTCATCGAGCCGAATGGCCGTGGCCTTGGCGGCGAACCCGCTGAAGATGGGGACCGCGATGGCGCCCACCTTCCAGCAAGCGAAGAGCAGGCTAATGACCTCCGGGACCATTGGCATGTAGATACCAATCGTATCGCCTGGCTCCACCTCCGCGGAGACCAAGGCGTGGGCCAGGCGGTTCGCCTCAACGTAGTGGTCCCTGTAGGTGGTCCGGCGGCTGATGCCTTCGTCGCTCTCCCAGATGCACGCGGTCCGGTCCCGGGCGGGTCCCGTGGCGTGCCGATCCAATCCGTTGTGGGCAAGGTTGATCTTGCCTCCCGGAAACCAACGCGCCCACGGTTTTCCCTCGCGCATGTCGAGGACCCGATCCGGGGGCTTGTACCACTCGACACCGAGATCCTCCAAGGCAGCCTCCCAGAACCATTCGTTGTCCTCCACGCTCCTGCGGAGCAGTTCGTCGTGGCTTGCGAGACCGTGCTTGGCCATGAAACGGGTGATGTTGGCCTCCTCCACGAAGGAGTCCGTGGGCTGCCACACGATGCCCTTCAATCGGGTTCGCCACCTCCGGAATTCCCGGCAGCCGAATAAGGCTTTGGCGAGGCGCCGACCGGACTGGGCCAAGCAGCCTGGACTTCGACACCCGCAGGCCTTGTGCTTCGGTTGAACGGAGGCCCATCTTCCCGACGGGCCAGCTCGCGGGGTGGGTTTCGCGAGCTCCCAGGACAGCGGCATCACCTGGTCCGCGAGCGACGGAAAGAGTAAGCACGAGCGCGCCAACTCTTTATACCGCCGGGTCGGCTCTCGATCCCCGAATGCTGGATATCAACCTCATCCGCGAACACCCCGAGGTGGTGAGGGCCGACCTGGAGAAGCGGGGGGATGAGGAGAACCTGGCCCGGCTCGAGGAACTCCTCGGGTGGGATCGGGCCTGGCGCGAGACCAACACCCAGGTCAATGAACTCCGCCACCGGCGAAACGACCTGTCCCGACGGGTCGCGATGGCCCAGCGCGCGGGGGAGGAAGTCTCCGACCTTACCCGGGAGGCCTCGGACCTGGGGGGGCAGATCGAGAACCTGGAAGCGTCTCTGGATTCGGTCCGCTCCTCCATTGACACCGCCCTCATGCGGCTTCCCAACATTCTCGATCCCGACGTCCCCGTGGGGAAAGACGATACCGAGAATGTCGAGGTCCGCCGCTGGGGGGAGCCCCGCGAGGTCGACTTCGAGCTGCGCCCCCATGGGGAGCTGTTGGAGGCCTCCGGGTGGGGGGACTTCGAGCGGGGACGGAAGGTGTCCGGCGCGGGTTTCGTGTTCCTGAGAGGGGACATGGTCCTCCTGGACCTCGCCCTACAGAAATTCGCCCTCGACTTTGTCGTGGAGCGGGGATACATCCCCGTCTCGCCCCCCTTTCTGATTCGCCGGCGGCCCTACGAGGGGGTCGTGGACCTGGCGGACTTCGAGAACGTGATGTACAAGGTGGAGGGTGAGGACCTCTACCTCATCGCAACCTCGGAGCACCCCATCGCCGCCATGCACATGGATGAGGTGTTGGAGGAAGAGGCGCTCCCCCTGCGCTACGCCGGTCTCTCGACGAACTTTCGGAAGGAAATCGGGGCCCATGGGGTGGACACGAAAGGTCTCTTCCGAATGCACCAGTTCAACAAGGTGGAGCAGTTCATCTTCTCCCTGCCGGAGGACTCCAGGCAGTACCATGAGGAGCTGATTGGGAACGCCGAGGCGATTTTCCAGAAACTGGAAATCCCGCATCGAGTCGTGAACGTGTCCACGGGGGACATTGGCACCGTGGCCGCGAAGAAGTACGATCTGGAGACGTGGTCGCCCCGCCAGGCGAAATATGTCGAAGTGGTCTCCTGTTCCAACGTGACAGATTACCAAGCCCGCCGGTTGAACATCAAGGTCGGGAAGCGAGGCGGAGCAAAGCGCCTCGTTCACACGCTGAACAGCACGGCCATCGCCACCTCACGAGCCCTCGTGGCGGTCCTGGAGCACTATCAGAATGAGGACGGAACCGTGACCATTCCCCGAGTCCTCCGTTCCTACTTCGACGGGCGGGAGACCCTCGCCTAGGTCGGGCGCCGGGTCCCTCATACAACCTTGGAAATTCTCACGGCGCAAAACGGGCGCGGAAGTGTAAAGGCATAGAAGCGGCAGAAGCCCGGCCCGAGGTTTCCCTCGGTGAGCCCGACGCCTCGCCAGCTGAGTCACGAGTCAACAGAGCCCACGGTTCGCGTCCCTCCCAGGGGCAGTCGAATCCGCGATCTGAGTCTCGAAGGACCGGAAAGGGACCCGCAGCGGAAACCGGCGCTGCTCTCCAGGCTCGGCTTCGGTCGGTTGAGCGATGCCGCGCGGGCCGCATATCGATCGCTGCGGGACTCGCTCTGGGACTTTGGGCCGACCCGTACCCTCATATTGGCCGGTCTCGCGAACTTCTCCGTCGCGGTCATCTTGGCGGGCAGCGGCCTGGGAACGCTTGCGGCGCTCCCGGCGCTCATTGGGTTTGGCCTCTCCCTCGCAGCCCTCGTCTACGCGGGCCTCCCTCCCCTAGCCTCGCACCTCTCCAAGCTGGACCGGCCACGCTGGTTCGCCATGTGGGCCGTCCTCACAGTTCTCCTCGCTTTCCTGGGCTTCTCCTCGGCCGCCGTCATCGTGGTCGTCCTCTTCGTCGCTGGCTTCACGGCGACGCACGTGTTCTGGGACCTCCTGAATCGCATCCTCCTGGACCGTAAGCGCAAGGAGAGCCAGGGCGTCGCCCAAGCGACGGCAAATCCGAATCCCTTCCTCCTCGTGTTCGCCGTCGTGGCAGCCTGGTCCGTGGTCGCGAGCCTCTTGATGGGGTACCTCCGACTCCACGAGCTCGGATCCCTGGGCATCTCCTTCCTGGCGGCCCACATCGGCCTGGTGGTGGGCCTCATCCCCCTTCAGGTCCACCTTCTACGGGAGGCCCGGAAACCCACCATCGCCCGATGGTCCCTCTTTCGCCCCCGGCGCCTGATCCGAGACATCGTGTTCATGGCGGTCGCCGGGGCCGTGGTCGGGGCCGAGCTCTCCATCGCCTCGGGCAGCGGTGTGTTCTCCGGAATCCCTACCCTGGCCCTCGTCCTCGTCCTCTTCGGATACCTCGGGGTGGTGGCTCGCCAGCTGAGATCCCTTCGGGGAAAGACGAAGCCGTATCATCCCCTCATCCTCCCCGCGTTTGGCATGCTCCTCCTCTTCGCACCCATGGTGGTGCTCCTCTCGGGCCCCCCCGATGTCCTAACGCAACTCTACGGGGCCGCCCAGGCGGCGGGCATCCTCACGGGCGTTACCCTCATCACCCTCCGCGGCCTCTGGCACGAGAAGGCCGAGCGCCTCCAAGAGCGCCTCGAGGGCGCGATCCGGGAGCGCGTGACGCTGGAGAGGGCGGAGGCCGTCGTGCGAGACGGCTACGAGAGAATTCGCTCCCAGGCCGTCCGCAGAACCCGAGGGACGAGAGGGGAGACGGTCCTGGTGGAGGAGGAGGAAGAGGAGCCCTCCCACGGGGGCGGCTCCGGGTCGCCGTAAGGCCGTTTCGAGGCCCTTCTGGACAGCCCCGAGAAGGCACCAATCCAGCCTCAAGAAACCCTTTATGGCCGGCGAACCATGGCTCACGGGGTGATGGACTGCTCTGTCCGTTGGACTTCCGGTACGGTCGCCCGGAGATGAAGGTCATCTTTTCCGAAGAGAGGCGGCTCCAGCGGCTGCTCGAGGTCGAGGTCGCCCTAGCCGAGGCTCACATGACCCTCGGGAACATCCCACGCGATGCCGCCCAGGCGATCGCCTCGTCGGTCGAGGGGGGCCTCGTCAAGCCCGAGCGTGTCGCGGAACTCGAGGCGGAGATCAGACATGACGTCATGGCGCTCGTCCTCGCCCTGAGCGAGGCCGCCGGGGACTACGGCCGGTTCGTCCACCTGGGCGCCACGAGCAGCGACATCACCGACACCGCAACCGCCCTGCAATTCAAGGACGCCGTCCCCCTCATCGAGACGGGGCTGTTGCGACTCCAACAGGCCCTCGTGAATCTCGCGCAAGAACACAAGGGCACCGTCATGGTGGGTCGGACCCACGGCCAGGCCGCGGTTCCCATCACCTTCGGCATGAAGATGGCCGTCTTCGCCCTGGAAGTACACCGCCACCTGGCGCGCCTTCGGGAGGCGACCCCCAGGATGCTCGTAGGGAAGATGTCGGGAGCGGTGGGAACCGGGGCCGGCTTCGGGGAGGCGGCGACGGAGCTGCAGGACCTGGTCATGGCCATGCTCGGATTGACAGGAGAGGAAGCTTCGACCCAGATCGTCGGTCGCGACCGGTACGCGGAGTACGTGGCCGTCCTCGCGGGCATCGCGGCATCCCTCGAGCGGTTTGCCACGGAGGTCCGCAACCTCCAGCGGACGGAGATCGGGGAGGTGGCGGAGGCCTTCGGCGAGAAACAGGTGGGCAGCTCCACCATGGGGCAGAAGGAGAACCCCATCACCTCGGAGAACATCAGCGGCCTGGCCCGGATCATCCGCGGGTTCGTGGGACCGGCGTACGAGAACGTGGTCCTCTGGCACGAGCGGGACCTCTCGAACTCCGCCTCGGAGCGGTTCATCCTTCCCCACGTGACGGTGTTGGTGGACGACATCCTCCACAAGGCGGCGGGCGTTTTCGAGACCCTCCGAGTGCGCCCGGAGCGGATGGAAGAGAACATCCGCGCCACGGGCGGCCTCCTCATGACCGAGGCGGTCATGATGGCCCTCGCCCGCAAGGGCATGGATCGTCAACAGGCCCACGAGCTCACCCGTCGCCTGTCGCAGGCGGCCAGAGCCGAGGCCCGACCGTTCCGAGAGGTCCTCCTGGAGGATGAGTCCGTCCTCTCCATGCTCGGGGAGGAGGGAATCGAGAAGGCCCTGGACCCCCGTAACTACCTGGGCGCGAGTGAGGCCATCGTCGAGCGTGTCGCGACCCTCAGCAAGGAAACGGCATGAGGTTCGCCGACCTCGTGGAGGTCTACGAGCGACTCGAGGCCACCACCAAGCGCCTGGAGATGATTGGGGCCCTCACCGATCTCCTCCGCCGGGTCCCATCGAACGTGATCCGTCGCGTAGTCTACCTCACGCAGGGGGACCTGGCCCCCGGATTTCGGAACGTGAAGATGGGGTTGGCGGAGAAGATGGTCATCCGGGCCCTCGCCTTCGCCACCGGTCTCCCCCGGGCCGACGTGGAGACCCGGTGGAAGGAGCTGGGGGACATGGGGACGGTGGCGGAGCGGGCCTTGGAGGCCAGGACGCAGCGGAAGCTGACCTCCGCGCCGTTGACCGTGGAGAAGGTGCACGACAACCTCCTGGGCATCGCCCAGGCCGCCGGCACCGGGTCCCAGGAGGAAAAGATCCGGCTTCTGGCCGACCTCCTCAACGACGCCACGCCCGTGGAGGCCCGCTACATCCTGCGGGTGGTCGTCGGCAAGATGCGGCTGGGGGTCGCGGACATGACCATCGTCGATGCCCTGGCGCGCGCCTTCGCAACGAAGGAAGACAAACCGGCGGTCGAGAGGGCCTACAACGTGTCCTCGGACCTGGGAGGCGTGGCGGAGATCCTTGCGGAGTCCGGGCTGTCCGGGTTCCGGGACATCCATCTCCGCGTCGGGGTTCCCGTCCGTTCCATGCTCGCGGAGCGGCTGCCGAGTCTAGAGCAGGTCGTGGAGAAGCTCGGCCGCAGTGCCCTCGAGTTCAAGTACGACGGGCTTCGCATTCAGGCCCACATTGACCCTGACGAGATCGTCCTGTACTCCCGACGCTTTGACGTCCTCACCTCCCAGTTTCCGGATGTCGTAGAGGGCTTACGCGACGCCTTTCGTGCCGAGAGTGCCATCCTGGATGGGGAGGCCGTACCCATCGACATGAACACAGGGGCCTTCCTCCCCTTCCAAGAGGTAGCGCATCGGCGCCGAAAGTACGGGGTCCAGGAGGCCATCCAGCGGATCCCGGTGGCCCTCATGGCCTTCGACTGCCTGGCCTTGAATGGGGAGGATCTCTTGGAACGACCGTATACCGATCGGCGGGCCGCCCTGGAACGGGCCCTCCGGGAGACGGAGAGGGTGCGACTCGCCGAGCAGATCGTCACGGACGACCTGGAGGAAGCGAGGCGGTTCTTCGAGAAGGTGATCGAGCAGGGGGGCGAGGGGCTGATGGCCAAGGGCTTGGCTTCGCCGTATGAGGCGGGGTCGCGGGGGTGGCAGTGGATCAAGTACAAACGGGACTACAAGGCGGAGCTCGCCGACACCGTGGACTTGGTGATCGTGGGGAGCTTCGCCGGCCGCGGGCGGCGCGCCGGCACCTACGGGGCCCTGCTGATGGCGGCGTACGACCCGGAAGACGACGCCTTCAAGACTGTCTGCAAACTCGGGAGCGGGTTCGACGACGCCACCCTCTTCGCCCTGCCGAAGCGGCTCCAGGACCTGCACCAGGACCAGAAGGACCCTCGCGTTGACTCGCAGCTGGAGGCGGACGACTGGTTTGAACCCGCCGTGGTGCTCGAGGTGCTGGGGGCCGAGATCACCCTCAGTCCGATGCACACCGCGGGCTTCGGGGCCATCCGTCCAGACGCCGGCTTGGCGGTTCGGTTCCCCCGTTTCACGGGGCGGTGGCGGGACGACAAGGGACCACGGGAGGCGACGTCCGTCGCCGAGATCATCTCCCTGTACAGGAGTCAGTTGAAGCAGATCTCCTAGCACGCCCCGGCCTTCAAGGGTCCCCTGCGACTCGTTATCAGAGACCCCAACGGCGTCGAAAGATTGAATATGCGCACGAGGCAGAGTCTCCTATGCTCGGACCCGAGGGCGGTCCGAGAGAAGGTCGACCCGTATGGTCTTCGGCATCCTCGCACAGCTCCCCCTCGCCACCTTCGTCGTCTGGGCGAGCATCGGCTTCTTCCAGCTGTACCGGAGGCGGATCCGGACCCTCACCGAGGTTGCGTTCGTTGTCGGGTCGTTTTCCTGGGCGGGGTACGCCCTCTCGGATTGGATTTTCTTCGGCGCCTCCGAGATGGGCGTCGCCTTCACCCTGGCCCAGATCTCCTTCAGCTTCGTCACGATGGCCGCGTTCCTGTTCTTTCTCTTCACCAAACTCTTCTTGACGCGCCCCCACTGGATCGATGCCCTCCTGGCCCTCCCGTTCCTCGGCGCGCTGGGCCTCGTCTGGGGCGGTATGGTCGTCGGGGTGGAGGGCGGGCTCCCCTGGGGCTGGAGCGCCATTCTGCACCCGGAGCTGTTCCTCCTATGGCTCGTCTACATCATCACCTTCGCGTCCGCGGGCATCTGGTACACGTACCGGACCTACCTAGTCGTTCGACAGAACAGCCAGTTCCTGGGTCGCGGGATGTTGGGCATCCTCAACTCCTATCTCGCCGCCCTCGTCCTGGGGTTCGGGACGAACGCGGTTTACCTCATGGCGGGTCTGGACCTCATGCCAATGTTCTCCACGACCCTCATCCTGCCGGGCATCGTCAGCCTCTACGTGCTGGTTCCCGTGACGCGGGATCGTATCTCCAGCGTCATGCGGAAGTGGAAGAGCACCCGGTACAACGTGATGGGGGGCTACCTCATCTATGAGAACGGGACCCTCATCGCCTCCCGCACGAACTTTCAGGACAAGACCGTCGACGACGACATCTTCGGGGCCACGCTGGACGCCATCCAGACCTTCATGCGGACTTCGTTCCCCGCGCTCCTAGGGAAGTCGCTCCGCCGGATAGAACACGGAGACGTGAAGATCCTGGTCGAGCGGGGGCGGTATTGCTACCTGGCCACCATCATCGAGGGGGAGGACACCGACACCCTCTGGATCACGATGAAAGAGGCCGTGGAGCGATTCGAACGAACGAACGAGCCGGTGCTCCCCGATTGGAGTGGACTCCTCCAAGACCTGGAGGACGTGGAGGCGACCCTGGAAGACCTCTTCGCCGGCAAGGCCGTCTTTGCGTGAGCGCCTCGTGACCGCCGCGTCCGTAAGGCCAGAACCGCCCCTCCGGAGGGGAGCCCACGAACGACTCATCCAGCGGCCACGGGTTCGGATCGACCCGCCAGCTTCTCGCGCTTCGCGCGAACCCGACGCTCCCTCTCTTCATCCGTTAGCGGGAGGACGTAGGCCGTAAATCTCCTCCATTACGAGAAGGGTGGTGAGCCCGGCCCGACGGGTCAGGTAGGCCGCCGTCGCTCCGGCGGGTCCTGCACCGACTACGACGAGGTCGTACATTCCTGCCCCTCAGTAGTAGACCTGGTAGAGGCCGACGGGCGAGCCGAAGAGGAAGAGCTTCTTCGGCTGGCTACGGAGGAGAATCTGCTGGTTGAAGAGACGGAGCTCTCGCAGCTGGTACCGCGCCTTGACCTCGTCCAAGTCCCCGTACATCTTGACCAGGCCCTCCCCTGAGTTGAAGACCTTGGCGAGGAGGGCAATGGCGGCCTGCGCCACGAGCTCGTCGAAGGACCAGTTGCTGAAAACCGTGCCGTTCTGGGAGTAGAGAAAGGCTGACTTCAGCATCTTGCCGGGGATCCAGCCCCCGCCCGAGAGGTTGAGCTTCGTATGCCGGATGCAGACGTCCACGTCGGGGAGGCCCTCGAGCTGCTCTCGCAATCCCTCCTGCTCGAGGACCTCTTCCACGTAGTCGATCAGGAGGAAGACCTCGAAGGAAGGCTTCTCCAGCAGCGGAAAGTTCTCGAGGAGGGCGTTGCGGAGCTCGTAGTCCGGCTTCATCCCGACCCACCGGACGTTGACGTGATGGGCGGCGGTGTACCGCGCCGCGACGCGCATCGCTTTGGCGATCACGGCGAGGATCCGATCCAGACCCTCCTCGCCCCGCTTCCGGTTGTACGCCGTATGGCTCATCACGGCCGCGCGGCGTCCGCCGAGACCCTTGAGGGTGTGGATGAGGGCGAGGAGGTACAGACCGGCATCCATTCCTACGTCCACGTCGGAGCGGACCGTCAACGTGGAGCGCGTCCCGTCCGGGATGTCGTAGATCAGCAGGGATGGGAAGAGCTTCAGGGCCTCCTCGGAGGTGAGGTTCACGTCGAGGTGTTCCTCAATCCGGCCCCAGATCTCGTGAAACCGTCCAACGAGGTCCTCCGACGCCGGGAAGCCCTCAACTAGGTCGTAGGCGTCGAAGGTCCTCGCAAGGGCAGGGGGCGCAAAGGACCTCCTCAGTCGTTCCTGGAATTCAAGGTCGACCCGTTCCGTGGCCATCGTTCCCCCCGTAGCCAGGTGCTCCCAAGCCTGATTATCAAGACCGATAATTCGGGAGACATATATAACAGTTCCTACATAATGTAGGAACGATATACAAAGGTATCAAGTTCCAAGGTGACCGACAGGAGTAGCAAAGGTAGATATAATGACCCCCAAATACGCACGCCGAGGGAAGGCCTGGATGGCCGGCCGCCGGAAAGGGGAGAAGGCCCAGTTCAACATCCGGATGGATGCCGAGCTTCTCCGCCGATACCGGGATTTCTGCGATCGCAACGGCCTGGATCCTCACGGCCAGATCATCAACTTCATGCGACGGCTCGTGGAATCTGAGTACGACTTCCAGGAGAAGCTCTGGGAGATCCTGCGGGAGCAGGAGTAACTAGGCCACCGTCGCGGAGAACCGCTTTTCGAGGGTTGAGAGCAGCAGCGGGGAGAGGGCTCCCTGCTCGACGCTCGCCACCACGAGGGCCCCGCGGCTCACGGCGGCGTCCACCACCTGCTTCGTGTACTCCAGGACCTCCAAGAAGCCCGCCTCTCCAATGAGGACCTCGAGCTCCCCGATGTACACGAGGGAATCCTCGCTCAGGGACCGGACCACGTCCCGGAGGATCTCCAAGGTGAGTCGGGTCGGATTGTACGTGGGAAAGTCATCGTGGTGCTCGGGTGCGAGCCACAGGAAACCTGCGTCATCGAACCCGTAGGTCGCACGAAGCTTTTCGGGGAAGAGGGTCGAGACGACGGTCTTCCGGGCCGATCCGTTCTGCGCCAGAGCGCGCAAACAGGCCTCTCGATTGCCCTCCCACAACAGGCATCCCGGGGCCTTCCAGGACGGGCTGGCCTCGTTCCCGGTGTCCTCCCCCACCTGGACCTCGTCGAAGAGCCCCCGCAGGGTGGAGACCTGCGCGCCGTCCAGGGAGGAAGGATTCAGGCTGGCGAGGAGCGTGCAATCGTACTTGCTGGCCGCCGAGGCGATCCGAGAGAGGGTGCGCATGACGGCCGGGAATCCGTTGACCTGGGCCAGGTACTCCAGGTCGTCCATTAGAATCGCCGCGCGTCGGTTGTCGCGCATAAAACGGAGGAGGGTCTGGAGCACGTCCACCTCGAGGTGGCTGGGCTTCAGAGAGAGCTGGCCCTGCTGCGAGGAGAGCCACAAGAAGGGGGTCTTGTGCAGGGCGTAGGTCCGCGAAAGGAGCCGCGGTGGGAAGGCCGTGACACAGAGGCCCGGCACCTCCTGGGCCAAACCCCGAAACGCCTGAAAACTCGTCTCCCGCGATCGCTCCAGAACGATGTAGTTGCGTCCACGGGCCCACGCGAAGCCCCGTTCCGCCGATCGGGTCTCCATCGCCGGTTCGATGGCCAGGAACCCGTAGCGGAAGATGGCGAAGGCCACGAGCGCCGAGAAGATCGTGGTGTAGGTGGTCCCGAGGCCGAGCCGGGTCGGCATGGAGAAGATGAAGGGGCCAAAAATCTCCGTGACCGTCCCCCCAATCACACCGATCCCGAATCCCGCAATGAGGAAGAGGTAGCGGCGGACCTCCCGCCGATCCGTTTCCTGCAGGTACGAACGGCCGAGGTAGATCCAGCCTGCCAGGATGATGAACACGTACAGGCTCGCGATGGGGAGGTTGAAGGCCCCGGGAAGGGCCGAGGGACCCATGGGCCCGGGCACCACGTCGGCGATGACGATGTCGCCCCCCCAGACGAGGGCGGCGAAGATGATGGGGGCCGCGTAGACGGCCAGCAATCCCCAAGGTCTGCTGAGGATGGGGTGAGGGCGGGGATACGCGAGCACGAAGTGGACGAGGAGGCCCGGGATGAACGAGACCGCCGTCTCTCCGAGACGGACGAGGAGAAACTGCTGGTCGTGGGGCCAGCCGGGGAAGGCCCGAAGGAGGACTTCGGTCAGGGACCACGTCGTGAAGACGACGAGCAGAAGGACGAACACCGTGGTCGTGTGGCCCCGTGGGCCCTTCCAGAGGAGGTAGACGACGAGAACGCTGTTGGCAATGAGGGCGCCCAGGGAGAGGAAGAGGAAGGGATTCACCACGGGAGGCCCCTCCTCGCCCCCCTACTCCCCCACGATCTCGAACTGATCCTTGTCCACGATGAGCGGGTGGTGGTCGAGGTCGTGTTTCACCCCCCGTAGCTTGACCAGGGCGATGTAGCGCCGCACGCTCCGCGTGAGGCCCACCTCGACCTCCTTCATGTGGAGGTGGACGATGCCGTCGGCCAGGAACTCCACGATGTGGAAGGGACCGAAACTTCCGTCGCGAGGGGTCTCCCCGATGAGGAACGTCGTCGCCTCGAGTTCCCGAAGATCCTCGAAGAAGTCGAAGAGCTCGCGCCGGGGTTCCTGGACGTCCGTCAGGGCATACAGGGCATTCAGGGAGTCGAGGGCGAGCAACTCAATGCCCATCTCCTCCTTGTATCGGGCGAGCTGCGCGGCGAGCCCGGTGAACCAGTCTCGGGGGCCTTGGGTTTCCCGCAGCTCCCGTCGGAGCTGCCGTAGGTCGAGAATCCGGAGGGCGTCCGCCTTCTCTGGCTGGAGGCCGAGGCTCTGGGCCTGGTTCTGCAGGCTCTCGCGGCTCTGCTCGAGCGAAACGTAGAGCCCCTTGGCCCCGCGCTCGAGGGCTTCGTAGTACAGGATCCGGTAGGCGAAGCTGGACTTCAGACTGCCCGGAGGACCGGCCACGAGGACCAAGAACCCACTGGGAATCCCCCCTTCGAGCCTCTCGTCCAACCCCGTGACGCGGGTCTTGATGCGCGCAGGCTCTACCAGTTCAGGACCCCCTCAAACAGCCAGTCAGGATAGCAGGGGGCGAAAAGCTGGGCTGCGCTATAAAAAGCCATCGAGGGGTTTTCCGGAGCCGGGGGGGGAATCGTCGAGGGAGTGTTCTACATACAGTAGGATTTATATATTCTGTATACGTAGGGTGGGCTCCGAGGTGAGACCGTGGGACGGAGGAGCCGGGGGGGGAGCACGTCCACTCGTGCCTGCGGCCCACGGTCCCGATGCCGGCTGCCAGGAAAACCTCGGGATGGAGGGCGCGCCCAGAGTGGGACCCCCAGGCATTGGACATCGACCCCCTTCAACGCCTGTCTGGCCTTCGCTCGGCGTGCCACCTGGCAGCCACTCTATTTTTCTTGTCCCTCCCCGCCGGACCGCAGGTGCTTTTAGCCCCTCGCCCATCCGCGCATAGCCATGCCCGGAACCGTAGTGGTCGGGACCCAGTGGGGAGACGAAGGAAAAGGCAAGATCGTCGACTTCTGCGCCCAAGACGCGGATGTGGTGGTCCGGTTCAACGGCGGGTCCAACGCGGGCCACACCGTCGTGACGGGAGCGGAGGTCTTCCGCTTTCACCTGATTCCCAGCGGCATCCTCCGGCCAGAGACATTGAACCTGGTGGGCAACGGCGTGGTGGTGGATCCAGAGGTCCTCCTGGCCGAGATTGAGGAACTGAAGGAGCGGGGCCATCCGGTGGACAACCTGCGCGTCAGTGAGCGGGCGCATGTCGTGATGCCCTACCACAGGACCCTGGACGGGCTGGAGGAGGAGCTCAAGGGGGGTCTGAAGGCTGGCACCACCTTGCGGGGCATCGGCCCGACCTTCGAGGACAAGGCCGCGCGCATCGGCGTCCGTGTCGGGGACCTGCTCGACGAGGAGGCCCTGCGGGAGCGCCTCGCCACCCTGGTCCCCATGAAGGAGAGGATGATCGAGGCCTATGGGGGGCAGGCCGGCCTCTCGAAGGAGGCACTCTTCGAAACGGGGCGCGACTGGGGAGACCGGCTTCAGGCGTACGTGGCCGACACCTCCCTCCTCCTTGACCATGCGTTGAAACAGGGAAGGGAGGTCCTCTTCGAGGCGGCGCAGGGAACCCACCTCGACATCGACCACGGGATCTACCCCTTCGGCACCTCTTCGAACGCTGTCGTCGGATCGGCCTCGGTGGGCTCGGGAGTGGGGGTCCGCCACCTCAATCAGGTCATCGGGGTCGCGAAGGCTTTCACGAGTCGCGTCGGCACGGGCCCCTTTCCTTCAGAACTCGCGGGGGAGGAGGCATCCTATCTGCGCGACAAGTCCCTGGGCGAATACGGCACGACGACGGGACGGCCCCGCCGCATCGGCTGGTTGGACCTGGTCATGGTCCGGTTCGCGGCCCGGGTCAACTCGCTTGACTACCTGGCCGTGACGAAGCTCGATGTCCTGGGCGGACTCGACCCCCTCCGGATCTGTGTGGCCTACGAGCACGACGGGGAGACGCTTCGGGAGTTTCCCGCGAGCATGCGGGTGTTCGGCGCCTGTCGGCCGGTCTATGAAGAGCTCGCCGGATGGGAGGATATCAGCGAGGATAGCTGGGTGGGAGCCGTTAAGAGGGGCTACGACGAGCTTCCAGGGGAGATGAGGGCCTACCTCGATCTCCTCTCCCACGAAACCGGGGTGCCCGTCGGTCTCGTCTCGGTGGGTCCCGCGCGGGAGGCCACGTTGGAGCTCCGAGGGACGTGAGTTGCAGGTTAAAGGTCGCGGCGCGCTGCTGATCGTCCGGATCGCCGGCATCGGGGCCCTGCTCGCGTTTATGGCCCTCGCGTTGACCACGATGGCCCTCGTCATTCCAGGGAACCTGGAGATCCTCCCCCCAGAGCTCGACGCCACCAGCGCCCGATTCCAGGATGGCCGGGTGTACCTGGATACGACCCTGGGGGTGGGAAACAATGGCTACCACGACATCACGGACCTGAGCCTTTTCGTCCAAGCCTCCGTGGCCGGTATCCAGGTCTCGGACTACCGGACACCCCCCGTCACGGTTTCCGTGGGCCAGAGGACGTTCATCAACGTGAGCGTCCCGATGGATCTCGCCCCTCTGGCGAGTTCCGGGGCCTTGATCTTCCTGCCGGCCAACGTGGAGTTTACGGTCGGCGTGGCGGGAACCACCACGCGGGGTTTCATCTCGTTCGGGGCCTCCTTCACCTTTCAGCAGCCCGTGGACCCCCTCATCCCGCAGGCCAACCTTGACCTGGCCAACGGAACCTTGGCGGTCAACGGAACGGCCTTTCAGTGGACGATGCCCTATACGGTCGAGACCGCCTCCTTCCTTCAGGGCAACACCACCATTCGGATCACGATTTTCAACGAGACCGGCGTCCTCGTGGGGAACACCACGGCGGTCGTTCCCCTCGGGACGTTGGTGAACGGAAACGCCACATTCCAAGTCACCGCGGCCATGGGGCTCGACCTGGCGACGCGACCTCAGAACCTAACCGTGAGGCTGGAACTCGTCCTCCCCGGCGGGTTGGGGGTGACCGACGAGACGGTCGTGGCATGGGACCCGGGAGGGGGGTAAGTGGAGTCTCGATACCACCCGGGACGTGCCGTGGTCTCGGCCATCGCGAACGCCATCCCGTTTGTCATCTTGCCCATCTTCGCCCTGCGGACGCTGCCGAACCTCCTGGGTCCGTTCCTGCCGCCCGAGGTCTTGAGCGAAGTTCTCAGCCTGGAATCCATCATCCTTCCCTTGGGAATCGGCGTCACGATCCTCGCCGCCCTCACCGCCTTCTTCGGCAAGGGTCTCGCGGGCCGGGCCGCCTTTGGGACGGGAAGGCAGCTCGCCAAGCTGGCCTGGGTGTACTTCGTGTTCACCGGAGGCCTCATCAGCCTCAGCCTCCTGGGCGTGTCCCTCTTCCTCGATTTTCATCTGCTCCTCTACATCTTCTACGCCGCGGTCCTCCTCGGGGCCCTGTACTTCGTGGTGGAGTACTTCGTCTATCGGCGGGCGTATCGGATGGCCGCCTACCCGACGGACCACTACGCGGGCGGCCCCACCTAGGCGGTTGGACGTGCCGTGAGGCGCCTCACGAATCGGCAGGACTGACAGAGGCGCGCGACCGTGGGCTCGTCGCATTCCGCGCACGGGGAGAGCGCCGCCGGTGGGTGCGCCTGTCGGAGCAGGTCCTTGAGCCCCTCGTAGCTCCTGAGGAGGGCGTGCCGTGTGCCGGGGCTATCCCGTTCCAGCGCGAAAAGGACCTCCCGGTAGCGGCTGCGGAGGCCCCGTTCGGCGTAGGGACAGGAGCCGTCGGAGAAGGGAATCTCCTTCAGGAGTGCGTACAGATAGACCTCCTTCTCTGGCACGGTCCGGAGGGGCTGGACTCGCGGGACTAGGCCCGGCTGTAGGTGGTCGTGGGGCCCCATCCGGGCGAGCTTCTCCAAATCCGCCCGACCCAGGTTCATCAGGACGCTCTGGGCGGTGTCGTCTAGGTTGAGACCCGTGGCCAGATAGTCGGCCTCCACCTCCCGGGCGAGGACGTTGAGGGCCTTGCGGCGAAAGACACCGCAGTAGGAACAAGGGATCGTCTCAGGATCCGTCGACACGACCGTGTCCATCTCCCATCCTACGAGATCTCGGTACGACAGGATGTGGTGTTCGAGACCCAATCGATCACACAGCTCCCTCGCGGACTCCAGGCCCGGCGGCCGGTACCCCTGAATGCCTTCATCCACCGTGAGGGCCACTAGATCCACGTCCGGACGCCGGCCCATGATTGCGTGAAGGAGGTAGGCGGCCACGCTGCTGTCTTTCCCCCCGGAGAGGGCGCATGCGACCCGGGTGGAGCCGTTCAAGTGAAGCTGGCGGCGGACCTCCCGCTTGACCCGGTTCTCCACGAAGACGGCGAAGTGTTCGGGACACAAGTGGGCTCCGCTGTATCGGACGAGGGTGACCGCCTCCGCCCCGCAGCGATCGCACCGCACGCCTGGCCATCGGCGCTTCCTCGCTTAAAGCTTCGAGGCTCGGGCGCGGGTGGCACGGCCTCCATGAGTGATAATCGCGTCGTCAAACCTTTTACGCCGGCGTCCCAAGGCGAGACGGCTGGAGATGCAAGCGACCTCGCCATGGAGAAAGCACGCTCCTTTCGTCATCTTCATGGCCGCCCTCTTCCTCCTGGCCTACTACCTCGACCAGAATCTGAACGCCTTCCTCCCGGCCCTCCACTCGGCCCGCATCCTCATCCAACTCGCCCTCGCGGCCACCGTCATCGCCATCCTGCGGAACGTGGTGGGCATCAAGGCCTTCGGGACCTTCGCCCCCGTGATCCTCGCGTTCAGCATGCTCTTCACGGGCCTCGTCGTGGGTCTCCTCCTCTTCGGGGCCATCATCCTGGTCATCATCCTCACGCGTGGCGCGATCCACGGTCAACGAATCCAGCAGAGCCATCGAGCGGCCATCATGGTCCTCATGGTAGCCCTCGTCGCCACCCTCCTCACCGCCTACGCCTCCCGCCTCGGCCGACCGGAGATCGCCTTCGTTCTCCTCTTCCCCGTGGTCATCACGTCGTGGGTCGCCGACCAGTTTCTCATGCGGGTCTCCAAAGTGGGCTGGGGAGCTCCGACCAAGGCCCTCCTCTGGACCCTCCTCCTCGTGGCGGTGGCCTACATGGTCATCACCCAGGCCTGGCTGGTGGACCTGGTCATCACGGAGCCCATGAGCTGGCCCCTGCTGGTGCTCCTCAACTGGTCCCTGGGCACCCGAGTTAAGATGCGGCTCTCGGACCGGCTCCGGTTCTGGCCCCTCCGACGGATCGAGGACGTCCTCCTCCAGGGGGGCGTCTCCGCCACGGTCCTCACGATCACCCAACGGAATCGGAAGTACGTGGACCGCTACAACCCTCCTGCGGTCATGGGGAGTCTGAACAAGGCCCGAGCGAAGGCCCTCCTCATGGCGGAAGGCATCCCTGTCCCCGAGAACTACGCCCTGATCTCCACGAAGCAGGGGATGGACGAGGCGGTGGAGGTCTTCCTGCGGACGCCGACGTTCGTCGTGAAGCCGGCCAGCGGTTACGGCGGGGAGGGCATCCTCGTGGTCCATGGACGGCAGGGGAAGCTCTTCACGACCTCGCAGGGCCTTCTCCGCCTGGACGACCTCGTGTCCCACCTCCGGAGCGTCCTCGAGGGCGACTTCAACTTCGAAAAGGGCGACGAGGTTCTGATCGAGGCCCTCCTAACACCCCACGAGTTCGTGAAGCCCTTGGCTCCGAAGGGCGTCCCGGATGTGCGCATCCTCTGCCTCCTGGGCTACCCGGTGATGGCCATGCTGCGTCTCCCGACCATCGAATCCCAGGGGAAGGCCAACCTGCACTTGGGCGCCGTGGGGGTCGGCGTCGAGCTCGCAACCGGTACCGTTCGCTACGGTACGTGGAAGGGGGAAATCGTGAGTCGCCATCCCGACACCGGGGCGCGGCTTACCGGGTTTGAGGTGCCCTTCTGGGAACAGATCTTGGAGATCGCGTCCGAGGCCCAGCGGATCTCCGGCCTGGGCTTCGCGGGGGTCGACATCGTCCTCGACGCGCACAGCGGGCCGCTCGTGCTGGAGGTTAACCGACGCCCGGGGCTGGAGATTCAGAAGGCCAACGGGGTGGGCCTCCTCCCGCGGCTCCAGGCGATCGAAGCGCTGCCGCAGCGTCAGGGGTCGGCGCAGGTGCGTGTCCTCAAGGCCATGGAGCTCGACCGCGTTGGCTGGGTTCCCACCTCTGGACGACGCGCCCCAGAGTCGGAGGATGCCGAGACCGCCCCTGAGGCACCGGTTCCGACGGTCTCTCCCGCCGGGGGGTCCCGCCGGTGACGGACGGGGACGATGCGGCCCGCCGCATGCGCGGTCAGGTACGCAGGGAACGGGCGAAGAAGGCCCTGGTCATCGTAGCTTTCCTGCTGGCTGGTGCCACAGTTCTGGCTCTCCTTGGGGCCGCCGGCCTGGTGCGGCTCCCTCTGGACCGACCGAGCCTCTCCGATGACTACGCCTGGATCGCGGGCCTCACGGGGTCAGACCAGATGACGTCCCTGGGGTACGACGGGAGCGGCGTGACCCTCTGCCTGGTGGACTCGGGAATCGATCTTCTGCACCCGGACCTGGCGCGTGCCCGTCTCGTCGCGTGGAATGACTTGGTGAATCGCGAGCCGCTCCCCTACGACGACAGTGGCCACGGGACCTCCATGGCGGGACTCATCGCCGGTCAAGGGAATGTACAGGGCCTCGCGTCGGGGGTCTCCCTCATCGTCGCAAAGGCCCTCCGCGCCGATGGGACAGGGAGTTCGGACACGATCGGGCGGGCCATCCGATACTGCATGGATCCCGATGGGGACGGAGACCTGCGGGACGGGGCCGACATCATCTCCCTCTCTCTCGGTGCCCAGAAGACGCCGTTCGTCACCAACGCGGCCGCGCGGGCCGCGCGGAACGCCACGGAGGCGGGCATCTTCGTCGTCTCCTCGGCGGGCAACGATGGTCTCCGGGACGACGGCGACGTAGGAACCCCCGCCAACGAGGCCCTCGTCCTCGCCGTGGGTTCCGTGAATCGGGATCTCGTGATCGCCCCGTTCAGCTCAAAGGGGAACAACAGCGCGCTCCAAACGCCCTCCCGCGTGGACCCGCACCGGAAGCCGGAATTCACCCTCCCGGGCGTCGGTCTATTCACCACGACCGGCGGCGCATCCTACACGGCCATGAGCGGAACGTCGGCCTCGGCGGCCCTTCTTTCGGGACTCATTGCCCTCCTCCTTCAAGCCCATCCGGAGGTCAATAAGATCGGCCCCAGCGCCGTGCTGGCGATGAAGATGGCCCTGATGCGGACGGCAGCCCCCTATGCAGCGCAGGTCCTGCCGCACGATGACTACTACGGCTACGGGCTCCCGCATGTCTACGATGCCCATCTCCTCCTGAGCGCAGGCGGCTGAAATCTCGTTCTGGCTATCAAATCCGACAACGGGGGAGGAGGCTTTTTCCACCCTCCGAGGCGACGATGGGACGAGGTGCGAACGGTTGGAAATTGCGGAAGTGGGCATCCTCCTCTGGGGGGTCACCCTGGGATGGTTCCTCATGTTCGCGATTCGGCGGTACAAGGTCCACTGGGGCGCCTTCGGGACCTTCCTCTCCGTGATGATGGGTTCCACCCTGGTGAAGTTCCTCTATGCGACCGAACTGCTTCCCTGGTATGGCATCGGCATCTTCATCGGGGTCTTTGGCAACATGATCGCCCGGTTCTCCGGGACCGTGGTCGGAGGCCGCGCGGGCCAGGGACTCCTGGAGATCTCCGCCTTCTCCGTGAAACCGAAGGGGACCGAGTCAGATGACGTGGGCCGAGATCCAGAAGGCGAAGGCGCGGCATGAGCGAAGGCTCCTCCGCAAGCGGAACGTCGTCGGCCTGGCGGTCGGGAGGAAGGTCATCGGGGGGGAGGAGACCGACGAGCTCTGCCTCGTCGTCCTCGTCCGGAAGAAGCTTCCTGAAGCAGAACTCCGGTCCCGCGAACGGATTCCGAAGCGGATCAACAACGTCACGACCGACGTCGTGGAGACCGGAGAGCTGGAGGCCCTCGGGCAGAGACTCCACGTGGTTCGGCGGCCCGCGGACCGGTGGCGTCCCGCGCCAGGCGGGGTGAGTCTCGCCCACGCGGACGTGAGCGCGGGTACCCTAGGGTGCGTCGTCCGTCGCGACTCGGAGCCCTTCATCCTTTCGAACAGCCACATCCTAGCCGACTCCGGACGGGCCACACCTGGGGATCCCATCCTCCAGCCGGCGCCCGAGGACGGAGGGCGGGATCCCGGGGACGTCATCGCCCAGCTCTCGGACTTCGTGCCGCTCCGTTGGCAGTTGCGGGGCCTTGGTCGCCTCCTTCGCCCTTTCTTCGCCCGGCGGAACCTGGTGGATTGCGCGCTGGCTCGACCGGTGGGTGATCGCGAACTCCGGGGGGACATCCTGCGCATTGGCCCCGTGGAGGGGGTCACTGCCGCTTCCATTGGCCTCGGCGTGCGGAAGAGCGGGAGGACGACAGGAGTGACGCGCGGTCGGGTGACACACTTGGATGCCACCGTCATGATTCAATACGGGGATCGACGGGAGGCCCTGTTCACGGATCAAATTCTTACCACGGCGATGTCGAAGGGCGGCGATAGCGGGGCCCTCGTGGTCGACCACGCGCGCCGGGCGGTCGGCTTGCTCTTCGCCGGGAGCGAGCAGGTCACGGTCATGAACCGGATGGCGCATGTGCTCTCGGAGTTGCGAACCGAGATCGTTCCTGGCCGCTTTCCTCGATCGAGTCGTCTGCTCTCCACTTTCGGTCCTCTCTGAAAGAGGGTTTTTAACCCGCCCATCCATCGTCCGGAGGAACCGGGATGGAACAAGTCTGGGTGGAGAAGTACCGACCCAGGAGCCTGGGAGAGGTCATCAATCAGACCGACATCGTGCCCCGGCTCCAGGCCTACGTGAAGACCCGAAGCCTGCCCCACCTCATGTTCGCCGGGCCGGCCGGGACGGGGAAGACCACGTCGGCCATCGCCCTCGCCCGCGAGTTGTTCGGGGAGGACTGGCGGGGAAATTTCGCACAGACAAACGCCAGTGTGGCTCCTGAAACGCCATGCCTGGTGCGAATTCACGGACAGGTTGAACGAACGACATTTGGAACCCTCGCCAGAGAGAATTTCAACCAGGGCGACGGGAAGTACGCGGAACTTAGAGACTTCGACGTCCTATCCGTGGACCAACGATATCGGGTCCGCTTCTTACCGGCGACCCTTCTCTCGCGCCATCCCTGTGATGAACTGATTACGGTACGCTACGAGGGGGGCCAGGTCCGGACAAGTCCGGCCCACTCAGTAATGGTCTTTGACCAGACTGGCGGCATGACCTCGAAGAGGGCGGACACGCTGCATCCAGGTGACCTTCTCATCGGGTTTGCGGATGACCTTGCGGGCTTCCCGCAGACGCTCCCTGTTCTGGAGTTCTCCAAAGTATGGGAACTCGGCCCTTATTTCAACCCACGGGCGAAGAGAAACTTTCGATTCTACGAGAACCTGGCCCTGAATCACCGGCTGTCATGGCTCATGGGGCTCTATCTGGCAGAGGGCTGTTCGATCATGCACAAGGGCGATACCTCTGGGGGAATCATATTTACCGTTGGCTACCCGGAAGAATTCTCCGTGGCCGAACGGGCTGCTCTCATCCTTAACAGCGAACTAGGCCTACGCCCTACCCTCCAAGTGGCCTCATCCGGATTCGACAGGAACCGTTTCTCCTCCATGCAGGTCCGTGCGCTGAATACGCAGCTGGGCCGGTTTTTCCGCCATCACTTTTACAACAAGGGCCAGAGGAAGAACGCACGAGCCAAGCGCGTCCCGGCCTTCGTCTTTGCGGCCCAGCCCGAGATTCGCAAGAGCTTCCTCAAGGGTTACCTGGGGGACGCTTCAGGGGAATGGGGCCGGTACGTGCGTTATTCCTCTCGGTCGCAAGATGGCTTGGTGGATGTCGCCTGGCTGGGCCGCGTATCGGGACTGCATTCCAGTACCTTTGAGGAAGAGTCGCGCCTCGTCTGGCCCCCGGAAGGACCTCGAGCCCACTACCTGCCTGATTTGGTCCCGTCCTCGCTCGTACACGAGCTCTTTCGCCGTCTGGGAATGCAGGAGACGTATTTCCTCAGACATTCCCTCTACTCCAAGAAATCGAAGCGGATGTCGAGAAGTGCAGTTCTCAATAAGCTGGCTGATCTCAAACCAGTCCGATCTGAGGTCTTTGCTTCGCGCATCCTGCGAATCCTGAACTCGCCCCTCTATTCAGTACGAGTGAATGATGTCCGACGAGCGCGGTATGACGGCGACGTCTACGACGTTACGGTACCAGGTAGTCAGACATTCTGGGGCGGCACGACGCCGGTTCTCCTTCACAATAGCGACGCGAGAGGCATCGACGTCATCCGGACCACGGTCAAGAACCAGGCCCGCATGGCCCCCATCGGAGAGGGGGGCTTCAAGATCATCTTCCTGGACGAGGCAGACCACCTCACCAACGACGCCCAGGCGGCCCTCCGACGCACCATGGAGATGTACACTCGGACCGCCCGCTTCATCCTCTCGGTGAACTACTCCAGCCGCATCATCCCCCCGATCCAGAGCCGCACCGCCGTGTTCCGCTTTCGTCCCCTAAAACCGGAGCACGTTCAGGAGTACATGAAGC
>JAUVFR010000025.1 GCA_030594205.1 Methanobacteriota archaeon
CGGGATGTGGGGGAGGTCGTGGGTGCGGACGAGATCCTGGGCATCCAGGTTGCGCCCGACATCCCCTCTGCGGTCCAGAAGGGGGAGGTGGATCTCGTCCTTCATGCCGCCACTTCGTACATCTGGGAAGCCCACCCCCAGCTCGCCGATGCCTTCCAGGCGGGGGCCAACGTCGTGTCCACATGCGAAGAACTTGCGTACCCCTGGCGCTCCCACCGTCACTTTGCGCAAGAGATTGACCAGGCCGCCAAGTGGGAGAACGTAACGGCTCTCGGGACGGGGGTGAACCCCGGGTTCGTCATGGACACCCTGGTCATTGCCCTGTCGAGCGTGTGTCGGAACGTGACCCACGTCACGGCTCAACGCGTCCTCGACGCGAGCCGCAGGCGTCTTCCCCTCCAAGAGAAGATCGGGATCGGGCTCCGGCCGAAGGCGTTCGCCGAACAAGCGAAAGAGGGCAAGATCGGCCATGTGGGCACCTATGAATCCATCGACATGATCGGGGCGGCCTTCGGGTGGAACTTGCGGGACGTCACGTCCGACGTAGAACCGGTGGTGGCCGAGCGGGCCAGGGAAGCTCCGGAGGGAACCGTTGCGTCCGGTCTCGTGGCCGGGATACGCCAGGTAGGACGGGGGATGGTCAAAGAGGGAGAGGCGATCCGCCTCGAGCTCGAGATGAGCTGGGGTGCCCCGGACCCCGTGGACTCCGTCACCATTGACGGCGAACCCGGTCTTGCCCTTCGCATTCCCGGCGGTCTCCCCGGCGATGAGGCGACGATCGCCGCCGTCGTGAACGCGATCCCCCGGGTCATAGAGGCCGAGCCGGGCCTCAGAACGATCCTCGACCTGCCGCTTCCTCGCTATGTCGAGCCGCCCCCGCTGGAACCCTGAGACCCGCCGTTCGCCGTGACGGGGACCGCTGCACGGGCCCTCCCTTGGGGGTTCGTGCGCACCAAGAAGCGGTCGCTCAAGTATCTAGTGTGCTCGTTCGGTCGCCCGGATCGAAGGCCCGCAATCGAGCCTCTCGTGTTAGGTGACCAACCAAAGGGGGCGCGGGCCGTAGGCGGCCCACCCATCCTCCGGGTCGGCACCGATCTGCAGGACCGAGGCCAGCTCTCGAAGCCGACTTGGAATGAGGGCATATTCCCCGTCTCGTAGCTTCTGAAGGTCGAACTGCGTCTCGAAACCGAAGTCGTTCGGCGTCCGGCCGAAGGGGGCCGACTCGATGGCCCAATACATCACGTCGGTGGAGTTGCTACTGTGGAAGGGATGGGTGACGTCCTCGTAGTCCAGCTCGCTGGTGTAGACCAGGTTCACCAACCCCATGAGGTGGCCCACTTCGTGCACGAGGACCGAAGATTCGACCTCCGAGATCGAGGGGCCGGGGCCGATGGTCGCGATACGAATCACGTCCTTGAAGATGGCCAGGGAGCTGGCCGTGTAGGCCGCGCCCAGAGACGTCCCTCCTCCGTTGGATAGTTCGCCGGAGATGGAGAGAATGTACAGGGTGAACGTGTCTCCTCCCGTGGCTTCGTCCCGGTGCGCGCGTTCCAGCTCCAAAAGGTCCAACTCACTGAACATGGTCCCGTTGACCCCGATGACGTCGAAGACGAACCGGATGGACTCCTTCGCCGTGTACGTGGCCAGCCGAGCCTGCATGAGGTTGAGGGCCGAGCTCGTGAGATTGTCGCCGGGGGTGTAGTCGACCTCGACGACCAGATGGGAATAAGGCGACCCCTGAAGGAGTTCCAAGGCCTGCTCCCCCGGCAGGAGACTCCGTGAGAGGAGTTGCTGCACCACCAAGAAGGCGATGGATCCAAGGACGAGGCCCGCAACCACGCCGATGACGATGAGCAGGATGGTGCGGGACTTCACGAAGGGCCCCCATCCGAGTCGCCCTAAAAGCGGTTTGGGCGTTCCTTCCGGGGGGGAGGCCCTCCTCCCTCAGGCGAGCGGCCGCTGCAGTCGGCGGCGAACGCCTTCGCCCACGAAGGGGAGGCAGCGGCGGGAGGGGGCGGCGGCGAGAAGGACACGAACTTCTCCCCGCTGCAGGAGACACCCCAGGAGACCCACGCCTTCCTTCTGAAGGTAATGCGACTTGGAGAGGAGACGAAGGGCCTTGGGGAAGGGGAAGCAGAGATAGGACTCCTCGCAGGCTATCTGATAGCAGATTGCCTGACGAAGGCCCCGCCTCCAGTCGGTCAACTTGAGCTCGACCGCCGTCAGTCTATCACCCAATCCCACGAGGTCGGCGATCCTTCCATTGAGAGGGACCTCGGCGTGAACCTCCATCCCCTGCCGCTCCAAGAACCGCGTGACGACGGGACGGAGGTCCGCTTCCTTCATGGCGAGGGGGCAGAGGAGGAGGGGTTTAGCTTCTTTTGGTGGGGGGAAGCCGAAAATAGGGTTCGCAGTCTAGCCGGACCGATGCGTCCTCGCGTGTTTGTGACCCGAAGAATCCCCCGACCGGGCCTGGAGCTGCTGGAGGAGGCGACGGACCTTCGCGTCTTTGCAGAAGATCGCATGCCCACTCGGGAAGAGATCCGAGCTGGTCTCCAGGGCCGGCACGGGCTCCTGTCGCTGTTGACCGATACCATCGATGGCCCGCTGATGGATGCGGGGGACCTGAGGGTGATTAGCAATTACGCCGTCGGCGTGGACAACATCGATGTCCTAGCAGCCACGCGACGGGGAATTATGGTGACCAACACCCCTGTCGAGGGTCTTCGAGAGTCCCCAGCCGACCACACCTTCGCCCTCATCCTGGCCCTAAGCCGCCGTATCGTGGAAGGCGACCGGATGGTCAGGCAGAGGGGCTTCACCGGCTGGGGGCCTGAAGTCCTCCTCGGGACGGATGTGTACGGGAAGACCCTAGGTATCGTGGGGGCGGGAGGTATTGGAGCCGCCGTCGCTACGCGGGCGGCGGGCTTCGGCATGCAAATCCTTTACCACAGCCGCGCGCCCAAGGAGGAATGGGACGCAGGCCTGGGGGCCCAGTTCGTCCCTCTGCCACAGCTCTTACGGGAAGCCGATGTGGTCACCCTCCACGTCCCGCTGAGTGCGAAGACGAAGCACTTAATCGGCGCGACGGAACTGCAGATGATGAAAGAGGGCGCCTTCCTCATCAACGCGTCCCGGGGTCCCGTTGTGGACGAGGAGGCGTTGGTGGCAGCGCTGAAGGCCGGACGCGTGGCCGGGGCCGCCCTCGATGTGTTCGAGCACGAACCGGAGGTGCACCCGGGCCTTCGAGCCATGTCGAATGTGGTCCTGACCCCCCACACCGCCTCGGCGACCTGGGAGACGCGCATTGAGATGGCCGTCGTGGCGGCGGAGAACCTCCTGGCCGGGCTGCGGGGAGAGGTGCCGCCCTTCCTGGTGAACCCCGAGGTCCTCTCTTCTCAAGATTGAGAATGACGCCAGAACCCTTTTCTTGGCCGGGCGGGAGGGTGAGCCGATGGCCAGCGGCCTTTCCGACCGGCTGTTATGGCGTGGCGCCCCCTCTCGCCTGATCTTCCTTCACTTCTACCTCCTCGTGGTCCTCCTCGCGGGTGTGAGTCTGAGCATCTCCTGGGAACTTCTCAACCCTGGCCTGCCCATGATGGGCGGGTACGACCTCAACGTCATCCTCGGCTTGACGGCCGCCCTCCTGGCCTTTTTCACCTTTCTCGCGGCCGAACTGAAGCGCATCACTCGACGCTACATGGTCCTGGAACATCGCGTGGCACGGCGGGAGGGCATCCTGAGCAAGCGCGTACAGTACATGCCCTACAACAAGGTGGAACGGGTCGAGATTCGGCAGTCCATCCTCGCGCGCCTCTTCGGAATCGGAAACCTCTATGTAGACACGGGGGAGGATAGCCTCACCTTCCAGGCCGTCCGGAATCCCGTCAAGGTCGAGCGAATCGTGGCGAAGCAGCTGAAGGAGCTGCGCGTGAGCGCTGAGATGGCCTAGGCGGGAGACGCCCTATCGCTTCTCCAGAACCGCGACGTACACTTCCCCGTCCGGCTCCACGAACTCGCTCACCTGCCAAGCCGACCCTTCGAGGAGATCCTCCAGCTCTTCGCGAGACACCATCAGGTAGTCGAACCACGGCGTGGCGCGCCGCTTGTACCGGACTCGGATCCTGATCTGTCCCGACATCCGGCCTCGCTCTCGGTTGGAGGCCTGATACGCCAGGTGCTCCGCTACGTCGGTCTGGTACACGTCCCGGGTCTCGGCGATGATGCGCGCTCCGTCCCCGGTCATCCCCGCAAAACGGCGCAGAAGCCACCGCATGCGCCGCGGGTTGGTGAAGAGGCCGAAGTTGTTCCCCATCATCATCAGGGTGTCGAAGGTTCCCACGCGACGACTCAACTGGGTGACCCCGGCTCCCACGGTCTTCATAAGACCCCGTTCTTCGGCGACACGCAGCGCCCTGGGTGAGATGTCAGCGCCCGTGACATCCAGGCCTTGCTCCTGCAGGTGCAGGCCATGCCGACCGGCGCCGACACCAATATCAAGAACGCGCCCCCGGGCGAAGGCCATCGCCCGCTGTTCATGGGGTGCCCAATCTTCATAAGGGGCAAAGTAGGCGGCCGGGCCGTTGGTGGCTTCGATGTACCCATCCTCTCGCTCCACGACCTCGTGGACTTCCTGACCCTGGAAGTGGTCCCACATGAGGTGCCCCATCGCATCCTCCTCGTCCCGCAGCATGGACGAGCTAAGTTGGGGGAGAGGCTAGAATCCTTCCGCTTCCCCGTTAGGCAGACACCATGCGTCGGGCAAAGGTCATGTAGCCGGTATGACCCAACATCTGGAAGGCGGGTCGACTCCCTCGTCCCACCTCCATCCGCCGCTCGAGAAGCTCCACGCTCCACACTTCCGCGAACGCCTCTTCCCGAAGGGCGAGGACCGTCTCTCGCATCTGTTCCACCGTGGGGGAGTAGGATGCGAAATGGCCCGAGGGCTGCAGCGCCCGCTTGGCCACCTGGAGAGCTGTCCAGGGTTCGGGCAAGTCCAACACGACGGCCTGGACGTCCCTCTCCTCAATCCCTTGGGTGATGTCCTTCTCGCGAAACTGTGCCACATCCCCATATCCGGCCTCTTCGACGTTGGCCCGTGCCACGTCGAGAAAGTCCGGCCGGATCTCGTAGCTCACGACCCGTCCCGTGGGGGCCACCGCGTGGGCGAGAGCGATGGTCAAGGCTCCGGACCCAGCTCCCCCTTCGACCACCGTGTCCCCCGCTCCGAGGTCGGTATGAAACGCGAGGTATGCCCCATCCTTTGGCCCGATGATCTGGGCCTTCCGATGGATCGTCTCGATTTGGTCGCGGACGGACGGTTCCAGGACCGCATAGGTCCGCCCCCCCACCTCGAGGCTATGTCCGACCAGCCGCTCGAGGCCATCCGTCTTCAGCTGACCCACGCCACGCACCGTTCGCAGGCCCTCTCCCACAGGGATCCGCCACTTCTTCCCCCTCGCGTTCAGGAGGACAACCTCGCGCATGGCGAAGCTCATGGCTGACCGGCGTAAGAGACTTGGGACCCGACCTCCCTCTGCAATCCTCGTCAAACGACGATGTTCCCTTCGACAAAGGCTTTATTTTCGGGCTCCAATGAGACCCAAGGTGACATCAGTGAGAAGTTCCGCGATCTCCGGCTTCTACAGGAAGAGCATGAAGGACCGTCTTGCCTTGGTTCAGGCCTACGGCGACCTGAGTGAGGAGGAATCGCAGAGGATGGGGAACACGGGGGCCCTCGACGAGGGCCTCGTCGACCGGATGATCGAGAACGTGGTCGGGGCCATGCCCCTCCCCCTCGGCATCGCTGTGAACTTCGTGGTCAACGGGGAGGAGATTCTCGTGCCCATGGCCATCGAGGAAACCTCCGTGGTCGCCGCCGCCAGCAACGCCGCCAAGATGGCACGGTCCACCGGGGGCTTTCAGGCCGAGACGACGGACCCCGTCATGATCGGCCAGATTCAGCTCGTCGACGTACCGGACCCAGAGAAGGCAAAGGAACGCATCCTGGAGCGGAAGGAGGAGCTGCTGGAGCTCTGCAACGCCAAGGACCCCATCTTGGTGAAGTTCGGCGGAGGAGCTCGAGACGTGGAGGTGCGCATCCTGGACAGCCTCCAGGGTACCATGGTCGTGGTCCACCTCCTCGTGGATTGCCGTGACGCCATGGGGGCGAACGCCGTCAACACCATGGCGGAGGCGGCCGCCCCGTTCCTCGAGGAGACCACGGGCGGTCGCGTCTACCTCCGCATCATCTCCAATCTCGCAGTGAAGCGGCTCGCCCGCGCCCAGGCGACCTGGCCCAAGGAGGCCATCGGGGGCGCGGAGGTGGTGGAAGGAATCCTCCAGGCTTATGCATTTGCGGCGGCGGATCCCTACCGCGCCGCCACCCACAACAAAGGCGTCATGAACGGCATCGACGCCGTGGTCATCGCCACGGGCAACGACTGGCGCGCCATCGAGTCGGGTGCCCACGCCTACGCGGCCATGGACGGCCACTACAAACCCCTCACCACCTGGGAGCGGGATGCGAACGGAGACCTGGTGGGCAGCATCGAGGTCCCCATGGCCGTGGGTCTCGTGGGGGGAGCAACTGCCGTCCATCCCACTGCCAAGGCGAATGTGAAGCTCCTCGGGGTCAAGACGGCCCAGGAATTGGCGCAGATCATCGCGGCGGTTGGCCTGGCCCAGAACTTCGCCGCGTTGCGCGCTCTCGCCACCGAAGGCATCCAGCGAGGCCACATGTCCCTGCACGCGCGCAACATCGCCGTCATGGCCGGCGCGAGCCTCGATGAGGTCGACGAGGTCGTCCGTCGCCTGGTAGCCGAAAAGGCGGTCCGGATGGATCGAGCGGAGGAGATTCTCAAAGAGATGCGGAGCGAGTCCTAGCCTCGCCCTTCAGCCCACGTAGTCCTCCGACTCCTCCGGGACGAACCCCTGGAGGGCAATCTCCGTGCCCTGAAGGGCGTCCACGACCCCCGACCAGTCATCCAGGAGGTCGACGTTGCTTGCCTCAAACTCACGGAGTCGCTGCTTTGCCAACTCCCGGATCAACCCGAGTCGACGCGATGTCGTAATCACGGTCAGGTAACAGTGATCCCCTCGCTCGATGACTACCGCAATGTCTCCGAACGTCGCCGTCTTGAGAGACCGGCCCTTGAGCAACGGGAGGGCGTTGGTGAAGAAGCTCTGGAAGGCGTCAAGGGTTCCGGCAAACACGTCGTCATCGATGCGATCGTCCCCGCCAAGCGCCGCCCCCAGCAGGTCGCCCGTCTCATAGATGAGGTAGACGCCAAGAGTCTCCCCTTGAAAGGTCTGACGAAGATTGAAGAGTTGTATCACTCCGCTATTCTGATCACGGCGCAGCACTATCAGCAGTAAAACCCCCGGCACCACGAGGGTGGCCGAAAACAGGTCGGCTGTTTCCAGGACGGGGAAGTAGGGGTTGGTCAAGAGGGCAAAGGCGAGCAGGAGGGCCGCCGCGACCATTATGGCCAGAATCGCCCACGATTCATCGCCCATGGCATCGAAGGCGAGAGAGGCTCCCTGTCGGAGAATCAGGAGGCCCGCCACGATCATAGCCAGCGTGTAGAAGAGGTGATTGTTGAGGGTCTCCACGGCCAAGAAAGGAATCGGGGAAGCCGCAAAGGGAGCACCCACCGAGGGGAGGTGCGGGACGACGTAGGGCAGCGCCATGAACGCGGCGGGGATGGCCACCAAGGCGTCGATCCACTGTCGACCGTGGACGAGCCACTTCGCGAAGTAGAAGAAGGTCAGCGAGGCGAGCACGAGCCAGAACTCGGCAGGGACGAGGGCGCCCGGTCCCGTGTCAGGAAATGTCAAGGCGAGGGTAAACCAATCCCGAAGCGCGAAGAGGCCCATGAGAAGCGCGGTGGCAATGAAGGCGGCTCCAGTCGATACGCGGTAGGACTTTGCGCGGACCTGAAGCGCACCGATGGCCATCCAGACCGCGGCGGAGGCGAGGGGAAGGAAGCTCAGGACTTCGACCATGGAACCGACTAGCAAGCCATGGGCCCGCTACGCACGGCTTCCGATTCTGCCGTATATATCCCATCCGACCTGATTCTCAGGTACGGTCCGCGCGTGGCCGCGGCACGGTTCCGATCAGGACGAGCTGAAGGTCCATCACGTTGGTTCCCGTTGGCCCGGTGCGAATCGTGTCTCCCAGGCGCGAGAAGAAGCCGTACGAGTCGCTCTCGGACTGGAAGACCCCGGGATCCCATCCTCCCGCCCGGGCCCGTTCAAGGCTCTCCCCGTCCGCGAGGGCGCCTGCTACGTCCGTCTCTCCGTCTCGGCCATCCGTGTCGCAAGATAGGAAGACGATGGGCCGGTCTCGAAGGCCTCGGACCGTAGCCAGGACGACCTCGAGGTTTCTTCCGCCCGTGCCCGGGCCTCGGACTTGGAACGTGGTCTCTCCACCTGCCACCACAAGGCCCGGGGGCGCCACGGGTGTTCCTCTTTCCTGGACCGAGACCGCGGTAGCGAGGAGGTCATGGGCGACGGCCCGCGCCTCTCCTTCCACCTGCGTGCCGTAGGTGTGGGTGCCGTACCCCCTCCGTCGGCCTTCCGCAATGGCCGCCCGACACGCGTCGGCAATGCTCCCGATGATCCGGATGGGGAATCGGCCAAGGGAGGAATCGCCCGGTTTAGGGGTCTCCGCCACCGTTCCCATAAGCCCCGCCTGAAGCCTCTGTCGTACGGTTTCGGGCACAGCCTCCCATAGGTCGTGTCGCACGAGGGCCTTGCGGGCGTCCCGAAAGGTGGAAGGATCGGGAACGGTGGGACCCGATGCGATGTCCGCGGGAGCATCCCCTACCACGTCGCTCAGCGCGAGAGTCAGGCCCGCTCCTCCCCTCCGAGCCGCAGCCTTCCCGAGCCAACCTCCCTTCACCAGGGAGAGGTGTTTTCGCACGGCATTCATCGCGCCGATCTCCATTCCGCTCCGGAGGAGGAGCCTCGTGGTCTTCTCGAGCGCATCCAGGGGGAGGTCCGAGTGCTCGAGCATGGCGGACCCGCCGCCGGACAGAAGGACGAGGAGGAAATCGTCGGGCCCCGAACGCTCCGCCAGGGCGAGGGCCTCCTCCCCGGCCCGCAGACTCCCTTCACCGGGGAGGGGATGAGACGCCTGAACCACCGTGACGCTCGAGGCCTCAAGCGCCTCATCCGCGTGCGTGATCACCAGCGCTTCCTCCGGTTCGACGAGGCGAAGGGCCGACCTCGTCATGGGGACACTGGCCTTCCCCACCGCCAAGAGGCGGAGGCTTTCAATCCGGCTCAAGTCCCACTGGAGGCCGTCTGTCTCGAGGCGGTTCCCTCTGCGTCGGAGATGGGCCTCCAAGAGCCTCTGCGAGTCCACAGCCCGGAGGGCACCGTCCAGGATCTCCAACGCGTCGCGCCTCAGGGTGCGCAGAACCGGGGAGGCTGGGTTGGACACGAGATCGTCCGCATTGGCGATCACGAAGGCAACATGAGACAAGAGGATTAAGAGGGCTTCTGCGCCTCGTTGGCGGGCGTCACGGAGCGGCGAGTCCCCACGGATTTAATAGCCCCCCTGCCATGGTCGCCGACGCCCATGCGCCCGTTTGAGGGGATCTACACTCCGCTCCTGACCTTTTTCGACGCCCGGGGCGAGGTAAACATGGAGGCCCAAGTCCGCCACGTCACCAACCTGGTCAAGGCGGGTGTGGACGGGGTCGTTCCCATGGCCAGCATGGGTGAGTTCACGGCAATGGATCGCAAAGAACGGGCCCAGGTGGCGGAGGCGATCGTGGAGGAGGTCTCGGGGCGGGCTCAGGTCGTCGTGGGGGCGGGCGCTCCTTCGACCCGTCAGGCCATCCATCTCGCGCGGGACGCCGAAGGCGCGGGGGCCGACGGCGTCATGGTCATCCACCCTTTCTACATCCGGCCGGATCGGGTCGGGATTCGGACCCACTACGAAGCCATCCGGGGTGCGGTAGACATCCCGGTCATGGCCTACAACCTCCCCTTTTTCACGGGGATCGACATCCCCTCCGAGCTCATCCTCGACCTCGCCCGAGATGGCACCATCGACGGGCTGAAGGACAGCTCGGGGGACCTGGCCAAGGCCCTCCACATCATCTCCGAGCTCCCGGACACCGTCTCGTTCCTGACGGGGTCCGATGCCTTGTTGACCTCCGTTGTCCTGCACGGCGGGCAGGGGGGTGTCCTGGGCTCGAGCAACATCTTCCCCAAGAAGGTCGTCGAGCTCTACGACCTGGCTCGACAGGGTCGCACGGAGGAGGCCACGAAACTCCAGCTGGACCTGGCTCGGTTCGGCCGGGCGCTGGAAGTGGGAACCTACCCGGCCGCGGCGAAGTACCTCGTCAAGCGAGTCTGGGGGACCGAAGCGCACTCTCGACCCCCCGTCCGCCCACTGACCGAGGAAGAGCGCCAGCGCGTCGACGAGATTGTCGCCCCCCTCCTGGAGTAGGTCCGACCATGCTCCGCCGGCGGAGCACCCAAAGTTAGATATCTCCAGAGACGGCTGGAACGGCCGGTGGCGCCGATGCCCCCGCTGCACAGCCAAGAGATGCGAAAGATCGCCCCGGAGGCGGATCCTCTCCGCCTGGCCACTGGGTGGACGATGGAGGACCTGGAGCGGCCTTGGATCCTTGTAGAGACGACCGGCGGTCAGAGCATGCCCTGCAGCTATCACCTGCCGGACCTCGCCGACCGGTGGGTTGTTCGAGGCGTCCAATCCGCCGGGGGCGCCGCCTCGCGGTACGACTGTACGGACTTCTGCGACGGCATCGATCAGGGAACGCCGGGCATGCGGTTCTCCCTCGCCAGCCGGGAGGTCATCTCCTTCGCGGTTGAGATGCATGTGCGAGGCGGCCATTTCGACGGGATGTGCGTGCTCTCGGGGTCGGACAAGGGCACTCCAGGCGTGCTTTTGGCCGCCGCCCGAACGGACATTCCCACGATCTTCATCCACGGAGGCGTCATGGAGCCCGGTCCCCGCGGGGTCACCCTCGAGCAAGTGGGGTCCCTCTCCGCCCGGCTGCGTCGCGGGGAGATCGGGCAGACGGAGTACGACAACCTTGCCCTGCACTCCTGCCCCACCACGGGGACCTGCGCCTTCCTGGGGACGGCCAACACGAACGCGATCATGGCCGAGGCCCTCGGACTGGCCCTGCCCACCAGCGCGCTCGTCCCTGCCACGAAGTTTGACGTCGGGCGGCTCGCCGAGGAGGCGGGTCGGCGTGTCCTGGGCCTCGTGGAGGAGGACTTGCGCCCCTCGCAGATCCTTACGAAGGAGGCGTTTGAGAACGCGTTGATCGTCCACGCGGCCATCGCCGGGAGCACGAACACGATCATGCATCTCATCGCCCTGGCCTTCGAGGTGGGTGTCGACCTGCCTCTGGACCGCTTTGATGAAGTCAACCGAGAGGTTCCTTTCCTGGTGAACTGTCGGCCCGTGGGCGAACATCCTGCAAGCTACCTCTGGTACGCCGGAGGGACGCAAGGGCTGATCCGTGAGCTACGGGACCTCCTCCATCTCGACGCCCTCACGGTGACGGGGCGCACGCTCGGAGAGAATCTCCAAGAGGTGGAGCGATCCGGCTTCTTCGAGCGGGCCCGCGGTTACTTCGCCAACTTCGCCGTGGAGGCGGGGGACATCTTGCGCCCCTCCGACGACCCCCTAGGCATCGGCGCCATCGCCGTCCTTCGGGGTTCCCTGGCGCCCGATGGGGCGGTGGTGAAGGTGGCGGCCCTCCCGAAGCAGTTCCACACGTTTACCGGAGAGGCGATCGTTTTCGACTCGAGTGATGAGGCCATCGAGGCCATCTTCGCAGGGACGGTGAATCCGGGTCACGCGATTGTCATCCGCTACGAGGGTCCCGCGGCGAACGGCATGCCGGAGCAATTCTACGTTACCGAGGCCATCGCCACCCAGAAGGATCTGGCGGAGGGGGTCGTTCTCATCACGGACGGCCGGTTCTCCGGCGCCACCCGAGGACCCGCCATCGGTCACGTGAGTCCGGAGGCCATGGCCGGGGGACCCATCGCGCTGGTGGAGGACGGGGATCCGGTTCGGGTCGACATCCCCCGACGCCGCCTGGACCTTGCGGTGGAGGGCTTGGAGGAACGACGAGCAAAGTGGACGCCGAAAGAACCGCGCTTTCGGCGGGGCCTCCTCGCGATTTACACGCGGCTCGCCCTCTCCGCCGATCAGGGCGCCCGGATGGATTACGAGGGCCTCGCGGGCACGTGACCTACTCGTAAGGGAAGATGTACGGGGCCTCGGGCTCGTCGCTGTAGTCCAGGTAGACCGTCTTCAGGGCGAAATAGTGTTCGAAGCCGTGGAGCGAGCCGTCGCCGCCGACCCCGGACTTGCGGAACCCCGCATGGTAGCCGTGGACGGTCTCCGGTCCCACCTGGTTGATGAAGGTCTCTCCAAACCGGAGCTTGTGCGCCGCCCTCATGGCGGCACGAAGATCCTGTGTGAACATGTAGCTCGCCAGGCCGTATTGGGAGTCATTGGCGTAGTCCAGGACCTCGTCCAAGTCGGTGAACTCCTTGAGGGGCGTGACGGGACCGAAGATCTCCTGCTGCAAGATGTCCATGTCCTGTTCGACATCCTCCAGGACGGTCGGGAGGAACCAATTTCCCCTTTCGTAGGCGGCCCCCTGGGGCCGCTTGCCTCCCAGGAGCAGTTTCGCGCCGTCGTCGAGGGCCTGCTGGATGGACCCCTCCACCTTCGCCCGCTGCTCGGGGGTCACCAAGGGTCCCATATCCACGCCCCCCTTGGTCGGGTCCCCGATCCGGAGCCCTTCGGCGGCTGCGAGATACTTTCGCTTGAAGTCCTCGTAGATGTCCTCCTGGATGTAGGTCCGCTCGTTGCAAATGCAAGTCTGACCGGCGTTCCAGTACCGGGCCCATAGGGCGCTGCGGACGGCCCACTCGAGGTTGGCGTCCTTCCAGATGATGAACGGCGCCTTGCCACCGAGCTCCAGCACCACGTTGGTCAGGTTGTCGCTTGCGGCCTCCATGATCGTCTGACCGGTCTCCACGGAGCCCGTCATCGTGACCAGCTGCGTGGTGGCGTTCCGAACAAGCTCGTCTCCGACGGTTCGGCCGGGTCCCGTCACGAGATTCAGGAGACCCGAAGGAACCCCGGCTTTGTCGGCCAGCTTCACCAGCTCGATCGCCGTGAGGGGCGTGGTGGAGGAGGGCTTCAGGACGACCGCGTCCCCCGCGACGAGGGCGGGAGCGGCCTTCCGGGTAACCATGGCAGCCGGGAAGTTCCAGGGCGTGATCCCCACGACAACCCCCACCGGCACCCGAAGAATCATGATCGTCCGATCCTTGAACTCGGCCGGGAGGACCTCGCCCTCGATCTGTCTCGCGAGA
>JAUVFR010000022.1 GCA_030594205.1 Methanobacteriota archaeon
CGCCCCTCCAGCGTCCAGGCCCCTCCGTCCCCCTTCGCGGCGAAGCCCAGGTCCTCCAGGGCCATGATCTCGCCGATGGTGAACGCATCGTGGAGCTCAGCCAAGTCGACGTCCTGGGGGGCGAGGGATGCCTGACGGAAGGCCTTGCGTCCGGCCCGTACCGTCCCTTCGACCCGGGTGATCTCGGGCCGATCGTGGAGCGCCAGGAGGTCGCTGGCGGCGGCGGCCGCCTGAACGTATACTGGGGTGTCGGTAAACCGCTTGGCATCCTCCGCCCGTGCGACGAGAAGGGCCGCGGCCCCGTCCGAGATTGGGCAGGAGTCGTAGAGGGTGAGGGGGTCCGCCAAGACGGGAGCGCGGAGGACGTCCTCCTCGGTGATGACCTTCTGGAAGTGGGCCTTGGGATTGTGGCTCGCGTTGCGGTGGTTCTTGACGGCCACCCGGGCGAGGGCCTCCCGCTTCGTCCCATACTCATGCATGTGGCGGGACGCCATGAGGGCGTAGAGGCCGGCGAACGTGGAGCCGGCCAGGCGCTCCCACTCGGTGTCCCCGCTCACCCCGAGCCAGTACCCGCGCCGGTCGGCGGGCAGGTCCGTCATCTTCTCCACCCCCGCCACAAGGGCGAGGTCCACGAGACCGCTCCGTACGGCCATCCACGCATCACGGAGGGCGTAGGAGCTGGAGGCACAGGCATTTTCCACCTTCCGGACGGGGATGTAGGCGAGTCCCACCTGCTCGGTCATGAGGGCGGAGAGGTTGCCGAGCTGGCCGCCCCCGAAGGACATGCTCCCGACCCACGCTTCCTGGATGTCCGCCGGATCCACGCCGTTGTCGACACTAGCCAGGCAGTCGAAGAAGGCCTCCGCGAAGAGGGCCTTCAGCCCCGCCTTGCGGGCGCCGAAGCGCGACTGTCCCGCACCGACGATAGCGACCTTGGCTGCCATGGAGAACCCATACGCCACGCTGCTTCAAAGCTTTCAGGTCGAGGCTTCGGATCACTGCCCGGAAAGGTCTACCCGAAGACTCGTCGGGCCGTCCCCTCCGCGATGTCCCGTTTGGCACCCTCCGACAACGGGAGGGCAAGGACGTCATCCAGGTTCGCGCGAATCCCCGGGACCATCGGACCGGGCCAATCGGAGCCGAAGAGCGTCTTGTGGGCCACCATCTCCAGACGAGGAAAGTAATCGAGGAGCCTCTTCGGTGGGATGCTGGAGATATCCAGGTAGACGTTCTCGTGGCGACGAAGGAGGAAGAACGCCTCCTCCATCCACAGGGGTCGGCCTCCGTGTGCCATGATGATCTTCAGCCTCGGAAAGTCCACCGCCACGTCGTCCAGGGGGAGGGGGTCCCCCAGCCGCGATCTCGCCCCGGGGAAGATGGAGGTGCCAGTGTGGACGGTCACGGGGATGCCGGCATCCTGGGCCATGGAGTAGACGACCTCCAGCCCCTTCACCTCATCTTTGTAGGCATCGGGGGCGAAGAGCTGGTGGGGCGGGTGGAGCTTGATGCCCCGGACCTCGTGCTTGGAGAGGAGGTCCTCCATGGCCGCCCGCACGTCTTCCCGGCGGGGGTCCAGGCCGCCGAAGGGCAGGAGGCGGTCCGGATAATCCTTCGCGTAGTTCGCGGAGAAGGCGTTGACCTCCTCGGTGAATCCTAGGACCTCTTCGGCGACGTAGTTGATGAGGACGGCGCGCCACACCTCCGCCTCGTCGAGGACCTGGATGAAGAGGGCCGGGTCGTCCCGCATCCGACGCATGAAATCGACGTCCTCCTTCCCGAGGTTCTTGAAGAGCTCGAAGGCGGCAGGCTTCACGAGCTCGTAGGGCTGGATGTGGACGTGGACGTCGGTGACCTTCCACTCGCGCACGCTCGGCCGAGGTCCAACGCCCTGAAGAACCTTCGCCGGCGGAGGGGGGACCTCACTCGGCGTGCTTGCTGGCGAAGAACTCGACATAAATGCCGTCCGGGTCTTTCACGTAGGCCCATATGGAGTTCTTGCTCTCGATGGGCCCGAGTGCGAGAGGGTAGCCCTTGTCCTCGAGATGCTTCCGGGCTGCTTCGAAGTCCTCCACGTAGAAGGCCAGGTGATCGAGCTCCTCCCCCTCCCCATAGGGCCCAGCCACGGGGCTATCGTCGGCGTACCAATTGATCTCGATTTGGCCCTTCGCGTCGTTGCCCACGGACGCGAACTCCCCCTTGTTCTGCGGGATTTCGGTGCGGTCCAGGAGCTCCAACCCTAGCACGTCAGTGTAGAAGGAAACCGATCGGTCCAGGTCCTGGGTTCGAATGCCCGTGTAAGCGAACGTGAATTTCATCAAAGACCTCCGGGAGTCGGAGGGCACCCCGCTACATAGGCGTTCTCCCGTTGCTTGACGGGTCCCTGGCTGAAACCTTAATCCCATCCGAGACGTAGCTGGCTCGGAATGACCTACTGGCTGTGCAAGATGTGTCAGGAGAAGTGTCCTACGTGGTCGGGGGCACGGGACCACCTCTACGAGGCGCACAACGAGGATACGATGCGCCTCCTCGGCCAGAGCATGATTCCGGAGATGATGCTCCTGGAGAAACGCCTGGGCGAGGGTTGAGGCTAGCGACCGGTAAACGCGGCCTTCCGCTTCTCGAGAAAGGCCTTCATCCCTTCCGCCTTGTCTTCCGTGGAGAAGAGGAGAGCGAACAGGGCGGTCTCGTACTCTAGGCCCGCCTTCAATCCCATGTTGGAGGCGGCCCGGATGGCCTCCTTGGCGAGGCGTAGGGCGATGGGGCTCTTCTCCGCAATCCTGAGAGCCAGCTCCCGCGTCCGTGCCTCCACCTCTTCGTCGGGATACACCTCCTCGACGAGACCGATGGCCTTGGCCTCCTCACCGGAGATGGGCTCCCCCGCGAGAACCATCTGCATGGCCTTCCCTTCCCCAACCAGGCGGGGCAGGCGCTGACTTCCCCCGCCGCCGGGAATGAGACCCAGGTTGATCTCGGGCTGGCCAATCTTTGCCGTGGTGGACGCGATGCGAAGGTCACACCCCAGGATGAGCTCGCAGCCCCCGCCGAGGCAATAGCCACGAATCATGGCGATGACCGGCTTGGGGAAGGAGGGGATCGCCTCGTAGTACGCCTGCTCCCGCCGGTCGACCCACTGGTCCATGGGCCGGGTGTCAGCGAACTCGTTGATGTCGGCCCCCGCGACGAAGGCCTTCTCGGATCCGCGGACGATCACGACACGAACGCCCTCGTCCCCCTCCAGCTCCGCCAAGGCCGCGAGAACCTCCTCCTTGGTCTTCCGATTCATCGCGTTGAGGACCTCGGGCCGGTTGAAGGTAATGAAGGCCAGGGGCTCCTCCCGCTCGACGAGGATGTTCTCGTACATTGAGGATGCGATGCCGAGGCCGTGTAAGAGGTTTGTGAGGGACTCCGGGCCTATGCCTCCACCGTCCGGAACCGGAACCACACCCGGCCGTCGGCCAGTCGCTCGACCGTCACCCGCACGGGCTGTCCGATCTCCAGCGACTCCTCATCCCCCTCAATCCGGGCGAGAATCTGCATGTCGGTCCCCTTGAGAGTCACGATTCCCACGACAAAGGGAAGGTCTTCCTCCATGCCTTTCGGGGCACCGGCCTGGACGGAGGTGAAGGCGAAGATCTCCCCCACCTGGGGCAGATCGACCCACTCCATCTCGTCGGCGTTGCAGTGGGGGCACACGACACGAGGCTGCCAGAGCACTTCTCCGCAGGCCGTGCACCGCGTGGTGGTGAGCCGACCCTCTTGGAGGTGCTGGAAGAAGGGGTGAATGCGGGTGTGTTCCTCCCCTTGCAGGGGGTAAAAGTCCAGGAGGTAGGGAACCCGCCGCTCCGCCTTGGCCTCGACCATCTCCTCCCTCACGAATCCCGGTGAAGGACCAGGACGCTGTGGTTGTTGGCGTTCCCGCTGAGGTTGTGAGTCAGAGCCCACGTGCCACCCACGTACCGCTCTTGGGGCACCTGCCCCGTGAACTGCTGGACCACCTCGACGACTTGTGCGACCCCCGTCGCCCCTAGGGGGTGACCACAGCCCAGGAGGCCTCCCCGGGTGTTCATGGGCAACTGGCCACCAATCTCCGACTGTCCCTCCTCGATGAACTGACCACCCTTCCCCTTTTCCGCGAGGCCCAACTCCTCGTACTCGATGATTTCTGAGATGCTGAAACAGTCGTGGACCTCGGCCAGGTCCATGTCTTGAATGGTGACCCCCGCCATGCTGAGGGCGTCCCGCACCGCCCGGCGCATGTGAGGCCACTCGGTGAGACTTGGCAGGTTCACCGTCAGGTTGCCCGTGGCTGCCTGTCCTGCGCCCTCGATGTACACGGGAGTGTCCGTGAATTCGCGGGCCCGGTCCTCTCCCGCCAACATCACCGCTGCAGCCCCGTCGGTGATCCCCGAGGAATCGAGAAGACGCAAGGGGGTAGAGACCATGGGCGAGTTCAGGACCTGGTCGAGGGAGACCTCCTTGGGAAAGTGTGCGTAGGGGTTCGTCGCCGAGAAGCGGTGATTCTTCACCGAGACGAGGCCCAACTGCTCCCGGGTGGTCCCATATTCGTACATGTGGCGCTGGGCGACCATGGCGAAGTACGGCGGGGCGGTCATGCCGGCCACGCCTTCCCACTCCCGATCCAGGATGGCTGCCAGACTCGCCTGGGTCTCCGCCATGTCCGGCAGGTTCATCTTCTCCACCCCGACCACGGCCGCGATGTCGCTCAGGCCGGTGGCGATGGCCATGTAGGCCATCTTCATCGCCAACTGGCCGGACACACACGCGAGCTCCGTCCGGGCGAGCATTCGCGTCGGGTGGATGCCGAGCTGCTCCGCCACCATGGGAGCGACATAGCTCTGGAAGGCGAGACGTTCCGCCAGGGCGGTGCCGACGAAGAGGCTGTCCACCTCCGCCTTCGGGAGGTTGTCCACATCGTCGAAGAGGGCCTTCCCCGCCTCCTGGGCGAGCTCTTTCAAGGTGGCCTTCCGGACCCCCCAATGGGTGAGGCCAGTCCCCACCACGGCGACCTTCCGCACGGCATCGATTCTAGGTCTGGGATGCTACTTAACCGCAACGCCTGGCCCAGAGACGCTTAATCCCGCGGCAGCGTACCGGAACCATGGTCACCCTGGGGGTTCAGATCGAACCGCAGTTCGGGTACACGTACGAGGAGGTCCTGGACACGGGTCGGGCCTGTGAGGAGCTCGGGTTCACCACCCTCCACGTCAGCGACCATCTCATGCTCAACGCGGACGCGGTGGACACGGACTGCCTGGAGTGCTGGACCCTGCTATCGGCCCTGGCACGGGACCTATCGAAAGTCCGTCTCGGTCCCCTCGTCACCTCCAACTCCTATCGAAATCCCAGCCTGTTGGCGAAAATCGCGGCTTCCCTCGACGTCATCTCGAACGGCCGCCTGGAGTTCGGCCTAGGAGCAGGCTGGAAGGAGGTGGAGTACCGAGCGTACGGCTACTCTTTCCCCTCACCCAGGGAACGGGTCGACCGAATGGGGGAGGCGCTTGAGATCCTCCGGCGGATGTGGACCGAGGACAAGGCGAGTTTCACCGGCCAATACTACACCATCGAGGAAGCCGTCTGCGCACCGAAGCCCGTACAGGCAGGCGGACCCCCCATCTGGGTGGGCGCCCAAGGAGACCGGGCCCTCCGGATGGCCGTCCGTCTGGCTGATGGGGTCAACGTGGCCGGTCTTCCGTCGCTGGAGGAGTTCCAAGAGCGGATGGAGGCGCTCCGGCGGTTTGCGGAAGAGGAGGGAAAGGACTTTGCGCAATTGGGGAGAAGCCACTTCATGTGGTCTCTGATCGCCGAAGCGTCCCAGGTGGACGAGATGGTCGCGAGCTTCGCCCAGACCCTCGGGACTCCGGAGGAACGGATCCGGGCCGTCGGAGGGCGCGGCTATCTGGGGGAACCCGAGGGTGCCGTCGCGGCCTTTGAACCGTTCGTCGAGGCAGGTGCCCAGCACCTCATCCTTATGTTCGCGAAAGGATGGGAACGGCGGTCGATGGAACTCATCCACGACGAGGTGATGAGTCAGCTACTGTAGGAACTAATGACCCTCAAAGACCGGCTTCCGCTTCTCCACCCACGCCGTGAGTCCCTCGCGGGCGTCCTTCGGCGCGAAGAGGCGGTTCTGAAGCTCCCGTTCGAGGGCTGACAAGAGGGTGTGGGCGACAGTACTAGGTGCGGCGGTCGCCACCTTCCCCCTTGCGAGCTAAAAAGCGGCTCGATTCGAGGTCCAACTCAAAGTCCTGATCCTTGGCCTCGCTCGGCTTGAAGACCTTACCGGCCTCGAACTCGACCTTGACCTCTTTCTTCTTCTTCTTCTTCCGTTGGGGTCTCTCTTCACGCTGCGACAAGCTCTTCCTCCAGCTCGGTTTGATATGGGTCTGGCAAGTTAATCCGCTTTCGCCCTCCGTCGTCCACGACGACGTAGGACCAGTCGATGGCCACAACCTTGTGCTCGTCACAGAGGCGCCGCCGCAGCGCCGCCCGGGTGTTCCTGGGGGGTTCGTATACCGCCTCGAGGATCTCCTCGTCGGTGACCACCCGGTCCATCTTTCCGGCCTCCTGGCGGCTGTAGTAGAGGCCTCGATCCTGACCCACCTCGGAGTACTGTTTGCACGCCATCATCTCTACGTCGAAGGCGTCCTTCTCCTCCGCCGCCTCCTGAATGGCGAAGTACCGGTCCAGCCACTCGACCTGGGAGGCAAGCTCCTTGGACTTCCGGTCCTCCAAGTCGTCGAGGGTCTTATCCCAGAGGCGCAAGACCTGCCTTTCCTCGTCCGTCTCGACGAGGGCCTCCACCTTCGCGAGGTAGTACCGCTGAATCTCTACCGGGGAGACCTCGGAGCCGTCCTTCAGGGTGATTCGCCATTTCTCGGGATTCATGTGCTCCACGTTGTGCCACATGTCCTTTACCGGGTCCGCCAAGACGGGGACGTCGGCGAGGGCCTCGTCCTCCATGAGCTGGAGGATGCCGGTGGTCGTGAAGTGGCGCAAAAGGATGGCCGTCTCGTTCATCAGCGCGTCCCCCACCAGGAGGTGAAGGCGACGCCACCGCTGAGGAAGGGCGTGGGGCTCATCCCGCGTATTGAGGACACCGGTGGAGTGCATGGTCTCCCCGCTCACGACGGAGGACGTCAGATAGACCATGGGCGAGAGGACGTACTTCCGGTCGATGAGGTCCCCCGCGCCGGTGTAGGCGAACCGCGTCACCAGGTGGGGAACGAGCTCCCGCACGAACGCCTCAGGGAAGGGGAGCTTCCGGGAGACGCAATAGTTCTCGTGGCTCCCGTAGGAGGTCCCGTCGGGGGAGGTGTTGTTCTTGAAGGCCCAGAGCTTCACGTCCGGTCCGAGGTACTTCTCCTCCACCTTCTTCCGGAGCCAGTCTACGATTTTCTCTCCCGCCTTCTCCCAGACGACTACGTCCCAGGCGCTGGAGGTCTCGGCCGTGGAGATCTCCAGGTGACCGACATCGTAGTAGGCCCGGGAGCCGTTCTGGATCCACTCCCCGGCGCTGTAGAGATCGCTTTCCTTCAGCAGGTCGAGGGCGAGGATGTGGGGATCCACCCCCATCTGGTTCATCTTGCGGGAGTAGAACGTGTATTCGTGTTCCGTTCCTTGGACCCGGGGCCGCATGCCGTCTCCTACCCGACCATCGGGTCACTGCCCGTGCGGAGCATCTCGCGCTGCCGCTTCTCGTAGATGTAAATCTCCGTGATGGCGTGCTCCTTGCACTCCTCCTCGATGGCAAGGCGGAGGTCTTCCTCGGACAAGCCGGCGTCTTTCCGCTTCTTCGTGGGCATGACCAAGATGCGCTTCACGAAGTTCTTCTTCGCGGTCTTCACGATGGCCTCGATGATGGCGCCGGAGACGATGTCTCGCCTCTTGACCGTCCTGACTGGCTCCTTCGCCTCGGAGTCCACCTTCATTTCGACCCAGCGGTCTTTGGCGTAGAGCTCCTCCAAGACGAGGCCGATGAGCTTCTCATGGGCCTCATCGTAGCCCCCGAGCTCCTCGACCAGCTCCTTGTCGATGGGGAGGCCCTTGTTCAGGTAGATGCCAAGGATCATCGCCCCCGCCTCCCGCACGGGCCGGGAGATCTCGATGATTTCGTCGAACCGCCCGGGGCGCATCAGGGCCGGGTCCAGCAGGTCGGGCCGGTTGGTGGCCCCGATGACGAAAACGTCCTCCATCTCGATGAGGCCGTCCATCTCCGAGAGGATCTGGGCGATGATGTTCTTGTGGACGCCGGAGGTGTCCAGGATGCCTCGCGTGGTGAACAGGGCCTCGATCTCGTCGAAGAAGACGATGCTTGGTTTCTTGTCCCGTGCGTGGCGGAAGATCTCCTTCGTGATCCGCTCGCTCTCTCCGACCCACTTGGAGAGGATGTCCGCCACGCTGACGTTGAAGAACGCCATGCTGTTCTCCGTGGCGATGGCCCGGACCAGGAGGGTCTTGCCGCAGCCCGGCGGGCCGTAGAGAAGAATACCACGGGGCGCCCTGAGGTCGATCTTTTTGAAGAGCTTCTTCTCCTGGAACGGAAGGACGACGACGTCCTTGATCCGCTCGATGGCCTCGTCAAGACCGCCAATCATGTCGTAGGTGACGTTGGGCTTCTCTCCGAGGAGGAGACTCTTGACCTCCGCGTCGGGCATGACCTGGAGTATCGCCATGGTCGGCGGGAGGATGGAGACTTGGTAGCCCGGCTTGATGGTCTTGGCGACCTCCGGGTCGCACTTGATGATGCGCTTTTCCAGGTCGCCTTCCATGGAGATCACGAGGTTCGCCTCCTGGACCTCCTGGACCTTGCCGACGATGCCCTTGTGGACCTCCTGGCTCTCTTCCACGATGGCGTAGGTCTGGGGGTGGACCCAGACGTACTGGCCGATGTCGAGGCCGTCCTTGTCGATGAAGCCCACGGAGACCTTCAGCATCTCGCTGGCTCGGGCCACCACGACCTGGTTCCCGGAGAGGTCCTCGCCGGCCTTCCGGACGACGTAGGCGTAGAGGAGCGGGGGTTCCTTGATCTTGTTGAACTTGTCCTCGTAAGCCTTCAGCCGGTAGTCCCGCTCTTGAATCTCGTAGCGGAAGTTGTTGAGCTCGCGCTCGTACTGGTACCGGAGGCGCTCGAGGCGGTCCTCCATCTCCTCCCGAATCTTCGCCGCTCGCTTATCCCCGACCTTCTCGGCGTGCTCCTTGTCCGCGTCGCCCTTCTCCTTCTTGTACTTCTGTTCCATCCTTCGCCAACCTGTGTGTTGCGGGGAGACGGGGAATCACGCCGTGCGAGGTGGCGTTCCGAAAACGGGTCCCTACTCGCATCTCATCCCTGTCCATGAGTCGGGCCTCGTGGCCTGATGAATGGCTCGTTGTTACCGGAGGTTAAAATCAGTTGAGACACGAGTCTCAAGGTTGATAGTGGGGGGCGGGTAGAGCGCATCCCAGGCCGCGCATACGGAGGTTTTTATTTAACCGTTTTCCCCGAATAACGATTTCCCCAAGGGAGGCCAGCCCCTCTCCCCACCGAGGCCCAGGCTAGGGTTCCAATCCATGAAAGGGGAACACGGTGGACTTCACCCGCTCCAAGACCCCCGCCAGCGCTCGTTCGGCCTCCGGGGACGAGGGCTGGGGCGGGTCGACGAGGCCCTTGGTTCCCAGCTCGCGACCGAAGAGCGTCCGGTGTAGGGATTCCCAGTCTTCCGGAATCGGATCGGGCATCTCGGAACCGCGCATCTCCCCGAAGACAAGGGCCCAGGCTCGTGCGACCGCCGACGGATCGTATCCACCACCCCCGGTCACCACCCAGCGGCCGCCACATACGCGGTCCGCGATGGCATGCACTTCCCGGGCAATGGCCTGGTGGGCGGAAGTTCCCAGGCCGAGGTGCGTCAGGGGATCCGTGACATAGGTGTCAATGCCAAACTGGTTGAGGAGGAGATCGGGTCGGAACGCCTCGGCCAGGGGCGGAACGATCTCGCGAAGGGCCGCCAGGTAGGCATCGTCCCCCGTTTGGGGTGGCAAGGGCACGTTGACGCTATACCCCTCGCCTTCCCCCTCGCCCACCTCCTCGACAAAGCCCGTCCCGGGGAAGAGGTATCGTCCGTCCTCGTGGAGAGAGATGGTCAGGACCCGTGGGTCCTCGTAGAAGGCGTATTGGACGCCGTCCCCGTGGTGGGCGCCGACGTCGAGGTAGAGGATACGGGAGGCGCCCTCTTGGAGGACATGGTGAATCGCCACGGAGAGGTCGTTGAAGATACAGAAGCCCGAGGCCCGCGCGCGATGGGCATGATGAAACCCGCCACCGAGGTTGAACGCGTTTCGGACCTCCCCTCTCTGCACGGCATCCATCGCCGCCAGGGTGCCTCCCGCCGCGAGGGCGGCGGCCTCGTACATCGCGGGGAATAGGGGATTGTCAGCAGTCCCCAGGCCGTAGCGGAGGTAGCGGTTTCCGGCCCTGGCAGGGTCCCGGCCGGCGCGTCGGACGACCTCCATATACTCCGCGGCGTGGGCGGGGAGAAGGTGGTCCTCCGAGGCAGGGAGGGCCGTCTCCTCCAGCGCTCCCTCGTGATCCAGAAGGCCCATGGCGGCCATGAGGTCACGAGCGAGTTTGACGCGCCCCTGCTGGAAGGGATGGTCGGGGCCGAAGTTGTAGCCCAGGAAGCGCTCGTCGTAAATCAGGAGGGATGGGAGCACCGTCTCGGGAAGAGTGCGGGCGCCTTAAAGGCGGTATGGGGGCAGCCCAAGATAGGGTTCAAGTATCCTTGATCTCGTCTAGTGGGTCGGGGGGGCCGGCGCCATGGATCGAGAAATCGCCTCGATGTTTCGGGAGGATCGGGTGTTTCATCCTCCCGAGAAACTGAGCAAGCAGGCCCACATCCGAAGCCTGGCGGAGTACGAGGAGCTGTACCGGGAATCCCTCGATCACCCGAAGGCCTTCTGGGCCAGGCAGGCCGAAGAGACGATCGAGTGGTTTCGCAAGTGGGACGAGGTCATGTGGTACGATTTCGCGGGGGTCGGGAAGCGGGAGGGACCCTATGTCCGTTTTTTCGCCGGCGGCAAACTGAACGCGTCCTACAACTGCCTGGATCGGCACCTCCTCCAGGGGCGCGGGGATAAGCCGGCCATCATATGGCAAGGAGAAGAGGACGAAGATCGGCGCACGCTCACCTACCGGGAACTTCACGCAGAAGTGAACCGGGTCGCGAATGTATTGAAACGGCGAGGGGTCCGGCGTGGGGACACGGTCACGATCTACATGCCGATGATTCCCGAGCTGCCCATGTCCATGCTGGCATGCGCCCGGATTGGTGCGATCCACTCCGTCGTTTTCTCGGCCTTCAGTGCCGATTCCCTGAAGAATCGGATCCTGGACGGCCGCTCCACCTTCCTCATCACGACGGACGGCTATACCCGGGCGGGGAAGGTCGTCCGACCCAAAGCCACCGCAGAGTCCGCCTTGGAGGCGTGCCCGGACGTCCGGCACGTCCTCGTCGTCCGCCGACTCGGAATCGACGTCCCCTTCCGGCAGGGTCGCGACCTCTGGTGGCACGATGAGGTGGTCGCGGAGGAGGTCGCAGGCGACTGCCCCCCGGAGGAGATGGACGCCGAAGATCCCCTGTTCATCCTCTACACAAGCGGCAGCACCGGGAAGCCGAAGGGGGTGCTCCACACCACGGGCGGCTACATGGTGTATGTCACCCTGACGACCAAGCTCGTCTTCGACCTGAAGGACGAGGACCTCTACTGGTGCTCCGCCGACTGCGGGTGGGTGACGGGTCATTCCTACATCGTCTACGGTCCCCTGTCCCTGGGGGCCACGGTGCTCATGTTTGAGGGCGTCCCCACCTATCCGCAACCGGACCGATTCTGGAAGATCGTGGAGGACTACGGCGTCACCATCTTCTACACCGCCCCCACGGCCATCCGCGCGCTGATGCGACGTGGGGACGATTGGCCTGAACGACACGATCTGTCGAGCCTGCGGGTCCTGGGTACGGTGGGGGAACCCATCAACCCGGAGGCCTGGATGTGGTACTACCGGGTCATCGGGAAGGAGCGTTGCCCGATCGTGGATACCTGGTGGCAGACCGAGACCGGGGGCATTCTGCTCACCCCGCTGCCAGGGGCCATCCCCATGAAACCCGGGTCCGCCTCGCGGCCCTTCTTCGGCGTGGAGCCGCAGATCCTCCGGTCCGACGGGACCGAGGCTCAGGTGAACGAGGGAGGGGCCCTGGTCATCACCAAACCGTGGCCCGCCATGATTCGCGGAGTCTGCGGGGACCCGAAGAACGAACGGGTTAAGGAGGTCTACTTCTCCCGGTTCCCCGGGACGTTCTACACCAGCGACGGGTGCCGCGTGGACGAGGACGGCTTCTACTGGCTCATGGGCCGGATTGACGATGTGCTCAACGTCTCCGGCCACCGGCTGGCCACCGCGGAGGTCGAGAGTGCCCTCGTCGCCCACGACAGCGTGGTGGAGGCCGCGGTCGTGGGATATCCCCACGAAGTGAAAGGGCAGGGCATCTTCTGCTTCGTCGTCCTGCGGGAAGGGCAACGCCCCTCTGAGGCACTCCGGAAGGATCTCATTCGGACCGTCCGGAGCGACATCGGACCCATCGCAACACCGGACAGAATCCAGTTTGCCGACGACCTGCCGAAGACCCGTTCCGGGAAAATCATGCGCCGAATCCTCCGTCAGATGGCCGCGGGACGGTTGGAGGACATCGGGGACACGAGCACCCTGGCCAATGCGTCCGTCGTGGAGCACTTGATTCAGGAACTCGAGGACGCCTGAGCCCGTCCACGCCTTGCTCCCGGCCCCCTAAGGTTAAGCGGATGCCTCCCATGCGAAGGTGATGGCGAACCGGCTCGAGAGCCTCTTCTCCCCCGAGTCCATCGCCGTCGTGGGGGCCTCTCGCTCCGAACGCAAGGTAGGGTGGGAAATTCTCCATAGCTTGCTGGCTTACCGATTCAGAGGGCGCGTGTACCCGGTAAACCCTCGCGCCGGGTCCATCCACTCGATCCGGGCGTATCCTTCCGTGCTGGACATCCCGGATCCGGTGGAGCTCGCCGTGATCGTGGTCCCCTCCGCGCATGTCCTTCAGGTCGTCGAGGAGGCCGGAACGAAGGGGATCCGGGCGCTCATCGTGATCACCTCCGGGTTCAGCGAGGTCGGGCCGAAGGGGCGGCAGCTCGAGGAGAAACTGGAGGGCCTGGTCCGGAAACACGGGATGGTCATGGTGGGCCCGAACTGCATGGGGGTCATCAACACCCACTCCCGCGTCCAGATGGATGCGACCTTCTCGCCCATTCTACCGCTCCGGGGAAACATCGCCTTCATGACCCAGAGCGGGGCGCTCGGCGTCGCCATCCTCCAGCAGGCCCGGAACCGGGGGGTAGGTCTCTCGAAGTTCGTGAGCCTGGGAAACGCCGCGGACGTCTCCCTCCACGAACTGATTGAGTACCTTGAGGGGGACGACCAGACGGACCTCATCCTCCTGTACATCGAGAGCTTCGGTCAGCCGCGGGAGTTCATGCCGATTGCCCGCCGGGTCACGAAGGGGAAGCCCATCCTCGCCCTAAAGTCGGGCCGGACGGAGGCGGGACGACGGGCGGCCGCCAGCCACACCGGTGCGTTGGCCGGGCCCGATGTGGGCACCCAAGCCCTCTTCGAGCAAACCGGCGTCCTCCGGGCGAACACCATCGCGGAGCTGTTCGACATCGGGGCGGCCTTCTCGATGCAACCCCTTCCGCAAGGGCGTAGGGTGGCCGTGGTCACGAACGGCGGGGGACCCGGCATCATGGCCATGGACGCGATCGTCGGCGTGGGGATGGAACCGGCGGTCCTGAGCGACAAGACGACTGCGTACCTGCGCGCACGAATCCCCGAGGAAGCGAGTCCCGTCAACCCCGTGGACCTGATCGCGGACGCCGACGCGAAGCGCTACGGGCTCGCCGTGGGCGCCGTGTTGAAGGACCCGAACGTGGACGCGCTGCTGGTGATCAGCGTCCCTCCTATCGTCGAGGACGAGGTCGCTGTCGCGCGATCCATCTGGCGGGCCGCGAAGAAACAGTCGAAACCGGTGGTGAGTACCTTCCTCGGCCGGGGGGAACAGTCTCCTGGAGTGACCGAACTTGTAGACCACAGCGTTCCTACCTACCTCTTCCCAGAGAGCGCGGCTCGGGCGCTGGCCGCCATGCGACGGTACCAGGAGTACTTGGAGCGGGACGAGGGCACGTATCGACGGTTCCGGGTTCGAAGAAAACGGGCGCGGGCGATCGTCGAAACCGCGGTCCAGGAGCGGCGGACCCGTCTGCATGAGATGGAGGCCCTCGAACTCCTTCGGTGCTACGGGTTTCGCATCGTCCGATCACGACTGGTAGACAACCTCCCCGAAGCCCAGGCCGCGGCGGAGGAGATTGGCTATCCGGTGGCCTTCAAAGCCGTCCATCCCGAGATCCTCCACAAGACGGATTACGGCGCGGTTGTGCTCGACATTCGAACGAGACAGGAGCTGGACGACCACCATCGCACCCTCTCACTCCGACTGGAGAAGGAGGGCTTCGAGATCAAGGAGTGGATGGTCCAGGAGTATGCCCGCGGCGGAAAGGAGACGATCATGGGCATGAACCTCGACGAGAAGTTCGGTCCGATGCTCGTGTTCGGCCTGGGCGGCATCTACGTGGAGGTCCTCAACGACGTGGTCTTCCGACTCACGCCCTTGACGGACGCGGACGCCCTCCGCATGGTCCGAGGGATCCGGAGCTATCCGATCCTCGAGGGAGTCCGAGGGGAGCCCCCCTCGGACGTGGCCGGGCTGGCGGAGAGCCTGCAGCGCCTCTCCCAGCTCGTCCAGGATTTTCCCGAGATCGAGGCCGTGGACATCAACCCCTACCTGGTTTTCGAGAAGGGTAAGGGGTGCAAGGTCGTCGACGCGCGGATTCTCCTCACGCCTCTCGAGAGGGGGGCCCGTTAACCTCAAATTTCCAGAGGGCATGGGTGAAGACGATGAAGGTCACCTCTCTCCAGACGGACTTCGGTCGGGTGGACGTGTGCGAGGAGGCGGAGAAGGTTCGGGGTGTGGTGTTGACGGACGACGTGACCACCTCCGGAGACGATCCGCAGACGGAATTTGGCCTTGACCTGGCGCGATACTTCGGGGGGGAACCGGTGGACCTTTCCAACCATCCCGTGGACCTCTCCGGTTACACCTCGTTCGAAGTCAAGGTCCTTCAGGCCACCCGGCGGATCCCCTACGGCGAGGTGCGCAGCTACCGGGACATTGCGGAGACCATCGGAAACCCCCGGGCGTACCGGGCCGTGGCCCACACCCTGAGCAAGAACCGGTCCTGCATCGTGGTCCCCTGCCACCGCGTCATCGAAAGCAGCGGGCGTTTGGGCGGCTTCAGTGCCGGCATCGAGTGGAAGGTCAACCTCCTCCAACTCGAAGGCGTCCTCCAGGAAAAGGATCAGGCCAAGGCTTGAGCGAAATCCTCCTTCAGGTCCTCCAGGTCCTCTAACCCCACGCTCACGCGAATGAGTCCCTCCTCGACTCCGGCCGCCGCGCGTTCCTCCGGTGTCAGCATCCCATGGGTGATGCTCGCCGCGTGTTCCACCAACGTCTCGACACTCCCGAGGCTTACGGCGAGGCTTGCCACTTTCACGCCCTCGGCAAATCGAACCGCCGCTTCGTAGCCGCCCGCGAGGTCGAAGGAGAAGACACCGCCGAACCCGGACATCTGGCGTCCCGCGAGGTCATACTGGGGGAAGATGGGAAGGCCCGGGTAGTGGACCGCGGCCACACGGGGATCTTTCAAGAGGAACTCGGCCAGCCCCTGGGCCGTGGCGTTCTCGCGGTGCACGCGGAGGGGGAGGGTCTTGATGCCCCGGGCGATCAAGAAGGCATCCACGGCCCCGAGGGTGGGCCCGAGGAGCTTGTACACATCCCAGATTTTCTCGAAGAGCCCCTGATCGGCGGTGACCACCGCGCCCCCGGTGACGTCCGAGTGGCCGCCCAGGTACTTCGTGGCGGAGTGGAGGACGACATCGACCCCGAAGTCCAGGGGTCTCTGGTTGATGGGGGAAGCGAAGGTGTTGTCTGCCACGGCGAGGGCGCCGACCGTGTGCGCTGCCTCGGCCGCCTCCTCCATGTCGGTCAGAAACATCGTGGGGTTGGCCGGCGTCTCGATGTAGACCACCGTCGTCTCCTCCCGAACCGCCTCCCGGAAGGCCCCCGGTTGGGTCGGATCGACGAACGTCGTCTCCACCCCGAAACGCGGGAGGTAGTGGAGCATCATCTCGGCCGTTCCGCTATACAAACTCTTCCCGGCCACGATGTGGTCGCCCTGCGCGACCGTCGCCATGATGGCTGAGGAGATCGCGCCCATCCCGGAGGCGGTGACGAGGGCGTGGGTGCCCCCTTCGAGGGCCGCAACGGCCTTCTCCACGGAGCGGTTCGTGGGGCTGCCCCACCGGCCGTACAGCCCGATGGGCGCCTTTTCCAGAGCGTAGCGGGCCCCCTCCTTCACGTCCCGCAGCCGGTATGTGGCGCTCACCGAGATGGGATCCACCACGGGCCCCGGTCCCCCGCGTCGAGCCAGGTGTGCCGCAAGCGTGTCAATCTTCCAGTCGTCGATGGTCATCCCGAGGACGACACGAAAGGGCGAGAAAAGCGTTGGGGAGGAAACCGGCGTCCGATGCGCTCAGTCCTCGCGGGGGGCCTGCCCGCGGATGACGGGGGAACGCCGGAGACGCCTGAGGCGCACGCCGAGCCTCGCCACGGTGTCGGGACGGACATATATCAAGATTACCAGGGGGAGGATCGCTGCCAGATAGGCGACGTGGGCAATCAGTCGCGCCCACTCCGGCTCGACCGTGTACCCGAACAGCACCGCGAAGACCGACCCGATGGCGCCCTTGTGATGAAAGAGGCTATCGGACGCGATGGGCAGGGTGTAGGCCGCCTGTCCCCACCAACCCGTCGCCGTCCCCTGGATGGCGGCGAACTCCAAGAGCTCGTGGATCGCGTAGCCGAACAGCCCGCCCGCCAGGAGAATCAGGAGGATGCTCGTGAAGAAGAAGAATCGTCGGATATCCAGGCGGACGCCGAACCGGAAGATCGCGTAGGCCAGAGCAAGGCCGGCACCGATGCCCAAGGCCAAGCCCAGGATCGTCTCTGAGATGTTTTGGACCATGAAAGGCGTGAGAAAGAGTACCGTCTCGAGGCCCTCGCGGAACACGAGGATGAAGGTCACCGCCGCCACGCCAAGGATCGCGCCGTGGGTAGCGGCCGCCTCGACGCGCCCCTGGATCCGCGACTTCAGGGTATGAGCCCGCAGGGCCATCCAGAAAATCATGGACGTGAGCACGGCCACCGCGATGAGGGCGGCGATCCCTTCGAAGAGGACCTGGTTGGCCGGTGAGAGGGTTCCGTAGAAGAACCAGATGATGATCCCGAGAACAAGACTGACCGCAATGGCCGCAAAGACCCCGTACCAGGCGTACCGCTTCATGGAGGTCCGTCCGGTCATGACGAGGTACGAGAGGATAATCGCCGTCAGCAAGGATGCTTCGAGCACCTCGCGGAAGGTCAGCAGGTATTGCGCCAGAACCAGATTCCTCACCCCGTTTGTTTTCGGATAGCCTAAACCTGCAGCCGCGATGAAACTTAGGTCCTATTTAGAGATTTCGGACTGCCTAAGATGTACTGTATAGAGAGGCAGGCCCTACCGGCGCGGCACCTCACCGGCCACGAGGTACCGGCAGTGTAACCGCTCCAAGTCATAGCACGAGGGGCAGGTGTCGGGCTGGTCCGTGAGGACCCGAAGCTTCGCTGACGTGCTGTCGGTCAAGACGTGCTCCATCTCGCATGCCTCGTCGTGGAACTGGCTCTCCGGGACCTCGAGGACCTGCACCATGAACCACTCCATGACGCAGTGGCGCTTCAGGATGCTCACGGCGATCCGTTCTCCCTCCTTCGTGAGGGAGGCGCCGAGGTATTTGCGGTGCTCTACGAGCCCCTTTGCCTGGAGCTTGTCCAGCATCTCCGTGATGCTGGAGGGGGCGATTTGAATGTAGTCCGCCAGCACGCCCGTCTTGGCCGGGGCCTCGCCTTCGTGCTGGAGGAGCCACACGTACTTGAGAACCATCTCCTCGCTCTCGGTCGTCTCGACGGCCACCGCCATGCAGTTACAAATCCCAGAGGCAGGGGATAAACCTTTGTTCGGGTCCCCTAAATCTGGGGGAGGGCGTGCCTAAGAGCCGGGGATCGGCTCGTTCAGACCGCCGGTC
>JAUVFR010000049.1 GCA_030594205.1 Methanobacteriota archaeon
CCGAGCGCGAACAAGACGACGGAGGCCACCAGGAGGCCGAGCGTCGTGGTGAGCGCGGGATTCAGGAGAGACGTCTCGAGCTCGGGGGGCAGGTCGGCCCCCTGGAGCACGTTGTAGCCGAGCTCACCCCGCCGGTCCTCCTGATTCGTGATGGTGAGCGTCAGGACACCGGGCAACGGAGGGCGAAAGGTGGCCAGGAGCGAGCCGTTGCTCTGGAAGGTGACGGTCCAATCCGAGTAGGCCGCCTCGACGACCGTCGTCACGTTCACCGTGGAGAAGACGCCGAGGTCGTAGGTCAATTCGTAGGCATACAGGTGCCACGTGAAGGTGCCTCCGGGTTCCAAAGAGATCGAACCCCCGCTCCCCACCCCGCTGAAGTCACGGATGAAGACCCCCGAGGCGACGGCGAAGGAGGCGACAGCCAGGAGGAGGAGCACCAAGCTGAGACCTCGCCATATCCTCGCTGGACTCAGAGCATCTCCCCCCGGCGGCTGGCGTAGAGGACAGCCAGGACGAAGGCGGCGACGGCCACGACAATGTAGGCAACGTAGAGGTCGGCCACGTGAAAGGGCAGGCCTTCCAGATTCGGGAGTTCGAAGCGATAGGCCCGCTGAAAGGCCCCCGGGGGGGTGAGAGGGCCATACCGTCCCAGGGGGGCGCGCAGGTACCACCCAATGAAGAAGAACGTGACCATGGCGCCGAACGCAACGGCGGGGTTCCGGATGAGGATGGCGAAGGTGGCCGCGAAGAGGACGGTGAAGAGCGTGGCCATGAAGAGGCGGGGCATCGCAATCCAGTAGTCAGGAGGATACAGGAGGCCGAGTTGGCCCTGACCGCCCAAGGCGGGTTCCACAATGGGCGGCAAGACAAGAAAGGCGAGAAAGGCGGGGATCAGCGCCAACAGGAAGACCGCGAGGCTGTATGCGGTGAGGATCTCCCAGCGGCGCAACCCTTGCGCTTGCAGGGCGGCGAGACCTCCCGATCGGCGTTGGATGACGATGGCCAAAGTGACCAGGACGGAGACGAGGGGGAAGATGAAGGGATACGAGGTGCCCACGGCGATCGTGGCCGTGAAGGCCAGGGACGCGGCGAGGGCGGCCCCGGCGGTGGTTCCGCCCGGGCGAGCGACGCCGCCCACGAGGGTGAACAGCAGGACCACAAACAGGAGGAAGCCCACCCGCCAGGGCGCGGGCTCCCGTAGGCTCCATCCCATGAGGAGAGCGAGGCGTCTCAGCGCATCCCCTCGTGGTACACCGCGATGACTCGAACCGCGACAGACTTGCGGCATTAGAGTGATACGTCTGGCCGTTCGGTAGCTCAGGGCCCTCCATCACCTTTCCCGCCCGGGGGTCGAAGGCGGAGGTAGGCGATGACCACTGTGAGGACCGCCACAGCGGCGAAGAAGAAGACCGTACTCCATGGGAGGCTGGGAGGCTCGGCAGAGGGGGCTTCACCGCCGGTTTCATCTTGAGCCCCGCCGCCTTCGTCCTCCGAGCCTTGCCCGGTGTCTCCTCCTGCATCTCCTCCCCCATCGTCACCGGAACCTCCCTCAGAGCTTCCTCCCAAATCCGGTTCTGGAAACTGGAAGATATTCGTCTCCACGAGGTGCATGAAGGAGAAGTGGCCCCGAAAGCCGCCCGGGAAGGCCGCCCAGTCCGTGAGCATAATCAGGCCGCCGAGGTTGAAGAGCAAATCGTCGTAGTGCCAGCTGTAGCTGACGAGCAGAAGGGATGTCGTAGGGTCGTGATACCGGCCCGCCACCGGGATGGTCTGCTGTCTCTGACCCCAACCGCCTACGACATACGTGCCGAAACCTTCCGGCATGGGCCCTCCCCCGCCATTGATGTCGACGAAGGTGTCGAGCCCATAGGTGACCTTGAGGTTGGCCGCGTCGCCGGCATCGATGCTCTTCGTCACACGAAGGGGCACGCTGACGAGTGTCTCCCCGAACCAGTTCCGGACGATTTCGGCCCGGCCGGTAGCCACCTCTTCGGGCGTGACGTGGAAGGTCCATCGGCCTATGTACCTGCCATCCTCCGTGACGTCCATGGAGTCCAAGTCGACGCGAAGGGTGTGCTTCGCGTGCAGGATTTCCAGAATGCGCACGTACACAGGGTCCTTCTTGTCCGGATGCCAGGATTCGTTAAAGACGGTCAGGAACGCCCCGGGGAACGACTCCCTTCCCCAACCCGACATCTGAAGACCGACCGTGGCCGTTCCTCCGGTCACGGCGAGGACGTCCCACCTCAGCTGAACGGAGCAGACTTCGGCCAGGATGGCAATCTGATCGGAGGCATTCTCCGCATCGGGAAAGCCGAAAAAGGGAGGATAGAACCAGGCACCGCCTGGGTCGCAATCACCTATTGAATAAACACCGTAATCCCCGGCCTGCAGGATCATAGGTTCGTTGGGCGAGCCCTCCCCCACATGTACAGTTATCACTAGCACGAAGGCGAGGCTTACTGCTGCAATCCATCCACGATGCTTCATTCGGGCCTAGAACAGACAGGGCGGATCATCCGGCTGATCTTCCAGAGTAGCCAGTGCCTCATATATGTGCGGACTGCCGTTCTTCAAGAGCCAGGTCCTGGTCCATCCCTTCCACTGGACATTATTCCCTTGATTGAAGGACTGCCAATCCCAAGTGTAGGGTGGATTGGGGGTGACATACGTCGAACCCGGCGTGTGGGACCACGAGTAATACAGGCATTCGTCGGTATCCAGGGTCGCGCTTACCTTGGCATAAAGGGCCGCAAAGCCAGGAGGGTCCAAGTCGTCGCTCCCGTCCGTGTCCACGGAGGAGACGCCCGTGTCCGCGACTGCGAACGAGGTGTACATCAAGATGGCAAAGATGAAGGCACCCACTACTTTCGCGATGCGAGCGGCAGTCATGTTCCCACGCAGACCTGTATATTTAGAGAATATTTATCATTTTCGATAGGTCCGTTCTAAGAACGGGGACATACATCAGAAGTTCACTCGCATATTGAGGGAACAAGTAGTCCCCATTCTGACGAACAGCGATCACAAGCGGAACCGAGTATCGGCCGTAGGCACCCTTGCGTCGAGGGGGGGTCGACTTACGGCACATTCCCAACTGGCGGCATGGACACAGTCTCGCGGAGGAACAAGCCCCAGGGAGGGCAGTGGGGGTCCGCGCCCTCTCAGGTTCTCGCGGGATTCGCAGAGTGGGGAACAGCCTCGTCGTGGCCCTGCCCTCACAGCTCGCCGAGCTTGCGGACCTTGAGGCCGGGGACGTGGTTATCTTCGACTACCTGGGGGAGGGCACCCTGAAGATCTCCAAGGAGGGTTAGCACGGTCGAAGGCCGCCCTGGACTGAGAGAGCGAGCACTCCTTGACATACGAGGTCTGGAGAATACGAAAGGCCATCGAAAGCCTCACAGGTCAGAGCTACAGCGATTAGGGATTTTGCATCTCAGATGAGACGCCCGTGCCAGTCTCGAAAGCCTGCTTCGTGAGGTTTTTCAGGCCCCAAGCCTGCGGACGCTCGTGAACGAGGAATCCCCCGGGGGGGCTAGGTTGGGATTGGACTGTTCTCGATGTTGGTGAGGCTGGTGACGTTATCCCGCATCCTTGGCCATGATCGAAAACCGTGTTGGACGCGGAACTGCAGCGACGGTCTGTTCTATGCAGCCCACTACTTGCCGGGGATGACGGAAGCGCAGAGACGGCAGATCGAGGCACAGATTCGATCGGCCGACGACCCCCCGTGTGGCGAGCAGTATCCGCCCTGCTCAAGGACGGTCCCTCTGGTCTGGTACGGTCCTTGCGTATCCTGTCGGTCAGCGCATTCCCTCTGGCCGGCGATTGACCGGCGCGGTCCATTGGGCGCAGGAGAAGGGCCCACTAGTTAACCGTGACCCGAACCCGGTAGGGTCAAGGCCAATCTGCGGATTATCCGTTGTCGCCCTCCGTGCGGCCTGCAAGGAGGGCCCGATAGATGGCCCAGATGTCGTATTCCTCCTTCGTTGCATCGGGCGATAGGCCGGCATCTTCGAGGATGCTGCGGGCAGCGAGGATGGTCTCCGACTTCCCCTTCACGACAACTCGGTCTTGGGAAGCTGTGACGTCGCTCTGCCCTTCGGCGAGGAGAATTTGCACCGCCTCCGCGGGCCTTGGCAGGGTGAATACCGCGGACCGGGCCTCGAACTGGTCCGCCAGGTCGCCGATGGGCCCATCCGCCTCGAGATGGCCGTCCAGGAGGAAGGCCAGATGCGACGGCGGCGCCAGGGTCTCCGCCAGGTGGGTGGAGACCACCGTCGTGCGTTCCGACGACAACCTCGCCTCCAGGAGCCCCGCAAGGAGTCGACGCCCCTCGGGATCCAGGTTGCTGAAGGGCTCGTCGAGGAGGAGGAGCTCGGGATCCCCCATCCAGGCTTGCGCGAGCATGACCCGCTTGCGCATCCCCGCGCTGTACGTCCCCATCGGTCGTTCCCAGTAGTCGACCAGCCCGAATGCACGGGCGCTCTTCGCGACTTCCTCCTCCTCCAGCCTCCGGATCCGGCTGACGAATCGCAGGAAGATGCG
>JAUVFR010000003.1 GCA_030594205.1 Methanobacteriota archaeon
GCTGCCACGGCGGCTCGCTTCGAGTTCACGTCGGAGTTCACCGCGGTCCTCCTCGGTGTCGGCATCCTTCTGGCCCTCCTGGTGATGGCCCGGTTTCGGGCGGGGGAGTAGGTTGAAGTACGCCTTCCCGGTTCGATGGCCCTAGCCCCGATAGTGTAGCGGCCGATCATTCAGGCCTGTCGAGCCTGGGACTCGGGTTCAAATCCCGGTCGGGGCGCTCTTCTTGGTGGAACCTCGCGATTCTATGGTCCTTATGGCGGGCTCCCGACGAGTCTGTTTCCCGAGGTTACGATGGCTTCCAAAAGCTCGTCCAGCACATCGGCGGAATGCCGGTCGGACCGTTTGAGCACGTTGAAGGAGTGATCGCCCCCTTCCACGAAGTGCAATATTCCACGGGGCCCAGGCCCTCCACCACGGATTCGATGAGGTCCCGTTGCGCAAAGGCGTCTCGGGTTCCTTGCAGGAAGAGCATGGGGTGTTCCACCCGGGCAAGGTGGTTGGCCCGGTCTACGCCCGGCATGCCGAGGGCGTGGAGCGGAAACCCCAGGAAGACCAACCCTCAAACGCCTTGAAGCGGCTTCTCTGCGGCCGCCCGCGACGTCATTCGACCCCCCAGGGACTTGCCCCCCCGCGAACAAAGGGAGCGAGGAGGTTTTCTCCGAAGCGAACCGAAGAGCGGACCGGACCGTCGCCCCCAGCAAGGTCGGAGGGTTGGGGTACCGCTTCCTTTCCTCCACGTAAGGAAGCTGGTAGCGTAGGGGCCCGATCCCGCGCTCTGCCAGACCTTCAGCGATGGCTTCCAGCAACGGGGGGCGCATCCCCTTGCCCGCGCCGTGAGCGAGGACGCAGAGCGCCAGTGCCTTCCGGGGACGAAGGAGGATCCCAGTCACGGTGGTCGTGGTCCCCTCGACGGCGAACCGGACCTCCTCCGGCATCCCTCGGGGAAGGAAAATGGGAAGGGTAAGAAATCTCTCCCGGCTCTCCGGACGGGACTCGTTCGAGCCCGATGGACTCAGGGAAGCGTCACAGGGACCTTCGCATCGCAACTGAGGCAACGGAGGCCGCCGTCCGGATCCATGCCCACCTGGACCGACCCGCACTCCAGGCACCACAGGAGCGAATCCTCGTCCACGACCCCGAGGGCCTTGGCCTCCTGCTCGTTGGGGCCCTCCTTGAACTTCTTCTGAGGCCCGGGAGCAGCGGACGCGGCCGGTTCCATTCCGATCGTCTCGGTCTGGGTCCTGAGGGTCCTCAGTAGGTGATACGCCCGGCGTCCCCGGACCAAGGCCTCCGCATAGTCCTCCGTTTCGGCGAACCGTTTGGCGGCAGCCAAGTCCTCCGCGGCAGTCGTGACGTCGAGTCCGTGTTCTTCGGCCCGTTCGACCATCGATTCGATTTGCGCGAGAACATCCTTCAATAGGGCAACCTTTCGACTGTCCTGGAACGCCGAGGTCGCCGGCGTCGGGGCGTCTTGGAACGAGGTTTCCCGGGAAGCTGTCAGCAGGAAGTCGCCCGAGATGAAATCCCCGGTCTTGAGGGCGTCCGTAAGGCCTTCTCGTAGCGGGCCTTCGACCTCCTCGGCACCCCGCTCGATGGCCTGAATTCGTCTCGCCCTCGCCACCTTCACCAACTCGTCCACCTCCTCGATGACCTCGAGGTAACTCTCGCGGTCATCCTGGGCCAGGGCCAGGATTGCCCCTCGAAGTTTTCTCCGGGGCAGGGTGGCGTCTCCGCCCATGGCCTGAATCTCCGCGATGGCATGTCCCTGGGCCGCGACGTGGTTGCGGTGGCGGTCCATCTCGTAGGCGTACAACCTCGAGACGGCGACGTCGAGGGTCTCCAGGAGAGGGGCCGCCTCGGCGAAAGATCCGCCCTCGAAGGCGTGCATGACCTCCCCCAGGTGGTCGCTTACCTCTCGAGCCCACTCCGTGGAGCCTTCAGAGGTTTCCAGGATGCGGCGCGCGGAGGCGATGGCGAGGGCCATGCCGCTCTCGATGTAGTCCCGGGATTCCCCTTCGATGCGCGAGACCGCGTCTTTGGCCGCCTTGAATGCTTCATGGAAACGCCGTTCCTTGAACCGGCGAGCGGCGTTCGCCTGGAGGCGCCTCGGCTCCCCAAAGTCTACCATCCGGGAAAGGGCATGCCGGACCCGCCCACCTAGGGCCGGAATGGTCGCGCGCTCCACTCCCTCGGCCGAGGATTTCGACTTACCCATGAGGCCTCCTGGAACCGAGTCTAGGCATGGCGGCGTTAAAGAATTTCGAACAGGGTATCAAGGATGGGAATGAGTCGTTAGCCTCGCCCGTGTCTACGCTCCACCCAGGACCGAGGTCAGCTCCTCCAACGGGACCTCGGTCTGCTCTCCGGTCCGGAGATCCTTGACGCCCACTTTGCCTGCTTCCCACTCCCGTTCCCCCACGAGGATGGCCGTGCGAGCCCCCAGGGCGTCGGCGTGGTCCAGGTTCTTCGAGGGTCCGCGGCCCGTAAGATCCACGTCCGCGGAGAGCCCGGCCTCTCGGATCCGTCGGAGAACGTCGTAGCCGGCATCCCGCATGTGGTCGCCGACGGGAAGCACGTAGACGTCGAGTCCGGCTTCCGGGAGGGACGCCCCCGCCTTCTCCAGGGCGAGAACGACCCGGTCAAACCCCATCCCAAACCCGGTGGTCTGGAGCGGTTCCCCTCCAAAGAGGTCCGTGAGGGTGTAGGACCCACCACCGCAGATCTGGCTCGCCGACCCCAGGGGCTCGTAGTGGAGTTCAAACACGGCGCCCGTGTAGTAGTCGAGGCCGCGAACGACGCCCAGGTCGAACAGGACGTCGTCAATGCCGTACCTTTCGAGGAGGTTTCCGAGGTCACGGAGGTAGTGAAGCCCCTCTTGATCGCCGACCCTCTCCTGGGCCTGGTCCAAGACCTCCGCTCCCCCCCGGAACTCCACGAGGGCAAGGAGGTCGTCTCGGAGGTCCCCGATGCCCGCCCCCTCCAATGCCTCCGAAAGCTCGTTCACGCGGCGCTTGTCGAGGGCGTTGAGAATCCGGGCCTTCCGTTCCTCGTCCACGTCCAAGAGGCCTCGGATAAGTCCGATGTGACCCACGCGAACCTGGAACCCAGTCAGGCCCGCCTCTTGGACCGCCTCCACCGCCGTGGCGATGACCTCGGCGTCCGTCTGGAGGGGGCTGCCCCCGAGAATCTCGACCCCGAACTGATAAAATTCCCGATAGCGGCCAAACTGGGGCTCGTCATAGCGGTAACAGGTCCCGAGGTAGAAGACTTTCAGGGGCTTGGGTCGGCTCTGGAGATCGCTGAGATAGAACCGGATGACCGGGGCGGTGAGTTCGGGGCGAAGGGCGAGCTCACGACCGCCCCTGTCGCGGAAGGCGTACAGCTCCTCGACAATGCCAGGCCCCGACTTCGTGATGAAGAGCTTCGCGTGTTCGAAGGTGGGCGTGCCGACCTCTCCGTAGCCGAAACGGTGTGCCACGCGCATAAACGCGGCCTCGACCGTTCGGCGGCGGGCCATCTCCTCCGGGGTGAAGTCCCGCGTTCCACGGGGCCGCCTGAACATCGGCAGGTTCCAGGGGGGGTGGCGTTAAAGCCTTTGTCGGGCGTGGGAAGGGAGAAGACCGCACGAAAAGGGGGGTCCCTCGAACCCTAAATAGCACGCCCACCTCGGCTCGACATTGTGCGCAAGGCTCGAAACCCTCTTTTTCGACATTGACGGCACCCTCTGCGAGTACGGCCTCGCTCCGAACACGGCCCTTCGGCAAGCCTGCGCCGCCGCGGGAATCCAAGCGGACCTAGACCATCACGAGTACTACGACCTCTACAGGGTCGTGCGGGGGGAGAGGCCGACGGCAGGGTTTGAGGAGGTCAGCGACGAGGCCTACCGGAGGCTCCTCGCAGCCCACGGCTGGAACGATCCCACCAAGGCCAGGAAAGTAGCCGCCCAGTACCGGCAGGACAGACTTGCCAGCATCGAACTCTATCCGGAGACCATGGATGTCTTGGAGGCCCTCTACGGGGACTACCCGCTCGGCATCATCTCCAACGGACCGGGGGAGATTCAGTGGGCCAAGGTTGAAAGGTTCCGCCTCCGGCCCTACTTCACCACGATCATCATCTCCGGGGAGGTCGGCACGGAGAAGCCCGAGGCCGCCATCTTCCGCCTGGCCTTGGAGCGGGTAAACGGGGAGGCAGCGGGGAGCGCCCACATCGGGGACAATCCTCACGTCGACGTCCAGGGTTCACGAGAGGCCGGCCTCACGAGCATCTGGGTCAATCGAGGCGTGTTCCCGGCTCCCTCCGGGAATGCACGGCCCCACCACGAAATTGGGGACCTGCGAGAGCTGCTACCTCTCCTCGAATCCTGACTATTCGACCGTCACGGTCTTAGCCAGGTTTCGGGGTTTGTCGATGGAACACCCCCGCTCTCGGGCCGTGTAATAGGCCAACAGCTGGAGGGCCACGACGTTGACGACGGGGGAGTAGATGGACCGCACCCACGGCACACGGATCGTGGCGTCCACGTACTTCTCCAGCTCCTCGTCCCCCTCGTACCCGATGGCCACCACAGGCGCACCGCGGGCGCTCACCTCGCCCACGTTCCCGATCATCTTCTGGTAGGTGTGGTCCTGCGGGAGGAGAGCGACCACGGGCGTCTCTTTCGTGATCAACGCGAGGGCCCCGTGTTTCAGCTCCCCGGCCGCGTACCCCTCCGCGTGCACGTAGGAGATTTCCTTCATCTTGTGGGCCCCCTCCATCGCCATGGGGAAATTGACGTTGCGGCCGATGAAGAACATGTCGCGGACCTGACTGAATTCTCGCGCCAAGGCCTCGATGGCCGGGGCGTTGTCCACCACGGCCTGGACCGCCCGGGGCAGGGCCCGAATCTCCTCCGTCCATTTGCGCGCCTCGTCAGGGGTGAGGGTTCCTCGCAGGATGCCGAGGCGGAGGGCCAGGATGTACAAGGCCACAAGCTGTGCGGTAAAGGTCTTCGTCGCGGCGACCCCGATCTCAAGGCCCGCCCGCGTGTACAGGCTCTCATCCACCTCCCGGGTGAGGCTGGAGTCGACGTAGTTCGTGACCGCGAGGGTCCGGCTCCCACGCCGCTTCGCCTCCCGCGCCGCGCCGATGGTGTCGGCGGTCTCGCCGCTCTGACTGATGCACACGACCAGCGGCTTCCCGTCGGAGCGGGCCGCGTACCGGTACTCCGAGGCGAGCTCGGCGGAGGCTGGGATGCCCGCGATCTCCTCCAGGATGTACTTCCCGACGAGGGCCGCGTGATAGGAGGTCCCGCAAGCCACCAGTTGAACCCGGTCCGCTCCCCGCAGAATCTCCAGATTCTCAAAGTCGCTCAGGCGACCGAGGAGGGTGGCGTGGATGACCTCGGGCTGCTCGAAGATCTCCTTCAGCATGAAGTGCGGGAACCCACCGCGCTCGGCATCTTCCACATCCCAGGTGACCACCTCGGGCTTTCGGTCGACCGCGGAGCCGTCGGGAGCTTGAATCCGAACCTCCTCTGGGGTGAGGACGGCCAGCTCGCCGTCCATGAGGTAGAGGACCTTGCTGGTCGTGCGAAGAAGGGCGGGCACGTCGGAGGCAAAGAGGTTCTCCCCGGTCCCCAGGCCCAGGACGAGGGGACTGTCCCGGCGGGCCACGACGAGCTTCCTCGGCTCGTCCGCGTGGGTCAGGGCGAAGGCGTAGGCTCCCTCGATGCGCGAGAGGACCGCCCGGAGGGCCTCCTCGAGGTTGCCTTCGTAGGCATCCTCCACGAGGTGGAGCACCACCTCCGTGTCCGTCTCCGAGGTGAACTTGTGGCCCTTGGCGAGGAGCGCCTCCTTGTGCACCCCGTAGTTCTCGATGATGCCGTTGTGGGCCAGGGCGAGCTTCCCGGTGCAGTCCACGAAGGGATGGGCGTTGTGTTGGCTCGGGGCCCCGTGGGTGGCCCAACGTGTGTGGCCGATGCCGAGGGTTCCCGGAAGGTCCGGGAGGACGTTCTCCAGCTCACGAATCTCCCCTTTGGCCTTGTGAAGGGTCAGCTCGCCGTCCAGGACGACCACGCCGGCGGAGTCGTACCCACGGTACTCTAGCCGTTTCAACGCTTCCAGGAGGATCGGAAGGGCGGCCTGCTCCCCCGTGTAGCCCACGATGCCGCACATCTAGGTCACTCGCGAGCCATCGGGTAGGGTTCCTCGAAGGGTCGATCCCGAGGCGGCCGTGCTGCGGGCCCCGACGAGGGTGCCCGCCATCACGTTGACCCCGCTTCCCAGGGCGGAGTCCTCTCCCAGGAAGGAGCCCACGTGGGCGACCTCGTGCCACTCCCCCTCGATCCGTATCGTGGCCGTCTCCGCGGGGGCGGAGAGGTGGGAGGCGCTCCGGACGCCTCGCCCTAGGACGCCATGGGAGACGTAGGAGAAGGCCCCGAGGGAGCAATCTGGCATGATCAGGCTCTCTTCGATGACGGAGGAGGCCCCGATGGTGACGTTCTCTCCGATGGAGGTGGAGGGATAGATCGTGGCGTGGGGGCCCACCTCGCAACCCTCGCCGATGGCCACGGGCCCTTGGACATACGCCCCGGCCCGGAGGACGGAGCCCTCGCCAAGGGCCACCGGTCCCCGGAGGATGACCCCCTCTTCCACCTTCCCCGCGATCTGCTCCTTCAGCGCCTGGAGGGCGACGGCATTGACCTTGATGAGGTCCCACGGGTAGACGGCGTCAATCCAGGCCCCTTCCGTGGGGATGGCCGTGAGCTTCCGCTTGCGGGCCAGCTGGTGAAGAATGGCGGGGATGTCGAAAACCCCCTTCTTCCCTTGCTGCGCGGCTTCCTTGAGAAACGCCGTGTCGAGCCCGTAGATGCCCGTGTTGATGAGATTCCCGATGCGCTCCTCCGGTTTCTCCACGATGTCCTGGACACGGGACCCGTCCAGGATGACGACGCCGTATTTCGAGGGTTCCTCACTCTCCGTGATGACCACGGAAGGGATGGTCCCGGTGTGGAGGGCGTCCCCGACCGTCCGGGCGTCGATTACGTTGTCCCCGGGGAGGACAAGAAAGTCGTCCTCGAGAAAGGAGGCCGCCTGGAGGAGGGCGTGGGCCGTGCCCAGCTGCTTGTCTTGGGTGACGTACTCAATCGCGGCTCCCCACTCCTTCCCGTCCCCGAAGTGGGTCATGATTCGCTCCTTCCGGTACCCCACGACCATGACGATGTCTCGGAGGCCGTTCTCCACGAGGGCCCGGACCACGTACTCCACCATAGGCCGGTTCCCGACCGGAATCATGACCTTTGGCTCCGTCCGGGTGAAGGGCCCCAACCGAGTGCCTTCTCCAGCGGCAAGAACGACGGCTCGCAATGACGTCACCTGCCCATCCCGTCCCTCGTAACGTGACCCCCGACTAAATGAGCTTTTCCTCCTCGTTATCCTCCGCTCTGGCGGGGGAGGTCGACCACCCGATACGCCACGGGCCGTTCCGAACCCTCGTTGGCGGCCTCGAGGCCCGTGATGACGTCCGAGGCGGAATCCTGGGAACTGATCAGGAGGACATCCACTCCGCGCTGGGCGGCCTCATGGGCGGTGGCCACCGAGGCAAACTCGAAATCGGGCGTGAGCTTCAGCTTCTTCGAGAGGACGCGAGCCACCACGTCGCTCACGCCGACGATCCCGTCCTCATGGGAGGACACGAGGCGCTGCGCCTCAGTGAGGTCCACGGCGGCCGTGCCCCGTTGCGCAGAGCCCGGTATCCGGAGGACGGTGATCGTGCCAGGCTCCAGCTCCACCATGCCTTCGAGGTCCACGACCGCCACGTCCTCCCCTCGGGCCACCGATTGGAGCGATCGGCCCCGTGACGAGGATTTCCTTCCCGGATAGGCGACCAGGCGGCCGCCCTCCATGAAGAGGCCCACGTCCTCCTCGGCTCGAATGGGCTCGCCGGCGAGGGCGGAGGTCATGTCCAGGATGCGCGTCTCCGCATAGGACCTCTCCACGAACTCCCGAAGCTCTCGGAGGCGGTCGTGGAGGGCCTCCACGCCAAGCATCGTCGTCACATAAACCCCGTTTTTCCGATGAACGAGCTCCTCCTCGGTGAGGGTGGCAAGGTAGCCGGAGACCCCTTGAACGCTCAGGCCCAGCTTCTCGGCTAGGCTCTTGAGACGGGTATGACGTCCTGTGGTGATCTCGAGGAGGAGCAGGAGGCGGGTGCCCTCACGCACATCCCGCAGCAGTTTCATCCTCCTGTCAATGCTCGGCCCGCTATGTAAGAATGGTGACGGGGGGCGTCGATGGGAGCCTCCGCCAGGCCCGCGGGGCAGATGTATAGGGGATGAGGCGCAATGAGGAAAGGTGAACCGAGGCCTGACGGTCGTCGTCACGGTCCTCGTGGTGGTCCTCATCGCGGTGGGCGTCTTCCTTTTCCTCTTCATCTTTCCCCCCCTCTTTGAGGCGCCCACGGGAAACCTCGCCCTCGAAACGGTCCACGAGGGCCTGAACACCCCCGTCGCCCTCTCGTTCGCCCCCGACGGTCGGATTTTCTACAACGAGTTGCAAGCGGGGAGCGTTCGCATCATCAAGGACGGAAGCGTTCTGCCGGCGCCGTTCGTCGCCTTGGATGTCGTCGGACGAAACGAAATGGGCCTACTGGGCATCGCCCTCGACCCCAACTTTGGCACGGAGCCGTTCGTGTACGTCTTCTATACCTACCAGGACGCGACCGGAACCTTCAACCGGATATCGCGGTTCTCGGCGTCCGGGGACGTAGCTGGTTCGGAGGAGGTCCTCCTGGACCGGCTTCCCGCCAACAGCTTCCACAACAGCGGGCGACTGGGTTTCGGCCCGGACGATCTCCTGTATGCCTCCCTCGGGGACACGGGCGATGCGGACCAGGCCCAGGATTCCCAGACTCTGCCCGGGAAGATTCTCCGGATGCATCGAGACGGGGTTCAGCCCGGCGACAACCCCTTCTCTTCGTCCTACACCTATCTCCTCGGAATTCGCAACGTGTTCGGGTTCGACTTTGCGCCCGACGGGACCCTCTTCTTCACGGAGAACGGTCCCTTCGGGAACGACGAGGTCAACCTCGGTCTCCGAGGCGAGAACTACGGGTGGCCGGTTGTCCAGGGGGCCGATCCTGATCCCCGCTTCGTCCCGCCATTGGCGGTTTTCACCCCCGCCATCGCCCCCACGGGCTTGGCTTTCTACACGGGCGACCGGCTCGGCCCAACCCACAGCCAGGCAGCCTTCTTCGGCTCCTGGAACTTCGGCCGTCTCTACCGGCTCGTGGAGAACGCCTCGGCCGACCCGAGTTTCCGAACGGAACTGGTTCTCGATCCCGGGATCGGAGGGGTCCTCGATGTCGTGGACGCTCCCGACGGGTACCTGTACGTCAGCTTCCCTGACCGGATCGCCCGTGTGATTCTGGAACCCGTTTCGTCGATGGCTCCCGTCCCCGGAGCCTTGGTCATCGTGATGCGGGAGGCCTGGTTCGCCCGACCATCGTGAGGATTCTGGCCCCCCACAAGGGTTTAAGAGCGGTGCTCGGCTCACCGAGTTCACCCGAGAAGGAGGGGCTGGTGGCTTAGGTTGGTCTAGAGCGCCCGGCTGATAGGTCTCGGAACTTAGAAACCGGGAGGTCGCCTGTTCAAATCAGGCCCGGCCCACTTCTTTCGAGGAAGGGGATGGGTTGGTCTTGCACGCTCCCTAGTTTATTATAACGCGCTCCCTACTCGCGCGCGATGGTCGTCGTCTCCCTCGACCACAGGGACTTGACCTCGCTCCTGGGCAAGGAGATTCCTTTGCCGGAGCTCGAGGAAGCCATCCCCCTGATGGGGGTGAGCCACCAGGGCGTCGAGGGGGACTCGCTCCGAGTGGAGATCGATCCGGATCGCCCCGACCTTTACTCCGTCGAGGGTCTCGCCCGCGCCTTGCGGGGATTCCTGGATATCGAGGTCGGCCTCCCGCGCTACGAGGTGAAGGTGAGCGGGATCGACCTCATCGCGGACGCGAACGTGAAAGACGTGCGGCCTTACGTGGTCGGCGGTCTGGTTGAGAATCTCCGCCTGACGGAGGAGGTCGTCACATCCATCGTCGAGCTCCAGGAGCGACTTCACACCACGCTCGGCCGGAAGCGCAAGAAGGTCGCCATCGGCCTCCATGACTTCGACGCCGTGGAGGGCCCCCTCCGTTATCGTGCCTTCGGGCCGGAGGAAGCCCGCTTCATCCCCCTGGGAGGCACGGGGGAGATGAGCCTGGGGGAGATCCTCCAACATCACGAGAAGGGGCGGGAATACGCGTGGATTCTGGAAGGGAAGAAGCGCCTCCCCCTCATCCTGGACGTGGAGGACCGGGTCCTCTCCTTCCCTCCGATTATCAACGGGCAGGTAACGGCTTTGACCCCGGAGACCCGGAACGTGTTCATCGACGTGACGGGGACGGACCTCGCCGCGGTCCAGGGAGCCTTGGCCATCCTGGTCACTGCGATGGGGGAGCGGGGAGGGTCCATGCGTTCGGTCACGGTCATGTATCCCGAAGAGGCCCTGGAGACCCCCGACCTGACCCCGGCGGCAAGGGAGTTGTCCCTCGCCCGGGCGAACGAACTCCTGGGACTGAGCCTTTCGGCCCGTGCTGCGGTGGCGGCTCTGAAGCGGATGCGCCTCGGGGCCCGGTCTCAGAAGGGCGTGATCCAGGTGGAGATCCCCGCCTATCGGACAGATGTCATGCACGAGGTCGACCTGATCGAGGACCTGGCCATCGGGCACGGACTCCTCCAGTTCGAGCCCGTCGTCTCCCGGGCCATGACCATGGGCGAGGCGGCGGCCGTTAACGAGTTCACGGAAGGCCTGAGGCAGGTCCTGGTGGGGCAGGGGCTCCAAGAGGTTCGAACCCTCACCTTCCAGGATAGCGAAGGGGCGTACCGGCCCCGGCGACCCAGGCTCCGATTGGCAAATCCCATCACGTCCGACCTCACCGTGGTCCGGTCGAGCCTCTTACCGTCCCTGTTGGAGATCCTCCGCCTGAACCGGCACCGGGAGCTCCCCCAACGCATCTTCGAGATCGACGATGTCGTGTTGGAGGGACGCAACCAGCGGCGCGTGTCGGGGGCCCTCATTCACCCCAAGGCGGGGTTCACGGAAGTCAAGGGCCTCGTCCTGGGCATCCTGCGGGATCTGGGACTGGAGGGGGACGTGGAGGAGGAGGACGATGAGAACCTGCTCCCGGGTCGCGGCGCAAGGCCTGTGGTGAACGGCCAGGACCTGGGACTCCTTGGGGAACTCAAGCCCGAAGTGATTACCGCCTACGAGCTGGCCAATCCCGTGGCCGTCTTTGAGCTCGATGCGGGAGCACTCCACACGCTCCTCGGGGCGTAAGCCCGCCTCCGCCTCCGTTTCGTGAATCGTCAAGGGTTAAGACGCCCTGCATTATTGCGGAGATGCGCTGCGGTAGCTAAGCCCGGACAAAAGCGCCGGCCTTGAGAGCCGGTGGGCCGCAAGGCCTTCGGGAGTTCGAATGTCCTAGGCGGAGGATCGGAATTCTCCCCCGCAGCGCTCCGAATGACGAATCCTGGTCGCATTGGAAAGGCTAAATATCCAGCGCCAAATTGTGGGCATACGCGTGGGTAGCCAAGCATGGTCAACGGCGCAGCGTTGAGGGCGCTGTCCTTAGTGGTTCCCAGGTTCAAATCCTGGCCCACGCACTACCTCTTCAGGACGGTGTTTGAAAGCCCCAGACGACCACTGCCTCAACAAAGGAGAAAGAGGTCGGGAGGAGCGGAGGGCGGGTTGGGGGAATCCAAGAATGCCCCCGACCTGGCGGAGGGCCTCTTGGATGCCGCCTCTGGGATCCTCCCGACTGGGTGTACTAGCGACGCCGCAGGATGGCAGGCTGCCGACTTCTACGCCTAGCCCCCTGGCCTGCGGAACACGGCAACAAAGGCGACGATGAGGGCCACAACCCCCACCCCAATCCCCGCGTAACTGGCCGCGGTCGATGCAAGATCTGCTGCGCCGGCCGGACCCGACTCACCTGCTGGTCCCTCTGGTCCTGTCGCTCCCGTCGGTCCCTGCGCCCCATCCGAACCAGCTGGTCCCTGCGGACCCGCCAGACCCGTCGGACCTGCCGGACCCTCGGGGCCCGGTGGTCCCTGGGGCAGCACAACAGGCTCCAGGGTCACGTTGATCCAGGAGAAGTCGTAGGGGGCGGTAGGCTCCTTGCAGCTGGAGAAGTGGCCCCATGCGGTCCAGCCGGCCGGGGTCTGGTCGGCGTCCCAGTAGGCGAACGACATCCCGACGGTGTCACCTGCGCTGAATTGATAGTCCTCGTCGAGCGTGTCACTGGTCGTGAGGGTTCGCCTCATCTCAAAGATCCAGGTGCCTGTGGCGTTCTCAGCCGACATGTTGGTGTGGGACCACACGCCGAAGAGCTCGTTCATCATGGTGTCATCAAATCTGTTGCTCGTACTGTTCGCCCACTCGTCGTCGAAGTTCCCCTCGGGATCGTTTCCTGTCCCGAAGGTCGGTCCTCCGGCAGGCTCAAAGGGTCCGGAGTCGAGCTCCCAGTGCCAGATGTCGACGTTCCCCAGACCCCCACCCATCTCGGTCGTGGCAGTGGAGTCGATCTGCCATTGTACCGCAATCGCTCCTGACTTCTTGTGGTCGGTCGCGTTGTAGTTGAAATCGTCATCGACCAACGCCAGCATGTAGAGGTTGGCATCGTCATACGCGACCTTCACGGTCAGCCCGTCTACCATCTGTTCACTCGGCGAGAAGGGGTTCACCAGGCTAATGGTTAGCCCGGACACGCCCGACCAATCGTCGGCAAGCCCATCCACAATGATTCCGTTGATTTTCTCTGCACTGTAAGCTAAGTCCGCCACCGCTGGACTCGAAAACGCCAGCGCCAAGGCGATCGTAGCGCTTATGGCCACGAGGGCCACTAGAGTCTTGTTTCCTGGAGATGACTTTCTTCCTGAAGGCTTCACTCTTCGCGTTTGGATTGTCAATCCCTCCGCGGTTGACTCAGGAACATAGATGATAAGCGGTGTGCATGTACCGTTCTTACAGTTCTTACTGTTCTTATGTGAGTTATTCATCCTATCAACCGATTCATTCTTTTCATCAGAATCGCAAGAACCAGGACTGCAAGCGTGACACGACGCCTGAGGGGCTGATTGCGGGTTGGCTCCTGACGCCGAAGGACCCGTGGCCCTCCTGGAGGCAGAGGAAACGGGGAGCTCCGCTTTGGCGGAGGCCTTCCAGGCTCTGGGGAGCGACGTCCGAGTGCGAATTCTCAAGGAACTGCTACGAGGGGAGCGGGACACGTCCGAACTCGTCGGAGCCACCGGCCTCCGGTCTGGCAGCATCCGGTATCACCTCAACATCCTGGTCGGGGAGGGGCTCGTAAAGAAGTTCATCCGTCATCAGGAGGGGGACGTGGGCCGTCCTCCCATCCGGTATCGCCTGCGCCCCGCGGGAATCGCCCAGGGAATCCCCTTACGACAGTATCGTCTCCTGTCGGAGGTCTTGCTCGGTGTCATCCGTCGGAGCCTTCCCCCGGAAGAACGAGGGAAGGAGCTGTATGCGGCCGGGAAACAGGTTGGCCGGGCGCTGATCGAGGCGGTCGCCACTGTGGCGGACGTGACCGAGTGGGACCCCGACCTGTTTGTGCGAGTCTTTCTCCAAGACGCCCTGCCTCGGATGGGGTCCCTGACCACCGTGATGGATCAGACGGAAGGCGTCGTTCGGTACCGAGCGATGACGTGTCCCTTCCAGGAGCTCGCCCTCAAGCTTCCGAGCATGATCTGTGATTCCTTCGACACGGGCTTCCACGAAGGGGTGGCGGAGAAGCTTGGCCCCCAAGTCCGCCACAAGCGTCTGGCATGCATCGGCCATGGAGACCCCTACTGCGAGTATCGCTTGCGCTGGGAAGAGCATGGAGAGGAGGAGACTTGACCCAACGGAGCGAGGAGCTTTCAAGGAGGCGATTCCTGAGACTCGTATCAGGAGGGATCGCGGCTGGGGCCGTGGGACTCCTGATTTCCGACCGCGTCTTTGAGATCGTCGGCTGGAATCCGACGGACTTTCGCGCGCTGGCGGACAATCGCAAGCAATGGGTCATGGTGATCGATCTTGCCCGCTGCGACGGATGCGGCGAGTGCACCAAGGGATGCAGCCGGGAACACTTCGTCCCGGAAGGAACGGAATGGATCACGGTGTTCAAGGTCCAGGACGAGCTGGGAGCCCAATACTTCCTCCCCCGCCCCTGCATGCATTGCGAGAATGCGCCTTGCGTCAAGGTGTGCCCGGTTGGCGCCACGTTTCGGAGAGATGATGGCGTCATTCTCATCGATCACGAGCGCTGCATCGGTTGTCGGTACTGCATGGCGGCATGTCCGTACAATGCGAGGTCGTTCAACTGGGCCGAACCCGCTCACACCCCAGCAGAGCTCGCGCACCCCTACTCCATCGAGGAACCCTGGCCCCATCGAGTGGGGGTTGTAGAGAAGTGCATGTTCTGCGTCCACTACGCCAAACAGGGGAAGCTTCCCGCCTGTGTCCGAGCGTGTACCGCCGAAATGGGGGACGGGGCCATCTTCTTCGGCGACATGCGAGAGGACGCCGTGTCCAACGGGACAGAGACTCTTCCCTTAGCGGAGACCCTCAGGGAGCGAGGAGGTTTCCGCTTCAAAGAGGAACTGGGGACCCGACCGCGGGTTTGGTACCTACCGCCCAGGAGTAGCTAGGATGGGCCAGACGATCGAGGCGGACCCCAGCCTTGTTCGACCTCTGCAGCGAACGACGTGGCGTTTCTACGTCCTGTGTGGAGTTCTCACGACCATCGTCGGCATCGGAGTGGCCGGTTACGTCACACAGCTGCAGACTGGCTTGGCAGTGACTGGTCTCAACGACAAAGTCAGCTGGGGTCTCTACATTTCGAATTTTGTCTTCTTCATCGGGATCAGCCACGCCGGGACCCTAATCTCGGCCATTCTGCGAGTGAGCGGCGCAGCATGGCGGCGGCCGATAACCCGGATGGCCGAGTCCATCACGGTCATCGCCATCGTGATTGCTGCGGCATTCCCGATTCTTGATCTGGGCCGGCCGGACCGCATCATCAACGTCTTCCTTTACGGGCGGATCGAGTCGGCAATCATGTGGGACTTCGTGAGCATTTTCACCTACCTCACAGGAAGCATCATCTATCTGAGCCTCCCGATGATCCCTGACGCCGCCATCCTCCGGGCGAAATACCAGCTCGGCCGGTTCCGGGGGTTCCTGTACAAGCTCCTGGCAGGGCGATGGACGGGGAGCCGGCTGCAGCAGATCGGCCTGAAGAAGGCCATTGGACTGATGGCGATCATAATCATCCCCGTGGCCGTCTCCGTTCACACCGTCGTCTCGTGGATCTTCGGGATGACCTTGCGAGTGGGCTGGCATACGGCGATCTACGGGCCCTACTTCGTCGTCGGGGCCATCTTCTCCGGCATCGCCACGATCATCATCGCGATGGCGGTCTTTCGGCGGGTCTATCACCTCGAGAAGTACCTCACGGTGAAACACTTCCGAAACCTGGGAGTCCTCCTTTTGGTCCTTGACATTGCCATCATCTACTTCAGCCTCAGCGACTACCTCACGGCCGCGTACGGGAGTCAGACCCAGGATGTCCGATGGCTGGCCGCGCTGTCGACCGGCCCGTACGCCGTCCTCTTCTGGGGGATGTTGATCGGGGGATTCATCGTTCCGGCGGTCCTCCTCAGCCTGAATCGCACGCGATCTGTCGCGGGCATCACCATCGCCGCCATTCTGGTCGCCGTCGGGATGTGGGTGGAGCGGTTTCTGATTGTTGTCCCGACAATGGCCGTACCCCAAGTCCCGTTCGATTGGGGGGTTTACCAGGCGACGTGGGTGGAGTGGGCCATCACGGCCGCGTCCATCGCCGCGTTCGCGCTCCTGTATGCCATCTTCTCGAAGATCTTTCCCATCGTCTCCATGTGGGAGGTGGCGGAGGAAACGGAGACCATCTCCGAGGCCGTGGCTGAGGCTGAAGAGGTGACGACATGATGTCGACGAGGACGGTCCTAGCCGTGTGCGGTCTCCTAGCGGGGGCCCTCCTCCTCCTCCCTGCACAGGTGGATGTAGCTCCTGGTGCCCAGGCAAGCCATCGGGGTGACATCCTGTGTCCTACAGGCCCCCCACCCACGCGAGACGGGGTTTTTGCCCTCGAAGAATATGCCGAGAACTTCTTCGATCCCCAAACCAAAATTCTCATCTCGTTTCACTGCCTGGAGGACTCCAATCGAACCATGCACGTCGGGCTGATCAGCCCGTGGCAGGGTTGGACTGAGATGAGGTTTCAGGCCACCGACGAGTGGGACGGCAGCTACAACGCGGTTCGACTCGCGATGTCAGGTGGCGAAGTGCAGGCCGTTGATGGATACGTCGAAGGGGCGACGACCCGGTTTGCGGACGATCGGGCTATTGGCGGAACGTACGACCTAATCGGTGCCACTGGAGCCTTGGGCAGCGAACGCAACGTCTACGAGTTCGGTTTCCCTCTGTTCTCCGCCGATGCCTACGACAGCCAGCTCACGCTGAACGGATCGTTCTACTTTCAGTTGGCCTATGCAACCGATGAAGGGCCCTTCATGGAGTCCGAGCCCCATTTCATCCAGATTGGACAGTTCATATCTCCAGGCGAACCGACTAGCCTTGAGCTCACCCTTCCCCCGGGCGGTGTGGCCTTGGAGGTTGCGGAGGTGATTGTGACCCTGCGCGATGAGAGGGGGCAGCCCCTATCCCTCAGGCCGGTCTCTGCCTTTGTCCAGACCACGTTTGGGTTCCTCGATCTGGGGGTCTCGACTACAAGCGCCCAGGGTGTGGCGTCCTTCGAGTACGCCCCGAGAGATGAAGGCAGCTATCTCGTGGGGGCGGCCTTCCCAGGTGAGGACGGTCACCTCGCAAGCGTATCCTGGTTCTCGCTCGTCGTGACCTCGGTCGGAGAGGGGTTCAGTCTCCTTCCCCGGGATCTCGCCATCATTCAGACACTCATTGTCCTCGTACTCGGCCTCGTCTGGGGGACCTACGGATACTCCCTGTTCATTGTCAGACAAGCGATGAGGGCGTCCCAGAAGGAGGGTGGTAGCAGAGATGAAGCCACGCCACACGAGTAGCAATACCTCAAAGGGTGAGGCGTGGACCCGGCAGGCACCGGGGCGATCTGGGCCTACCGCGACTGGGAATCGCCCGTCAGGCGGCGCGTCGGTGCTGTTCGTCGTCCTCTTGGGCACCATCATCGTCATCGCGCTCTGGGCCAGTTTGACTACGCTCGCCGTACCGGTGTCCATTACCGTACCGCTGTCTTCGACACCTGTTTCTGACGCTGACCTGGACGGAGACCCCGCCACGGGGGCGTGGGAGGATGCCCTGAATGTCGACATCCCTCTTGAGAACGGGGAGGCCGCTCCCTATGGGATCGCCGCTCTCTACGTGAAGCACGACGGTTCGAACCTTTACTTCCGGATCGACGGTGCCATCGATGTTGGTTGGGTAGCCGTAGCCGATGACTACTTCTGGCTGGGCATGCAGGTATCCGCGACCCGCACCTCCCACCACGGCGGCGGTGAGTGGGACGGGACCTTCTTTGGCCTGTGGAACGGGGACGAGTATGCCCCACAGCCCGCATATCCTCCTCGCGCCGTGGATACGCACGGCTTTGACCGCCCACCCGTTTCCGACACCCTACAGGATGTCCTCGGCACCCTCCGCTACAGTGGGACCCAACCGCCGTACTCGTTCACGGCGGAATGGCGAAGGCCGCTGGACAGTGGGGACTTGGATGACCTGAGGTACGAGGCGGACGGCGCGACCAGCTACAACTTCTTCGTCACCACAGACTCCGATGGAGGCGGAAGCTTCGGAGGGAGTGTCTCTCATCGGATGGTGACGAATCTAAACGCGTTCAAGATTGAGGCGACAGGGCCGATCGGAATCCCCCCGACCATCGTGCACAATCCACCGCAGGATGCGGTGACGGGCGAGGTGCTATGGCTTACCGCTCGCGTGGTCGACGCGGACGGCGTATCTGACGCGCGGGTGAACTACTCGGACATCACGGGAGCGATCGTAAACGAGAGCATGACCTTGGATGGCCCCAGATATGTCTATACTCTACCCGCCCAGAATGCCTCTGGAACCATAACCTACTTCATCTGGGCGTCGGACCCTGATGGCAACGAGGCCCGGACGATTCTGTACAGCGTTCCTGTGACGAAACTTCTCCCGGTTCCAACCCTTCGATCCGTTGTCCCGTCGGCCCCTGGGTGTCTGCTTGTCACGTGGGAGGAAGGGCTGGAGCTCGATCGTGCTGGTTATCGCCTGTATCGGTGGAACGCTTCCGTCCGTGCCATGGAGGAGGTAACCGAGCTTTCTGCCAACGCAACGCACTACGAGGACTGCGGTCTGGAGTCGGACGAGGTCTTCACCTACTGGCTCTCGTCGTTCGACGCGGAGAACAACGTATCGCCGCCCTCGGTCATGGTCAATGGCCGCACCTCTACGCCTGGCGAGCCCGAGCCGGCTGACCTCACCGTTCTGGTTGCCCTGACCATCGTGGCGGGGCTCACAGCCCTCGCGGGGCTCGCGGCCTTCATCATTGTCATGGTGCTGCGACGTCTTCGACCTCCCGGGGGCCCCCGAGAGTCGCTGTAGAGGAGCGCCTTCACAACCTTCTGCGATCAGCCAGAGAAGCTGAAGGGCGACCAGAGCACCGAGGACGCTCCGGGCGATCGGAAAGATTCCGCTCAACACGGCGGCAAGGGCCAGGAGGAGGATGCCAATGGCCCGGCGGTCATGGCGAAGGACCACCAGCGTCGCCACGAGAGAGGCAGCGGCCAGGGAGACGAGGAACAATGAGAGCGCGAGGGGGGGAAGCGGGGGTGCGGTGGTGAAGAGCTGGTAGCCTGAGCCGAAGGTAATGGTGGCCGAGAGGATGAAGGCCGCCGTTGGGCGGAGTGCAGCGATGGTGGCTACGGCAAGTCCTGCGACAAGGACGGTCGAGACCTCCAGGGTGTTCGCGACAGGGGATGACCGGCGCCGCCGGATGGCCAACCAGCCAGCAAGGGCCAGGGAGACGCCCGCAAGAGTTGGAAAGTAGGTGAGTAGCCAAGCAATGGCCGTTGGTACTCGAAATCCTGTGTAATACAGGAAGTCAATGCGTGCCAGGGCCGCGGCGAGGAAGATGAGTGGGAACCCGAGGAGAATCCATCGCATGGGCCGGACCACCGAATCCTCCCGCGTGTCCTGGTCGCGTGGCCAGGCGAGGACGGCCCAGAGAGCCAGGGGAGCGGCGAACCATAAGGCTTGAATCAGCTCCAGGCCCAAGCCGCTCCACCGAATGCCCAAGGCGAGGAAGACGGCGTTGCCCAATGCGATCGCCTGAATCGCGCTTATCGCAACGAGGGAGGTCCACCGCGAACGGGTCTGTGTGGCATGTGCGACATGTGGCGTGATGACGATGAGGATGGTCACCTGAAGAACCACGAGTCCCGATGTCAGGACATCGAAGGCGGCCTGAGTCCCTCCGGACAGATTCCCCGGCAATCCCAAGACCAGGGCAGGACCAAGAAAGACGACGGAGGTGAGGATCAAGAAACTGCCCATCAGGGCGCGATGGAGGCCCCCACTCGTCCGGAGTGGAAACGAACGGTGACTCACCGGATCTCTGACGGTCGTGTCCTTGCGATTCCCTAGCCCGGGTTAAGAGTTGTGTCGGAGAGGGTGGCTAGACGTTGCACACGGACAAACGCTGGTTTTCGGCTGACGGCGAGCCTGCGTCGGTCAACGGTGGAAAAGCAGGAGAGCCATCGGCATCGGGGGAGCCAATGAAGTGTCTGCTCGTGTGCGTTTGTCGTGGAGGCTGCTGCTCTACTGCCGCGGAGGACGCGTGGTCCAGCTGCGGACGATACTGGTCCAGGGCGGCTCCTCATCCATCTGCCACATCAGGGCAATCAATTCCCCGACGTGGGCGATCTCATCGAGGAACGTATGGAGCAGGACCTGTTCGACGGTCGCCTTCCGAATCCATCCCTCGATTTCGATCTCCTTCCCCAAGTCTTCGGACGACAAATCACGGAAGAAGGCCTGTGCTTTCTCCGCCACTTCTCGATCGTACCTCTCCATGTCCTCGAAGGCCTTGAAGGAGGCCGGATCGATGTCCTCCCAGGGTTTCCCCGGGATGTCGTGGTGAAGGTACGAATCCTCCACTTCGAGGAGGTGGATGAAGATGTCGTGCATGGAGCTGTACGTGGCCTCCCGATTCTTGTCGACCTCCTCCCAACCCAAGTCCCGGAACTTAGCGAGGAAGCGACGGCGGAGGGAGGCGACGTAGGTGAAGAGCTGTTCGAGGTCAGTGAGGTCCATCGGTCGGGGGCATCCGTATCCTTCGACTTAACATCGGCCCTCACGACCCGACGCGCAGGGCCCTACGTCCCCAAACTCGGCGCATCGCCCTGAACGCCCGACACCAGCTCCGCGATTCCGGCAATGATTAGGATGAGGGCGAGCACGGCAGCGAGGGCGAATTCCCCGAGTCCGGGTACCAGGAGCACCCCAAGGGCGAGTAGGATAACAACCACGCCCAGAATCCCATGGAACAACCGGTGGCCGCTGGGTTTGTCCGCTGGCAGGGCCTCGGTGGAAATCCGGCTGACGCCGTAGAACATGAGGCCCACCGCCAGCAGGATGAACAGGATACTCCGTCCGACACTCGGGGCGACGATGGCCGTGATTCCGAGGGCCAGGGCAAGGAGGCCTCCAAGGGGGAGGGCGATCTGTCGCCACGTGGGCTGTTGGATCCCCCGAATTCCCACAAAGACGGAAATGATCCCGAGGATCATGAGGCCGACCGCCAACAGCGCAACGATTACGTCGACCGCAATTCCGGGAAACGCGAGGATGAGGGTTCCGGCGACAATCGCCCCCACGCCCAGGATGGTCCGCGCAAGACGAACGTCGAAAGCCTGTCCTTCCCCCGCCATCTCTGTCGTCACCTGGTACTATGCGGTGTATTAAACTCTGCCGAGACGCGCTATCCGGCCCCACCGTGGCCTCGTCTGGAATCAGGTTCACGAGGGAGAGCAGAAGGTGGAGCCCGCCCGTCGTGAGCGCGAGTCCGAACGTGTCGACCTGTGCCTCGAGCACCTGAACCAACGGATCGCGGACGAGATTCAACTCTCGGGCTTGGCCTTCGTGATGACGACGAAGATCCATAAGCGGCGCGTCCTGCGACTCTCCATCTGCAGCCACCGGACGACCCTGTCCGACACCGAGGCGGTCTTCGGGAAGCTCCAGGAGCTCGGCGAGGCAGTCGAAGGCAAGGTTGGCGTTCATCTCGACGGGGGCGTGCGGCGGAGGACGGACGTCCTCAAGGGGATGGCCCCAGGGCCGCGCGCGGTCCTCGTGGGTGATCCGATCCTTTACGGACTGGCCCTGGACGGCGCTCCGGGCGTCCAAGCCGTCCTCCAGCACCTCCACGAGGAGTTCGATCGTGCGATGGCCCTCAGCGGGGCCGCAACCCTTGCCGACATCGGCCCCCCCCTTCTCCAGAGCTCGGGCAGGCTCAGCGATGAGTCGGCTGCCGCTAGCGCATGAGGAAGCCGCCGTCCACGGCCATCAGCGTCCCCGTGATCAGGCTCGCGTCCTCGGAGGCGAGGAAGGCCGCTTTGCGTGCGACTTCCACCGGATCCCCGAGGCGTTTCAGGGCGGTCTCGTCCGCGAGGGCACGACGCTCATCTTCGGTGAGCGGTGCCATGGCCGGTGTGTCGATGCTCCCGAGGACCAGGCTGTTCACGTGGATGTTGTCCGGACCGAGATACCGTGCCAGGGATTTGGTGAGCGAGAGGAGGCCTCCCTTGGCCAGCAGATAGGAGATGCCGACCACGTCTCCGGACACGGCCGGGGTGGAGCTCACAAACACAATGCGTCCGCTCGGGGATTCTTTCAGGTAGGGGATGGCCGCCTGGGCGGTATAGACGGATCCAAGCAAGTCCACGCGGATGGGCCGAATCAGGATTTCCTCCGTGAGCTCCTCGAAGGGAGTACGCCAGTCCTCCCGATTGTAGGGGTATCCCGCATAGGCGACCACGGCATCCAGCCCGCCCAATGCGGACGCCACGTCGTCGACGAGTCTTCTAGCCGACTCGCGCTGTGACACGTCAGCCTGGACGGCCACGGCCTGGGTCCCCGTCGCTTCGAGCTCCTCCACCAGCTTCTCTGCCTCTGTCTTGGCCGAGTTGTAATGCACGCCGATACCGGCGGCTCCTCGCACCGCGAACTCACGGGCGGTGGCGGATCCGATGCCGCCTGTTCCCCCCGTAATCAAGGCGCGCTTACCCTCGAGCATTCGGGCCATCGCAACGCGAAGGGACTCCTCAATAAAGGGCATTCCCTCAATATGGAGGCGGGGAGGGCGCACGCAAGTGTCTACTCGGCCGGCGCGCCTTCCAACGCCTTCAGGATCAGGCTAACCTCGGGATAGCCCCGTTCCGCCATTCGGATGATGTACTCCTTGTCCACCACGTAGGTGGTGGGGGCGATGGAACCGTCCTCGGCCAAGGCGTGGAAGTCCTCGGCGCAACTATTGGCCTCGTCAATGAGGAAGGCGAAGGGCAGGTTGTTCCGGTAGACGAAGATGGACTGGAACCGCTGGTTCGAAGGGGAGATGCCGATGATCTCGGTGTCGGTGGCCTTGATCTCCGCGGCTCGTTCACGGACCTGCCCCAGGTAGGCGGTATTCTCGTCGGAGCCGTCCGCCGGGTGGCAGAAGATCAGGACCAGGTTCTTCTTCCCCTGGAAGTCCCGGGTGTCCATGATGCGCGAGTAGGTCGCGGGCAGGTGAAAGCGGGGCGCCTTCTCCCCAACGGGAATGGGGTCCATGGTTCCGGTCGTTTCGTCGAGGCCATCGACGCCTAAATACTTGACCGGAGGGCTCAATCTTTAGTAGCGATCGGCGGTAGGCCAGGCGTGACTTCCCTGCTGGGGGCCCACGTCTCCATCGCCGGCGGCGTGGAACTCGCCCCGGGCCGCGGAGACGACCTCGGCTGTGAGGCCATCCAGATTTTCTCCAAGAACCAGCGCCAGTGGGCAGCCAAGCCCCTCACGGAAGAGGCCGCGGAGGCCTTCAAGCGGGCGTTTAGCAAGTCCCAGCAGCGGACCACGGCTATCCACGACTCCTACCTCATCAACCTGGCGGACAGGCGGGCGGAGAACGTGGCAAGATCCCGCGACGCCTTCGTGGTGGAGCTGGAGAGGGCGCAACTCCTGGGGGTCCCGCATCTCATCTTCCATCCCGGAAACCACCGGGGGGAGGGATTGAAGTTGGGCCTTCGACAGATCGCAGCAAGCCTGGATCTCACCATGAAAGAGGCCGATGCTCCCGACGTCAGTGTCTTGCTGGAGGGCACGGCCGGGGCCGGCAACTCGGTCGGGAGCACTTTCGAGCAGCTCCAGGGCGTTCGGGAGGCGGTGGATATGCCCGAGCGCGTGGGTTTTTGCTTCGACACGTGCCACCTCTTTGCTGCTGGCTACGACATCCGGACCGCGGAGTCCTACGAGCTCGTGATGCAACACGCGGAGAACATCCTGGGGCTCGAGAACATCCAGGCCTTCCACCTGAACGACTGCAAAGGGGAGCTAGGGTCCCACCTCGACCGACACGAGCACATCGGCCAAGGTGGAATCGGGCTCGAAGGATTCCGCCTCCTCGTCGACGACGCTCGGTGGGATGGGGTCCCCATGTACCTCGAGACGCCGGGCCGGGAAAAGCACTTCAAGGAGAACCTCAAGGTGCTCAAGGGGCTTCGGATGTCCTGAGGCGGGACGCCCGGGGTGGCAGGCGTGGCGAATTGCCCCGTCCTTTTCGCTCACTCCGGTCCTTGCCCGCCCCGTCGCCGTTCCAGGATCACAACCACGATGATGATGACGGCGACAACCACGGCTATGATCACACCGACCAGCACCAGGTCGATGGGGGCAGCCGCAGGCACCGCCGCGATCGTGGCCGTCCCGGCGGCGAGGGTCGAGGACTGGTCTGTCAGATCGTACTCGATGTGGTCGGTGGCCCCGCCAGGGACGTTACCGACGAGTGGCTTGAACTGGAAGGGTCCGGGGTCCGTGTCAGCAGCGCCGCGCGGCTCGATGGAGATCACGATGGTCTGGCCCGCGAGGTCCGTGGGGAAGGTCACCCCCGAGGGCGCATTCACGAGGACGGCCCCACAGGTACACTAAGCTCGCGAAGGTCTGGCACACCCGATATTCCCCATCGAACAGCAGCGTCGGGCTCCCCGAGCGTTGAGGAATCATCTGGTCTGCCTGCCCACCGGAAGGACGCCGTCGAGCCCTAGGAAGGTTCACGACTCACCTCTCGTTGCTTCCCGGAGGAGGTCGTTGACCGCCAGAAACGCCGTCCCGGCCGCCTCGGCCGTCTCCCGATCACGCGCTCGATCTCCCACGAATACGGCGTTCCCCGGTTCCCCGCCCAGTTCCTGGATGCAGACGAGCAGCGGTTCCGGGTCTGGCTTGAGGCGGGTCGTGTCCCCGCGGGCCACGATGGCTCCGATGAACCCAGACAGCCCGGTCGAACGCAAGGCCTCCTCGGCGCAGGCGTGGCAGTTCAGCGTAACCACGCCGACCGCGCCCTCGCCCAGACGGGAGAGCACGTCCGCGATGGGGAGCCGCATGGCCCTCGCGCCCCCTTCCATCTCGTAGGTGCGCAACGCCTGATCAAGGGCGGAGGCCTCTTCCCCCGTGGCCTCGCGGAGCATCTCCCAGATGGTGCGTCCCGCGGACTCCTTCCCGAAACGGCGAGTGATGCGCCCAAGGTCGGCCTGTGCATCTCCCCAATCGACCCTCAGTCGCACCAGAGTCCCGTCGAGGTCGAATACGACCGTCGCGTAGGCACGAAGCAGGTCGACGGCTCGTTGCAGCTGTCCTCCTTCCACGCCGCTCATCCCACGGAGGGGGCGCCTAGGCCCCCTTCGTCCCGTCCAGGGGTTCTCGGCCGGCATACCCCGTCTCGAGATCATGGTACCACTCAAGGCGGGGTTCTCCCCGTTGCCAGCAGAGGAAGATCATCCGGCCGTCGCGTTCCGCGTGGAAGTCCACCAGCCCCTCTTCCAGGCTCTTGATGTGCCCCCCGAGCTCGTGGATTCCGTGCACCCACTTGCGAATCGCCTTGTACGCGTCATCGAGCTCCTCCTGCAGGCCCTCGTAGGTGTCGTGGTCCGGGGTGTCGGGCCGGAGGATTTCCTCGCCCCACTGCGTATCTAGGTCTATCAACCGTCCGCGCACACGGCGGTTCTGCGCCCGCAGGCGGTCAATCTCACGCAGGGCCTTGCGGATTTGGGGCAGGAGTTCGTTGACCTCTTCCGGAGTGAGAAGACGCGAGGGAACTTCCGGACGGTCCACGGGCCCATCCCCTAGGTCAGTCCCTCGATCCCCGCCGCCAGCTCCTCGAACTTGTGTCGGAGGATGTCGAGGGCCGCGTTGAGGGCCTGCTCCGCGGTGAGAGCGCCATCGGTCTCGAACCGGAAGAGGAATCGCGTCGGGTCCCCGCTGACCTTGATCTGACCGTCCGATGCCTCCTCGCACAGTCGGCAGAGCGTGCACTTCTCGATGTCCGTGACCCGGAACTCCCCGTTCGCCTCCAGGATGTTCACCGGACACACTGAGGCGACCTCCTCGGTCAACGTCTTGTCCTTCGGGTCGAACTCGAGGATGGGGTAGAACTTGTAGGCCGCCCCCTGGGCCGCCTGCCACTTGGCGTGGTCCTCGCCCGTTCCCAGGATGGCTGTGGCGTAGATGAGCATGGCCTGGCCGTCCCCCAGTTTCACGATGGGGATGTCCGGGTCCCGGGGGGCAAGCTTCGTATCCCCCACGGGCAGGAGGTCTCGTGAGAACGCGGTCCCGGGTCCCCGCTTGTTGAGGGAAAACATGATGGTGCAGTGGGGGCACCCCTCTCCCCCGCAGGTCGAGCAGGTCGCTCGCGGCTCGAAGACCTCCAAATCCGTGGGGATGGGGATGAGGCTGAGTCGGTGGGCGATGATTTCGTCGAAGAGAGGGGTCACGCTCTCGTATTCCTTCCCGTCCTCGCCGCGGATGGGACCGAGGTGGAACTCCACTTCCTCGATGGCCATCTTGGGAACGTTCGCCGTCAGGGTCCTCCGGAGGGAGTTCATGAAGGTGGGCTCCGCGTCCTCGATGAGGATTCGGGCCTCCTGATCCGACATCTGCCGGACGGTGACCTTCATCAGACTCTCCGGCCCCGCCGGCCTCCCTGGGACTTTCCGCCGTTGTGCGGCACGGGGGTCACGTCCTCGATGCGTCCGATACGAAGCCCGGCCCGGGCAAGGGCGCGGATGGCCGCCTGGGCCCCGGGGCCCGGAGACTTGGACTTGTTCCCCCCCGGCGCGCGGATCTTAACGTGGATGCCCTCCACCCCCCTCTCCTTCGCCGCGTCGGCGACGCGTTCGGCCGCGCGCATCGCCGCATACGGGGTGGACTCGTCCTTGTCCGCTTTCACCACCATGCCCCCCGTGGCCTTGGCGATGGTCTCGGCTCCCGTGAGGTCGGTCAGCGTGATGATGATGTTGTTGTAGGAAGCATAGATGTGGGCTACGCCCCACTTGGTCACCTCATTCACCTCCTTCCTGGGCGAGGCGGCGCGCCTCCATGACCTCCCACGACGGCCGAGCCGGGTGCGCCTCGTTCGCCAGGTCCGAGTGGGGATGGTACCGGATGGAGTCCTCCTCGTTTCGACGGACGATGTATCCAGGGATCGTCACCTTTCGATCGCTGATGGAGATGTGGCCGTGGACGATGAACTGGCGCGCCTGCCTGGCCGTGTGGGCGAGCCCCTTCAAGTACGCAAAAGTCTGGAGCCGGCGCTCCAGGATGTTCCGCGTCTGGAGGGTCAGCACGTCATCCAGGTGGGCCCCCGATGAGGCGAGGATGCCCAACCGTGCCAAGCGCTGGAGGAGTTCCTCGACTTCTTTCTCGGCCTGGGAGTCCCCGAACCGGACCTGGGCTTGCAGGACGCGAGCCCGCTGTCGCCAATGCCGGAGGAGACTCTCCGTCCTCCATAACTCTCGCTTGTTCCGGAGTCCAAACTGTCCGAGGAGATCGTTCTCGGCCTGGATTCGATCGGCCTGAAAGGGACGCGAGGGCCGCGACCAGCGCGCACGAGGAAACTTGGGATCACCCACGAGATTCTACCTACCCTGCCTGACCGCCCTTGCCGGCCTTGCGGGTCACGCCCACCTGTAGCCCTTTCCGTCCGTTGCTCTTGGTGCGTTGCCCCCGCACCTTCTTTGCGCCCGTCTCGTGGCGGATGCCGCGGTAGCTGCGAATCATCTTCAGCCGGTTGATGTCGTCCGTCCGTCGCAGGTCGACCTCGGCGCCTACGAGCTGTCCGTCCTCGCCTGTCCAGTAGTCCGCGCGACGGTTGAGGGCCCACACAGGGACCCTCTCCCCCAGCTCCTCGAGGAGGGCGGCGAGTTCCTCGACTTTCTCGTCGGACATGTTTCCAATCTTCTCAGTCCGCGGTACCCCGATGAGGTCGGAGAGCATTTCCGCCACCCGGACGCCGATTCCCTTCACCCCCGTCAGGGCGAGGGCGATGGGTCGATTCCCATCCAGGTCCGTCGTCGCGATTCGGACGATGTACTTGAAGTCCTCAGCGGTTTCTTCGTCTGCCATGGGGACGACCGTTACGAAGCTGCCGACGCTATATAAGCGTGCGCGGGAGCCAGGCATCCGGGAATCCTTAAAGGCCGACGGGGCCTTCGCGCGGCCGTGCAGGGCTACCTGGCCATCCTGCGACCGCCCAACCTCGTGATGTCCTTCGTAGGGTGCCTCCTGGGGAGCGCCGTCGTACTGGGCTCGGTCTCTACGCTCCTCGAGTCCCTCTCTCCCGCCCTGCAGGCCGCCGCCATCGCGGTTCTCTTCACCGCCGCCGGCAACACGCTCAACGACTACTACGACCGCGAGACAGATCGGGTGAACCACCCGGAACGCCCGATTCCTAGCGGGAAGGTGACGGCCCGAGGAGCCCTGGCCGTTGCCGGGCTGCTGTTTGCGGCCACGGTGCCCTGGAGCCTCCTCCTCCGCTGGGAGCTCCTGGCCGTGGTCCTCGTCAACCTGGCTTTCATGGCGTCCTACGAAGCGGTCTTCAAGCGGACGGGCCTCCGGGGCAACCTCCTCATCGCGTGGTTGGTGGCCTCCCTCTTCCTCTTCGGGGGACTGGCCCTGTACCCTGATTTCCCGGCCCTCCTGCCGGTCCTCGTGCTGGCTCTCTTGGCCTTCTTGGCCACCCTCGGCCGCGAGATCGTCAAAGACATCGAGGACGTGGGGGGGGACACGGATCGCGAGACCTTGCCTCAGCGCATGGGGACCACCGGGGCGGCCCGGGTGGCCGCCGCTTTCTTTGTCCTCGCAGTGGGGCTGAGCGGCCTCCCACCCGCCCTGCAGATGCTCGGTCTCGCCTACCTGCCGGTTGTTCTCGTCGCTGACGCAATTCTTATCTATGCCGCGCTCAATTCCTCCCGACGGCCTGGTTTATCCCAACGCGCCGCAAAGTACGGGATGGTGGTGGCTCTACTGGCGTTCCTCGTGGGGGCCCTTCCATGAAGGTGCGGGACTACCTTACCCTGAAGCTCAAGGAGGGAAAGCTCCACATGACCCTCCTCGACCCCGACAAGGCGGAGGATCAGAATCTCGGAGAGCTCGCTGCCATCGCGACGGACCTGGGGACGGACGCCATCATGGTCGGCGGGTCCACCGGCGTCAGCCAGGCGGACCTGGACCGCCAGGTCGCAGAGGTCAAGACGAGCACCACCCTCCCCGTCATCCTCTTCCCTGCCAACGCGCGCACCATCAGCCCCCACGCGGACGCCATTTACTTCATGAGTCTCCTTAACTCCCGGAAGGTGCAACACGTCGTCCGGGAACAGCAACAGGCGGCGCAGTTGATCCGCGACATGGGCCTGGAGACCCTGGCCATGGGGTACGTCGTGGTGGAGCCCGGCATGAAGGTCGGAGAGGTGGGGCATGCGGACCTCGTCCCGCGCGACGCGCCGGAGGAAGCGGTCAGATACGCCCTCACCGCCGAGTTCTTCGGGATGGACCTCTTCTACCTCGAGGCGGGCTCGGGCGCGCCCGCCCCCGTCCCTGCGAAGATGATTCAGGCGGTGAAGCGCGAGAGCCACCTGCCCCTCTTCGTGGGGGGAGGGATTCGAGGTTACGATGCGGCGCGGGAGGTGGCGGAAGCAGGAGCGGACGTAATCGTCACCGGCACCGTGGTGGAACGCCCGAACGGCAAAGTTTTCCTTAAGGACGTCATCAATGCGGTGAAGGGGTCGTAGTCCACTTGCATCCCCGCACCGCCCAACAGGCCCAGCAGCAGGCCACCACCGCCATGATGAGCCGGCTCTTTCGTGCGCCCCGCCCGGCCTGGCTCTTCTTGGCCATGCTGCTGGCCTCCCTCCTCACGGGCTACCTCGCCGGCCTGGCTCGCCTGACCCTGGAGGCCGGGCTCCTGGGCCTCGTCGCCTTCGCCCTTCCCGTCGCCCTGGCGGCCCTCTTGACGAAGCCCCTGGCCGAGGCGCTGGGGGGAAAGATGTACCTGCGACGTGCGGCCCTCTTGGGCTTGTTCGGGCTCGGACTGGTCCTCCTTGCCGCCCTGGCCGCCCTCCTCGTTCCGGGTGCGAGCATGGTTCGGTACTTGCTCGTGGGGTGGGCGAGCACCCTATGGCTGCGGCAGGCGGTGCTCATGTCGCTCTCCCACCGCAGCCCTGCCCGGTCCTTCCCGGCCGTCGTCATCCAGCCTCTCCTCGGCTTCGCGGTCCTTCCGCTCTTCTTCTCCTTGACTCTCGGGGACCTGCTTGTCGGCGTGTTGGCGAGCGCAGCCTTCTACGCGACCGGACTCGTCTTCACGCTCGCGGCCGTGATCCCCCTCGAGCGAGCGTCGGGAGTCGACGGGCTCAGCATGATGCGCTATTCCTTGGACCACATGACGGAGAAGGGGGGCGAGGGAACGGAGGAGATGGAGGCGTTCTTCGCGACGTTCGCCAACCGCGTCACCGTGCCGGCTGGTCTTTTGACCGTGGAACGCGAGGGCGCGGGGCCGGTTCTCATCGTGGTGGCCGGTCTGCACCCGGGACCCTATGGCCGGCTCGGCGGTAGCGACCTTCCCACCAAGCTCCGTGACTCCCTCGCGACGGAGGCAGACGTGATCGTCCCGCATGGGCCCTCGACCCACGACCAGAACCCCGCCACCTCCAAGGAAGCGGCGAAGCTCGCGACGTGGGTCCAAGAAGCGCTCCCGCATGTCACCCTCCATGATAGGGCCTCTCGCTTCATTCGGGTCACACGTGGAGGCGTGAGCGTGGGATGCCAGATCTTCGACGATACAGCCCTCCTCCTCGCAACCCGGGCCCCGGAGCCCACCGACGACATCGACCTCGCAACGGGATTCGCCGCACTGGCCGCCGCCCGGGAAGCGGGTGTCCGGCGGGCCATGCTCGCCGACGCGCACAATTCCATTGCCCCCGGCAGCGGGGCCATGGTGTTCGGTGCCGAGGAGTCCTACGCGCTTTTGGAAGCAACGCGAGAGGCGGTACGGAAGGCGAAGGGTCAGGTGGGCAACGGCCTCCGGGTCGGGGTTGCATCCGAAACGAGTCTGGTGGATCCCGATCGAGGCCTCGGACCGGGAGGCATCCAGGCCTTGGTCACGGAGGTCGACGGCCAAAGGATGGCCTACCTCCTCTACGACGGCAACAACATGGTCCCCGACCTCCGGGAGACGCTCCTGGAGCGCATCGGGGACCTGGTGGACGAGGCGGAGGTCCTCACGACCGACAATCACATCGTCAACAACACGCTGCCGGGCTACAACCCGGTGGGATGGCGCACAGACCATGAGGCCCTCGCCGCGGCATCGCGGACCGCGGTCGAGGAAGCTCTCGCGTCTCTGGCCCCGGCCGTGGTAGGCGGGCACACCGGCCTCTTGAAGGACGTCGCGGTCTGGGGACACCAGATGGCGGTGCGCCTGACGACCGCCATTAGCTCCAGCCTATCCACGATTCGAATCAATGCCGCCGTGACGTTCCTCCTGGCCGCGACCGTCTCGGTTCTGGGCCTCGTCCTCATTCCCTAGACCAGGCCAAGGAAGTAGCGGTGGACCCCCGTACTCGGCGAGAGTTCGGGGTGGAATGTGAGGGCAACGAGATGATTCTGTCGGGCCATCACGATGGCCTCATCCAGTCGGCCCAGGGGCCGGCAAGCCCCCCAGACTCTGCGGATGGCGGGGGCGCGGATGAACACCCCTTCGACCGTTCCGATCTCGTCCAGCTCCAGCGCAGCCTCGAACGATTCCTGCTGGCCCCCGTAGGCGTTCCGATCGACGGCCATGTCCATGAGCCCGAGGAGGCGGGTGTCCGTGGCCCGGACCTGGGCGTCCCCCTCCTTCGCGAGGAGGATACAGCCGGCGCAGGTTCCCATCAGGGGCATCCCCTCGCTCGCCCGTCGAAGAATCCCGTCGGCCAGGTCGAATTCGTGAAGCAACTTCGAGATGGTCGTGCTCTCCCCGCCGGGCACGATGAGGGCGTCGACCTCCTCCAAGGTCGCGGGACGGCGGACCGCGACCGCGTGGCCGCTGAGCCCGAGGTCTCGTAAGGCCTCTTCGACGGCACCGAGGTGTTCGCTGACGTCCCCCTGCACCGCGGTCACGCCAACCTTCACTCCGTGACCATCATCGGCATCGTATAAGGGAACGCCGCAGGGCCTCGGCCAGAGGGCGGAGATCAGGACTCCGTTCGGCGAGGCCGTCCACCCAGACGATCTCGCAGTACCCGGGCGAGGAGGGCCCGGGGATCCTCCCCCAGAACCCGAGAGGCTACCCCGTTGAGGACGAGCCGTTCCCCTCGTGCGGGCTCTAGGAGGGATTGCCGAAGGATGTCCCCCGAGGGCGTTTCGGGTAGCACGGCTTCCCCCTGCGTCGACCTCATGAGGGCATCCAGCCGACGCTCATCCAAAGCCACCACTTCGAAGGGGGTCTGCATGTAGAGGGGCCGTGGGCGAGCCGGGCCAAGAATGGAGATGAGAACCTTGTCATGGCGAGGCACGAGTTCTGTGTTTTGCGCGAGGGCCCGGGCGTTGATTCCCACCTCTCCCTCCGAGAGTTCCTTCGATCGCCCCCCGAACGGGGCGACGTAGCGGTGTCGAAGGGTCTCAAAGGGAAAGGGGAGATCCCCACGATGCACGCCGAAACGACCGCCCGGCAATCCAGTCCACCTGCCTCCGTTCGGTTGCCTAGGCGCTATTTGAATCCTCGGAGGCCATTCTTCGCCCTGAGAACCAAGGGGGGCCAGCTCTACTCGTCCGGGGCGGCACCCGAGGGGGCGGGTGGCTGGTGTATCAGCCCGGGGATCGGGTCGGAAATCTCGAGGTTCTCCCCCGTGAGGAGCCGTTCGGCCCAGGGAATCCACGACTCAATCTCGCGAAGGGACTCTTCCAGTTCGACACCCCGATGTTCCGGACGGTAGGGCTCCAGCATCTGTCTGCCCCCCTGGAGGAGGTCCCACATTCACTGGCAGGTTCCCTTTTTGAAGTGAATGAAGGCAGCGGCGATCTTGACAGGCCCTGCAGGAAGGGCTTGTCCTCCCCTTCCTCCCCGAGCCAGACGTCCTCAAGGACCTCGTGGGTCCCGAAGAAGCGGCCCGCGTTGTAGAGGTCCACATTCTCGCGCAACGCCCGGTGGATGCGGGCCTCCCGCTCAGCCTCTGAATGCATCTGGGGCACGGCCAGAGAAAGCCGTGAGGTCCACTTAACCTCGCGCCTCGGGCCGAGCGGCAGCCTTAAGCGAGCCTGGAAACGTAGTACCACCATGGTCGTGGAGGTCGAGGCAATCGGGGCCTACCTAGACGGGCTTCTGCCGGACAGGGATGCGGTGCTCACCCGGCTCGAAGCGGAGGCCCGCGAAGAGAACATTCCCATCGTGGGACCCAGGGTAGGCGGCATCTTGCAGATTCTGGCCTCCTTGGTCGGGGCGCGGCGTGTTCTCGAACTCGGGACGGCCGTAGGCTACTCCGCCATCTGGCTGGCCCGCGGCATGGTGGAGGGGGGAAAACTGACCACCGTGGAGGCTCGCGAGACGATGGCGGAACGGGCACGACGAAACGTGGCGGAGGCGGATCTGAGCGACGTCATCGAGGTCCGATTGGGCCAGGCCCTCGCGCTTCTGCCCGAGATGGACGGGGCCTTCGATCTCATCTTCAACGACATCGACAAGGAATCCTATCCTCAGGTCATACCCTGGGCGAAGAAGCTCCTGCGTCCGGGGGGGCTCCTCGTCACCGACAACGTGCTCTGGAGCGGCCGCGTCGCGGACCCCGCCGACAGCGATCCCTGGACCGAGGCGATTCGGACGTACAACCGGACCCTGGCGGATGACGAGGACATGGAGACGGTCATCCTCCCTGTTCGAGATGGCGTCTCGATAAGTGTTAAGAGGAGCTAGGGGCCTCTTAAGCCAGGTACGCGCCGGAGGGATCACGATGGCGGAGGAGTACGGCATCTTCATCGGTGGGGAGTGGGTCGACGCCACGGGCGAGGGACAGATCGAGACTACGAATCCCGCGAACGGCGAGGTCCTGGCCTACTTCCCCCAAGGGAGTCGGGAGGACGCGCGCCGGGCGATTGACGTGGCGAAGGAGGCCTTCCCCAAGTGGAAGGCGACGCCTCCCGCGAAGCGGGGAGAGATTCTCCTCCGGACCGCCCAGATTCTCCGGGAGAAGAAGGACGAACTGGGGAAACTCCTCACCCGGGAAACGGGGAAGATCATCGCCGAAGGCCGAGGCGAGGTCCAGGAGGCCATCGATTTCTTTGAGTACATCGCCGGAGAGGGTCGCCGCCTTTTGGGGGAGACTGTGGCCACCGAACTGCCCGACAAGTTTGCCATGACCGTTCGCCTTCCGGTCGGGGTCGCGGGGCTCATCACGACATGGAATTTCCCCATCGCCGTTCCCTCGTGGAAGATTGGGGCGGCGCTCGTGAGCGGCTGCACACTTGTGTTCAAGCCGTCTTCGGGGACCCCCCTCATCGGGGCGGAGCTCGTGAAGGCACTCCACGAAGCGGGCCTCCCCGCGGGCGTGCTCAACCTGGTCACCGGACCCGGCGAGGTGGTCGGGGATGAAATCGCCATGAACCACACCGTCCGAGCCATCTCCTTCACTGGAGGCGTGGACGCCGGCCGCGAGGTCTATGCCAAGGGCGCCTCCCGCCTCGCCAACGTCGGGTTGGAGCTGGGAGGCAAGAATCCGACGATCGTGATGGCCGACGCGGACCAGGACCTGGCCATGGAGGGCCTCCTCTTCGCCGCCTTCGGCACGGCGGGCCAGCGGTGCACCGCATGCAGCCGCCTCATCCTCCATCGGAGCATCTACGATGAATTCTTGGACGGGCTCGTCGAGGAGACGGAGAAACTCAAGGTCGGCGACCCTCTGGACCCCCACGTCGACATGGGGCCTGTCAAGGGCGCGGCCCAGGAGGAGAAGGTCCTCCGCTACGTGGAGATCGGGAAGGAGGAAGGCGCCAAGCTTCGCACGGGGGGCAAGAAGCTGACCGGCGGCGGGTTCGATCTTGGAACCTACGTCGCCCCGACGATCTTCGAGGGGAAGCCCGAGATGCGCATCGCCCGCGAGGAGATCTTCGGGCCGCTGCTGACGGTCCTCCAGGCGGGGAGCTACGATGAGGCGGTCCGTATCGCCAACGACACGGTCTACGGCCTCTCCTCGTCCATCTACACGCAGGACGTGAACCTGGCGTTCCGAGCCATGTACGACATCGAGGCCGGCATCACCTACGTGAACGCGCCCACCATCGGCGCCGAAGTGCAGCTTCCGTTTGGCGGGGTGAAGAACACGGGGAGCGGCCACCGGGAGGCCGGGACCTCCGCCATCGAGGAGTTCACGGAGATCAAGACCGTCTACGTCGATTACAGCGGGGAGTTGCAGAAGGCCCAAATCGAGGATTAGCCCTAGGGTGTAACTCGCCTCAGTGACAGAACACTCTTTATAACCCCGTAATCCCTTATACTTATTGGGAAGAAAGTTACCGCCCCCAGAGAGAACTATGCAGGGGTGAGGGGATTCATGGCACAGACTTTGATTGAGGAGAAAGTAACCAATGCCGCGGACACCAAGTGTCCTGAGTGCGGCAGCCACGACTTGGTGAGAGACGACTATCGGGCCGAACTCGTCTGCAACGCATGCGGCCTTGTCATTGAGGAAGATCTTATCGACCAAGGTCCCGAGTGGCGGGACTTTGACGTTTACAAGAAGTACGGGAACAGCCGGGTTGGCGCTCCCGCCAACCCCATGATTCCGGACAAGGGACTCTCAACAGAGATTCCCCTCTCCGCCAAGGACGCCCACGGACGGTCCCTCTCTTCGCAGGCCCGGATGAAGTTCTACCGGATGCGCATGCTCCACAACCAGGTCCGCCAGTCGAAGCGGGGCGAGCGAAGCCTGGGTGAGGGTCTTCGGCAGGTGGATCGGTTCGTCTCCCTGATGCGATTGCCGCCCGCCATCCGCGCCGAGGCGGGCCTGGTGTATCGGAAGGCGGCCCAGAAGGGCATCGTGCGGGGCCGGAGCATCGCCGTGATCGCCGCGGCCTCCATCTACGTCGCTTGCCGGATGGACGGCTTCCCCCGGACCCTGCGAGAAATCGTCGACGAACTGAAGGTGGACCGGAAGAAGCTCTCCCGAACCTACACGATTCTCAACCGCCAGCTCAGACTCAAGATCCCCATCCCCCGGCCCGAGGACTACCTGCCCCGGATTGCGGAGGCCCTCGAGCTCGAACCCTCGACGAGGGCCATGGCCGGGGACATGATTCGGGATCTGTCGGCGGAGCCCCGCTTCGCCTCGATGCTCCCCACGGGGACGGTGGCCGGGGCCGTGTACATCGCGTCGATCCTCAACAGCGATCGCCGATCCCAGGATGAGATTTCCAAGACCGCGGGGGTCTCGGAGGTCACCCTCCGGAATCGGGCGCGCCAGATTGCCGATGCCCTGGAAATCGATCCCTTTCCCCCAGAGGGACGCGCCCTGGTGGGGTGGAAGAGTAACCGGACCCCCCTACAGGACGACACCTAGGCCGACGGGATGACATCGAAGACGATTCGGCAGTGATTGCTGCCGGGGCCAAAGGTCTGGCTCTCCGCCACCTCGACCGTCCCGAGCCGGGACTCCAGGATGGCCCGAAGCGCTTCCTCCACGAAGCTGCACACCGTACGTCCGACGCTGAGCATGTTTCCGGCGTCGACGAAGTTCTCCACTTCGATGGTGAGGGGGTCTTTGGCGATGAGTTCGATGCGGCCGAGGCCGTGTTTCCTCCAGTAGGTAGCCACCTCGTCCATGAGGGCTCCTAGGCTCGAAGCCTGGAACCCTCGAGCGAGTTCCTCGCCGATGCGGTACCCCATGGCTTGGAAGGCGGGACGACCTCGATGCCCCAGGAGTTGGACGTATTGGCGCGCCAGCTCCACGACGGGCTCCGTCACGTCTACGGTCCCGGGTTCGGTTCCCCCGCTCCAGATTTTCTCGGCGATGGTCTCCAAGGCCCGGGCAATGCCCTCGTCGTCCGTCCAGATGGCGATGTCCTCCCCCCGGTAGAAGTTGTCATCGTCGGGGATGGGATGGTTCAAGAGGACGACCCGCCGGTCAAAGACGTACCAGTAGATGGGGAGGTGCTCCGTGATGCCCTTGATCTTCGCGAAACGGGAAATCGTGTCCACCTGCTCTTTGTTCTGCGGGGTGATCGGAAAGGCGTACCGGACCTGCAGGCCCTCCTTGATCTTCTGTTCGAGGGTGAAGATGGCCGACTTGACGATGCGAAAGGGGCTGTTGGGTGTGCCCACCCCGATGATGGATTTCTCGGCCTCGTCGTACATCTTCATGAGGCGCTCGTGGGCGTTGCGCCTACCGTAGATTGCCTCAAAGCGACCCCGCTCCTCCGCGGCGACCTCGCCCCGGATGGCGAACTCCCGGGACAGGTCTTCGATGCTGCCCTCGATCCCACGAGCCTGCTCCCGCAGGTCCCGCGAGGAGGCTTGAAGGTAGGCCTGGATCGGCACGGGTCGATACCGGAGCGGGGTTTCCGGGATGATCTCGACGAGCCCCTTGTCGTGAAGCTGGTTCATCGTGGCGTAGACGCGGGTGCGAGGAACCCCCGCGATGGCTGGAATCCGGCTGGCCTTCGAGGCACCCAGACCGAGGAGGGCCAGGTACACCCGAGCCTGGTACTCGGTGAGACCCAGGTCAACGAGAGTCTTGAGTCGCTCGGGCCGTCCGCTCATGACGCCCAACCATGGATTGGAAAGCGAAAAAACGTTACGCCGCCCTCAGGGAATAGCCAGCTCGTGGGCGGACACTTCTGGAAGTCGATGAAGGAAGGTGCCCCAGTCGTCGGGGGCTCTGCTCGCTCTCCGTGGCGCAAGGGCGACAACGCCCGTGGATCGGTCTTCACGGCCGATGGCTTCGCGCCCTGGAACGGGGGGCCTTTCGGGCGAGAATCCCGGTTCCAATGTCCGGCCAGCAGCCCCGCAGCCCACAAGGCAGGGAAGGCCCCCCTGATGAACGGATCAAGGGGCGGTGGTCCCATCTGATCCAGCGAATTATCGAGGCTTCGATCAACCGATTCACTTCTGCCCTGGTCTGCTCGCCGCCGTGACAGCGCCTCTCGCGCTTGGCCATGGAGGCGACCAGATGATGCGCAGTGTTCCATTTGACCATCACCGCTTGGCGAGACGGGATGAACGATACCCCAACCCAACCTTTTATACGCCCCATACTTGTGCTCAATCGGGACCTGGCCAGGGTCCTCCGTTGGGTGACGGGCGATGCAAGGCGCAACGAAGGGCTCACAGGTCAACATCGCCGGCTTCCGGTCGGACGATTTTCTCAGGTGGATCAACGAGAACGTCGACGAGACCATGCACAAGGCGAAGGAGCGCTTCTTGCCTCGCAACCTCCTAGACCGCTTCCTGAATTGGGCCAAGCGGAACTCCCCTTGGCCCCTCCACTGGGGCATCATGTGCTGCGCCATCGAGATGGCCGCCACTTCCGATCCCCGTTTCGACGCGGAGCGATTCGGCGTCATTTACCGCTCCACTCCCCGGCAGACCGACATCCTCCTGCTGAATGGCCCCATCAGCCTGAAGCTCCGGCCCGTGGTCCTGCGCCTCTATGAGCAGATGCCCGACCCGAAGTGGGTTATGGCCATGGGGGAGTGCACGATTTGCGGAGGTCCCTACTACGACTCCTACAGCATCATCAAGGGTTCCTACACCATCGTCCCCACGGACGTCTTCATTCCCGGCTGCCCCGTCCGGCCGGAGGCCCTCCTGGACGGGTTCCTCAAGCTGCGGAAGAAGATTCAGGCGGAGAAGCTGGGGTACATCGCCACCCGCACGGGCCGCCTGGTGAGCGCCCGGGATGGACAGCTGCGTCGATGGGACCAGGGAGAGATGACCTACGAAGTCCCCCAAGTCCAAGACCCGAAAGTCAAAGGCTGACAGCGCCTCCATCACGAAGGTCTTCCTGCGGCCGATGATGTTCACGCTCAAGCAGTTCATTCGCTCCACCCTCTTCCGCCGGCCCAACACGGTCCTCTACCCCTACGAGCGGCCCACCTTCCCCGAAAACGTGCGGAACCAGCACGAGATTGACTGGGAGAAGTGCATCGGATGCGAGATCTGCCGGAAGGTGTGTCCCAACGAGTGCATCTATTTCGAGTTCGTGGACGTCGGAGCGGACTACCAGCCCGGTCCCTTGCGGTCGGAGATGGACACCATCAAGAAGCAGGTTCGCCGACCGGCCGTGGATGTGGGCCACTGCCTCTTCTGCGGGGACTGCGAGGAGTTCTGCCCCACCGACGCCTACGGCTTCATCGACACCATCGAGCTCGCGGACTACGCCCGGGAGGACCTCTACTACCACGCCGAAGAGCTCATGAAGGCGCCCGAGGCGAGCGACAAGGAGAAGGTCCTCTTCAACCGGTTGGGGGAGAACCCCATCCTCCAGGTCGACGTCTGCATCGGGTGCCTCCGATGCGCTCGGGAGTGCCCCACCCTCTGCATGGACATGGTCCCAGGCCCGAACGAGCGAAGGGACAAGCCCGTCCCCATTCCGGACATCGACTACTCCCGCTGCATCGGGTGCGCCCAGTGCGTGGACGTGTGCCCCGTGAACTGTCTCCACATGGAGGACGTGACCATCGACGACGCCTTCTTCTACCACGTGAATCCCCAAGAACTGACGCCCATTGTCAGCACTCTGGTGCAAGAGGAGTAGGCAGACTCAACCTTCGGCGTGAGGGCCGCCCCTCGGAGGAGGAACTCTGAACGCGGATGTGAAACGAGCCCTGGAACGGGATCGGATCATCGACATCACGACCATCGGTCGGCGGACCGGCCTCCCGCGTCGGATTGAGATCTGGTTTCATCGGGTCGACGGCAGCCTTTACATTACAGGCACGCCGGGCCGTCGCGATTGGTACGCAAACCTCCTCCAGCATCCCGAGTTCACCTTCCACCTCAAAGCGAGTGCCCGAACGGACCTACCCGCCCGCGCCGTCCCGGTCGTGGACGACCTGCCGAGGAGGGAGATTCTTGGCCAGATTCTGCAAAACCTGGGCACAGGGAGGAACCTCGACGCCTGGGTGGCGGGCAGTCCTCTTGTGGAGGTCGTCCTGGGGGCGGACACCTGAAGGCCGAACTCGGGTTCTGGGCCGCACAAGAGCAGCACGATCCGGCAGAGCTGCTTCGCCTCCTCTCCGCGGCCGAACGGGCGGGATTCGATAGGGCCATTTCAAGCGACCATTTCCACCCCTGGTTTCACACGGATTCCAGCTCCGGTTCCACCGTTGTCTGGCTCGCCTCCGCCCTGGAGCGGACCAGGTCGATGACCATCGGGACCGGCGTTACGGCCCCCATATACCGGTACCATCCTGCTATCCTCGCCCAGGACTTCGCGACCTTAGATCACTTGCATCCAGGGCGGGTCGCGATCGGGGTGGGAACGGGCGAAGCGATGAACGAAGTTCCGCTGGGCTTCGAGTGGCCCCCCTTCAAGGAGCGGATCGAGCGGATGGAGGAGGCCATTCGCGTGATGCACCTCCTTTGGTCCGAGGACTTTGTCGACTTTGAGGGACGGCACTATCGCCTTCGCGGGGCGAATCTATACGTCCGACCGACGGGGCCGATCCCCATCAATGTGGCCGCCTCTGGGCCGAAGGCGGCGGAACTCGCGGGGCGCCTCGCGGACGGGCTTCTCACCGTCCCGATGGACAGGAGCCGTTATGGCGAGGTCCTCCTTCCGGCCCTGCGTCGAGGCGCGGAGGCGGAGGGGCGCGACGCCTCCTCCCTGCGCCTCCTCCTCGAATTCAAGTTCTCCCTCGACCCCGATTACGACCGGGCTCTGGCCTCGATTCGTCGGTGGGGCGCCACTGAGATTCCTCGCATCTTCGACGCGGAGGTGCATGACCCGCGCGAACTCGAGCGGATGGCCACGCAGGTGGAGGCGGCGGAGCTCCTCAAGACCTGGGAGGTCGTCACAGACGTCGAAGACCTCTTCGGACCCCTCGAGGAGTACGCGCGTCTCGGTTTCCATGAGCTCTATCTGCATAGCTCGAGCCCGGATGAAGAGGGGGTTCTACGCGAGCTGGGGCGCGGGCTGCTGCCTGCGTGGCAGGAGGAGGGGGCGCACTAGGTTAGATTGGCCCGCGGTGGGGAAAGGTTAAAGGCCCCTCCGCCCCATCATTACGGCGTTATGCCATCCGAGCAGGAAGTCATGGACGTCTTGAAGAAGTGCTACGATCCCGAGATTCCCATCAACGTCGTGGATCTGGGCCTCATCTACGGCGTGGACATCGAAGACGAGAAGGTCCACGTGAGCATGACCCTGACCTCCCCGGGATGCCCCATGCATACGATGATCTCTGAGGATATCAAGCGGAAACTCCTGAAGCTCGAGGACCTCAACGAGGCCGAGGTCGAGGTGGTCTGGGAGCCTCCGTGGAACCCCGAGAAGATGTCGGAGACGGCCAAGAAGATGCTTGGCTGGGGGATGTAGGCTCCAGCTTTCTCTCGACGCGGTCAAGACCTCCACCGCCTCGACCGTGTGGGTTCCTTGGACGATCTTGCTTCCATCGCGCGATCGCTTAACTTCCGCCCTATCGACGGAGGGGCGGGACCACACCCCTTTTCCCGCTGTAAGCCCACAAGCTTGATATGGCCGCCACCTTTTGGATGCCCGGTCCCAGACCCCAGGGAGGCATAGGACGCCCCGGATCACGGATTGGGAGGACGATTTCTTCGCGTGTCTTCAGTGCGGCTATTGCGCCCCCGTGTGCCCGCCGTACCAGGAGATGGGCTGGGAGTCCATCACCCCTCGGGGGAAGATGTACTACCTTCGCTCCCACTACATGAAAGGGCCCCTCGATCGTCTCCTCCGGCGGAAGACGCGCATCGATGCGTCGGTCGCGGAAGCAGTCTACAAGTGCACCTCGTGCGGCCACTGCGAGAGTGTGTGCCCGGTGGACATCCCCTTCTCCCGGACCTGGGACGAGATCAAGCAGTGGACGGTCGACCGGGGAGTGGCGAACTTCCCCGAGCACCAGGCGCAGATGGCGAACGTCGTCCAGGAGCGGAACATCTACGGCGAACCCCACGCCGAGCGGGCGGCGTGGCTGCCTGAGGACGCCCAGCTCTCTGACAACCCAGAGGTCATCTACTGGGCCGGGTGCGCTGCGAGCTACCGCCAACAGGAGTTGGGGCGCGCCGTCATCAAGATCCTGAATGCGGCGGGGGTTCGGTACAACATCCTAGGAACGGACGAATGGTGCAGCGGGGGTCCCCTCATGCGCATGGGCTTCGTCCGCTACGTCGTCCGGGAGCTGGGGCCCCACAACGTGGAGGCAGTGGCCCGGACCGGGGTGAAGGCCCTCGTCACCGCGTGCGCCGAGTGCTATCGGGCTTTTGGGCGGGACTACCGGGAGAAGGGCGTCGGCAACCCGCCGTTCTCCGTCTATCACATCTCCCAATACGTGGAGCGGCTCGTGAAGGAGAAGCGGCTGAAGCTCAACAAGACATGGGAGAAGGACCTCACCTTCCATGACGCCTGCCACATGGGGCGGAACGCCGGAAACTTCGAGGCGCCCCGGACGGCCATCAAGTTCGTCTCCAAGGCGAAGTACACGGAGATGCGGCGCAATCGGGACGACACCCTATGTAGCGGGGCCAGCGGGGGCTTCAACCTGGTGTGGAAGCGGGAGGCGCGGAACATCGCCCGGCGACGCCTGGAGGAAGCCCGGGCCACCGGATCCGAGGTCCTGGCGACGACGTGCCCCCACGCCGAGGCCCATTTCAAGGAGGTCGCCCGGCGGGCCAACATCCCCATTCGGGTCATGGATCTGGCGGAGCTCATCGCGGAATCCATGGAGCCGACCCCTAAGCCCGAGGCGGAGCCTGAGCAGGCGGAACCCCTCGAGGAGCCTGCCGCCACCTAGATCCAGCGGTAGAGGACCTTGAAAAAGCCCTCCTTCCTCGACTCGTCTCGGAAGCCCAACCACGACCGGATCGCGTTCCGGAGTTCCTCCACGTCCTCCCCGAACCCCGTGAGCATGGCGTCGTACTGCGTCAGGTCCTCCAGGCGTTGGGCCTCCACGAGGATGACCTGGGCCTCCCCCAACCGATCCTCTCCTAGCCGGACGTCGAAGAGGTTGCCGGGGAACCACGGCTCCTTGTCCGCCTCCTCCTTGCCCCGGTAAATGTAGTAGACCAGTTGCTTCCGGAGCTTCTCCTCGTCGATGGGAGGCTGGTAGGCGTAGGACTTCTTGGTTTGGGCGGGTGCGACCACGATCCCCGTCTCCTCCCTTTCGGACAAGGACGTTGGGTATATAGCTGCTGAGGCGGGGAAAGGCAAAAGGGAGGGGAGGCATATTCCGAGGCCGCGGAGGTAGCCAAGCCTGGTCAACGGCGCAGCCCTTAGGAGGCTGTCCTTAGTGGTTCGCAGGTTCAAATCCTGCCCTCCGCACTTGCTTTGAAAGTAGAATCGGGGCAGCGGGTCGAGCACTGAATGGCGTGATCGTCCTTCCCAGGGTCCGGGACGTTTCGCGGGATGGATTGGCGGAACCGGGCAGCTTGCACGCCTCCCGTGCCGAGTCCCAACGAAGGAGGGCCCCTTAAACACCTTCGGAGATGGGGGAGCGATGAAGAAAGAGGAGGTCATGGCCCGCCTTGAGTCGCTCGCCGATCCGGAGGGCCATGAGGGCATGGCTCGATTCGGAATCATCACGGCCCGGGCCTTGGGCATTCGCGTTCCAGAGCTGCGCCGGCTCGCCCGAGAGATCGGTCCCGATCACGGCCTCGCGCAGGAGCTCTGGGCGACTCGCGTCCACGAAGCCCGCATCCTGGCCTCCATGGTCGATGAGCCATCTGCGGTGACCGAGACACAGATGGAAGCATGGGTACGCGACTTTGATTCATGGGATGTCTGCGACCAGGTGTGTGGCAACCTCTTCGACAAGACGCCCTATGCCTACGAGAAGGCCGTGGCCTGGAGTGGTCGAGACGACGAGTTCGTCAAGCGAGCGGGCTTCGCCCTGATGGCGTATCTGGCGGTCCACGACAAAGAGGCGGAGGATGGGGCCCTTCTCGCCTTCCTACCCTGGATTGAAAGGGAAGCCGCCGACGGTCGGAATTACGTGAAAAAGGCAGTCAATTGGGCGCTCCGGCAGATCGGAAAGCGGAACCGCCTCCTCAACGAAGAGGCCATTGCCACCGCGAAGAGAGTTCGGTCCCAGGGGTCACCTCCCGCTCGTTGGATCGCGTCCGATGCCCTAAGGGAACTGGAAAGCGAGGCCGTCCAGGCTCGCCTCGCCTGAGCGTTTCTGAGACCCCTCAACGCCAGAGCTCGCCGAGGGCGACCCGCTCCAGAACGAGGTCGAAGACCCGATTCCGATCCACGGTCGCGCTCTCCTCCTTCGTGATGCCAAACGCAGGGAGCATCTCGACTCGGCCGTCGAGGAGGCTGTCGTCGCGTCCAAGCCCGAGTTTTCGGATCAGGGGATCGGGGTCCCCTTCTCCTACGACGAGAAGGGCCGCGCCCTCTTGGCCTTCCTTCAGCCCCAGCTTCTCCAGGGCCGTGGTGATCTGTCGCTCCCCCGAGGCAAACAGGAGGATCTCCATCATCCGGTCCGAAGCCACGTTTGTCCCCCGTTCGAAGGCCCGCTCCGCGTGCTCCCAGGCCACCAGCAGGTGCTCCGCCCCGAACACCAGGTCCGCATCGAAGGCCTGCGCTTCGAGATTCAGCTCCTGGGCTACCTCCCGGAGGCGCTTCACGAACGCCCGCACCGGGCCGACTTCACCCCGGACGCCGACCGCGGAACACTTCATGCCGCTCCTCCAATGCTTTCCGACGATAAGCCCGCAGGATGTCACCTCGGGACAGAATGCCAACGATCTCCCGAGGGTCTTCGACCCGGACCACGGGGAGGTGTCCGATGCCCGCGATGGCCATCCGCTCCATGGCCACCTCCAGACTCTCCGACGGGTTCACCACGATGAGCCGCTGGGTCTCCACCTCCCGGACCGTCGCGTCGGGGCCGAACTCCGCCAAGGCCCTTCGGACGTCCTCGTGGGTGATGATGCCCACGAGAAGGCCCACCTCGTCCACCACCGGGAAGCCCTGGTGTCCCGTTGTGATCATCCTACGGCCCACCTCCTGGACGAGGGTCTCCTCGTGAACCGTGTCCACGGTGGCCACCATGGCGTCCCGGACCTGGACCGTTCGGAGCACGTTGAGTTCGATGTCGTGTTCGAAGAGGATCCCTTTGCGGCGTAGGACGCCTGTGTAGAGGGTATCTCGCTGCAGGAGGATGGAGACCCCATCCGCCACGACGGCCGCCAGCATCACGGGGAGAATGAACTGGAAATCTCCGGTAAGCTCGAAGACGATGACGATGGAGGTGAGGGTGGCCCGGGTGACCCCCGCGAGGAGGGCCCCCATCCCGACGATGGCGTAGGCCGCAAACGGGCTGGTCATGTCCGGGGCCAGGGCGTTGAAGGCCAGCCCCATGGCAGCCCCCAGCATGGCTCCCATGAAGAGGGAGGGGGCGAAACCCCCGCCGCTGCCGCCGGACCCCAGGGTCAGGCCCGTGGCGACCATCTTGACGAAGCCCAGGCCCAGGAGGAGGGCGATTGCTAACCCGAGAGGCGTCGAGGCCGGGAGGAGGCTCCCATTCACGGTCGCTAGGAGGGTCTGGTAACCCGCACCCATGATTTGGGGGACGAAGATGGCCAAGGGGACCAGGATGCCCGCCCCCAGGGCGGGGATGAGGTACGGTGGGAGGCGGATCCGGTCGAAGGCGTCCCCCAGGGCGAATCGGACCCGTATCCAGAAGATGGCGAACAGGCCGGCCGCCAGGCCCAGGAGGATGAAGAAGCCCAGCTCCAAGGGGGAGCCGAGGGAGTAGGTCACGGGGAGCTGGGGCCCCCGCGGAAGGAAGAGGCCGATGACGGCGGAGGCGAACACGGAGGAGATGACGAGGGGGATGAAGGAACGCGTCCGGAGCTCCAAGAGGATGAGTTCGAGGGCGAAGAGGACGCCCGCGATGGGCGCGTTGAAGGTGGCGGCGATGGCCCCCGCGGCGCCGCACGCCAGGAGGATCTTCCGCGGCGTGTTCGCCAGCCCGAGGGCCTGGGCGAGCGCGGATCCCGAGGCGGCCCCGATCTGGACGATGGGTCCTTCGCGTCCCGCCGAGGCCCCGCTGCCGACGGTGAGGGCAGAGGCCACGGCTTTCAGCGCAATGACTCGGGGCCGCATCCGCCCCTCCTGGGCCAGGCTGGCCTCCATGACCTGTGCCACGCCCGCGCCGCGCACCTCCGGGGCAAGGTAATGGCTGATCAGGCCCACGAGAAGGCCGGCCAGGGGGAGGATGAGGACGAGGAGGATCAGGGGGTTCCCCAGTTCCGAGTAGAAGAACGTGGCGTCCAGGTTGAAGATGCTCGGATCGACCCAAGGCTGGCCGAACAGCACCCCGCCGTTGTGGAAGACGGAGAGGAAGATCCAGAGGAGGTATCGGAACCCCAGGGCCGCGAAGGCGGTGATGATGCCGATGAGGGCGGCCAGGCTGCTCAGAGTGAGGTATTCCCGGACGACCTCCCGGGTGACGTAAGGGTGGGGTCTGCGGGCCGCGGCGGCTTCCATGCTTGGCTGGGAGGGGGCACACCCGCGCTTGGCAAAAACCTAATCGAAGTCGTAGAGGCCGTACTGGCCTTCGCGAGTGCCTTCCTCGACCTCCACCTTGCGGCCCAACTGGGCGAGGATGCCTTTCGCGATGCCTGGGCCGATGGTGGGGATACGGGCGAGGGCGGCGATCTCCATGGTGCGCAGATCTTCCTTCGTCTTGATGTCCCGCTTGAAGAGTGCCCGGGCCCGGACCCGTCCCACGCCGCGCAGGCTTGTAAGGTCCAGGAGCTCCTCCTTGACCCCGTACCCTATGCGGGCCAGGAGGCGGCCCAGAGGTCGCAGGCGCTTCTTGCTGAAGAGGCGGCCCAGCTCGTGCATCGCATAGAGGAGCCACTCCCCCATCTGAACCATCCGTCGGATGTCCCCCGGGCCCACTCGGAACTTCTTAGTGATGTCGTCCTCGGGAACCTCCTCCATCCAATCTTCCAAGAGACTCGCCGTCTTGACCTCCGCGAGAAGGAAGTCCTCGTCCTCCGACTCGATGAAGTACTCCTCCGTGGCCGCCTTCTCCTCCACCCATTCGTAGTCCTTGCGGCCGAGGTAGAGGGTGGGCATGTCAGGGGTCGCGGCGATGGCGTGCAGGTAGGCGAAGTTGTCCCCCTTCCTCTCCGATTTCAGGGCATCCCGGAGGACTACAGCGGAGAGCGGGTCCACGTAGAGGTCCGACGTCCGCCGACCGAACAGGGTCGGCTTCAGCGCCTCCTCCCGACGGATCATCGCCTCCTCCTCCAAGAAACCCAGGACGCCCTCGATCCCCTCCTCCATCATGGCGACTCCCCGCTGGTAGGCGTAGAAGGTCCGCTCCATGAAGGCGTGGAGTTCCTTCTCCGTCTGGACGTGGCCCGTGGCGATCGCGGCCAGGAGGTGCATGCGGAGGGCCGGCTCGCTACCCAGCTTCGACTCGATGGCCTCGGGTCCTGCGAGGATGTAGTTGTCCATCAACACGGAGATGTCCTCCTCGTAGCGGGCGAGGAGAATGGCCTCCCCGAACTCGTCGTACTGCGGGCGGCCAGCTCTGCCGGCCATCTGCTTGACTTCGAGGATCGGGATGAAGTCATAGCCGTAGTTCGGTTCGTAGCGGCGCACATCGCGAATTATGACCCGTCGGGCGGGGAGATTAATTCCCATCGCCAAAGAGGGTGTCGCGACAATGACCTTCAAGGCGCCTCCGCGAAAGAGGTCCTCCACGATCTTCCGCTGCGGGTTCGTGAGGCCCGCGTTGTGGAAGGCGGATCCGGCCTTGAGGTTCTGCCCGAGTCGACGGGCGAGGGAGGTGGGTTCTTCCTGCCGCCCCATCATGGACTCGGCCGCTTTGGAGAGGGTCGTCACTTCCTGCCGCCGCAGGTAGGGCTTCACGGCAGGACGAAGCTTTCGGGCCAACGTCTCGGTGGAGGCACGTGTGTTCACGAACAGGAGGCACTGACCACCCTCCCGGAGCGTATCCCGAACCAGGGCGGGAATGTCGTCCCCGTCGGGCACGATGAGGTGATGGGAGAGGTCGGACCAGGTAATTCCGCCGTCGAAGTAGACCCCTTCCCTCAGAGGCACAGGACGCCATGCGCTGACGATGTGCTGCGCCTCCAGCCATCGCGCGAGCTCCGCGGAGTTGGCGATAGTGGCCGAGAGCGCGATTACCTGGGCCCGGGGATTCACCTGCCGAAGTTTGGCAAGTGTGACTTCCAGGGTGGGACCTCGGCCGGGGTCGTTGATCAGGTGGACCTCGTCGGCCACCACGACGGATAACTGCTTCAGCCAGTGGGTTCGGTGCCGTAGGAGGGAGTCAGCCTTCTCCGAGGTCGCGATGATGATGTCGTAGCTGACCAGCGTCGGCTCGTCAGAGTCGTAGTCCCCCATGGAGAGGGCGACACGGATCCCCAGCTCCTCGAAGGGCTTCAGGTCTTCGTACTTCTCCGTGGCCAACGCCCGAAGGGGGACGATGTAGAGGGCCTTGCCCCCGTTTAGGACAGACTTGAGAAGGGCAAGGTAGGCGACGAGGCTCTTCCCACTCGCCGTGGGGATCGCCAGGACGAGGTTCTCTCCCGCAAGTGCGGGTCCGATGGCTTCTTCTTGAGGCGGATAGAGCTCCGTGATTCCCTGGCTCTCTATGATGCGCTGGACCCGGGGGTCGATGTCCAGATCCGCGAGGCGCATCCCGGTATCTATTTCGCATCTTCGGATAAGCTTTCCCGGGTCGCCTGGGTCGCCGGTTCCGACAGCCTTATGGCGGTCCCCCCGCTCGGGGACCCCATGACCGACGAGGCGTTCGACCGGCTTGCAGAGGAGTTCTTCCAGGCCTGGGTCGAGAGGTTCCCCGTCCTCGGCACGTTCTTAGGCCTCCACGAGTACGACAGCCAGCTTTCCGGAAATTCCCGCGCCTTCTATGAGGAAACCCTGGATTTCACCCAGGAGACGCGGCGGAGATTCGAGAAGCTGAACGTGGAGGACCTGAGCGGGAGTCGGCGACTGGACCGGGACGTGGCCCTTTACACCCTCGACATGAGCGCTTTCCAGCTCGGAGAAATGCGTACCTGGGAATCGAGGCCCGAAGGCGCCGAGGACTTGGGCGAGTCTCTGTTTCCCCTCTTTGCGCGGACGTTCGCCCCCCTCGCCACGCGGCTCGAGAGCATGACGGCCCGCCTCCGGGCGGGGCCGGCGTACCTGGATCAGATCGAGAGCCGTCTCTCCCACCCCGTCAAGCTTTGGACGGAGATGGCCATCGAGGCGGCGGAGCGGTTGCCCGCCTTTCTGGGGGCGATCGCTCAGCAAGCGGACAAGGAGGCGACCGCGGACGGACGGAATGCTTTCCATGAGGCACGAGGCGAGGCGGAGGAGGCCCTGCAAGCCTATCGTGCCTGGCTCGAAGAAGAGGTCCTACCCCGCGCGGAGGAGAGCTTCATCCTGGGGGAGGAGAAATTTGCCCGGCTCGTCGAGCTCCGGGGGCTGGGACGGAGTCCACAGGAGATTCGTGCCCTGGGCGTCGAATACCTCGAAGAGGCGAAACGGGATCTGGGGGAGGTCGCAGCGGTCATCGATCCGAAGGCGTCGGTGGAGGAAGTTTCCGAGCGGATCCATGCCGATCATCCGGCAGATTTCGCCGGGGTCCTGGAAGCGGTGCGAGCGGTCAACGAGGAGGCGCGGGCCTTCGTTCGCGATCATCGGGTGGCGACCCTTCCGCCGGCGGAACGGCTTCTCGTGGAGGAGACCCCCACCTTCCTCCGGCCCATTCTCCCCTTCGCCGCCTACATGTCCCCGCCCCGGTTCGAGAAGGTGCAGGAGGGGATTTACATCGTGACGCCACCCTCCGACGGCGAGGACCTCCTCAAGGAGCACAACTTCGCCTCGATCCGCAACACCGCGGTCCATGAGGGGTATCCGGGGCATCACCTGCAGCTCTCCGCGGCGAACCTTCACCCGTCCCTCATCCGAGTTCTTGCGGGGGGGACGGGGGTGGCGGAAATGGTGGAAGGGTGGGCCCACTACTGCGAGGACCTGATGCGCGAACTCGGCTTCATGGACACGCCGGAGATCCGGTTCGTTCAGCTACAGGACCTCATCTGGCGAGCCGCGCGGATCATCATCGACGTGGACCTCCATGCGGGGCGCATGGGCTTCGACGAGGCGGTCCAGATGCTCGTCAAGGAGGCGGGGATGGCGGAGGCCTCCGCCATTGCCGAGGTGAAGCGTTACACCCAGTACCCGACCTACCAGCTGAGCTACCTCTTGGGCAAACACCTCATCAGAGGGCTCCGGGAGGACGTGGAGAAGCGCATGGGGGAGAACTTCTCCCACGCCTTCTTCCACGACGCCATCATCTACGCCGGGTCGATTCCGTTCTACCTGCTCCGCCGGGCGGTGGAGGACAAGCTGGCCAAGCTCGAGGAAGACGTGGACGACCTCTACTAGTTCTCGTCAACCGAGGGGTGTTCCGCCTCTCGGCCGCTACCCCCTTTCGTGGCCCGCTCCCGGGACACCCCCGGATCGGTCTAAGGGCCGTCCATCCTCCGGAGGAGACGTCCGCCCACAACCTTCTCCGTCCGAGGGAATCGGCACGGCTTTCTTCCCTGGCGCCCCTAGACCAACTTTAATAGCGGGCCCCAGGTTACGCCCGGGGTACGCCATGAAGAGCATCGACGCCCTGGTTCGCAAGGCCATGGAGTTCAAGGAGAAGGGCCTCAGCGAGAAGGAGATCGGGGACGAGCTCCACCTCTCGCCTGAAACGGTCACCTGGTTACTCACCCGCGGAGTGCGGGGGGAGTCCCCGCCTCAGGACATCAAGATTGGCTGGCGCTCGATCGGCGTCTTCGGCAGCCGGATGGGCTTCATCGCCGCGGCCATGACGGATGTCATCCTGGAGGAACTGGAGAAGCGGGACCTGGATGTCGACTCCATCCTGGGGATCGCAATCAACGGGATTCCCTACGCCACCCTCGTCTCGGAGGACATGGGCAAGGAGCTTGTGGTCTTCCGGCCTAGCCACTCTCGGCCGGAGGGTGGGGCCTTTAGCTCCAACTATGCGGGGGTCGACGGCAAGAGCGTCGTCATCGTAGATGACGTCCTCAGCACGGGAGAGACCATTCGAGGCGCCATCCGGGAGACGCAGGAGGCGGGCGGACAGGTCATCCTGACTGTGGTCTTGGTCAACAAGACGGACCGTGACGACGTGGACGGCGTTCCCCTGCGGGCCCTCATCCGGGCCCGAGGCATCGCGTGATGAGGGATGCACTGGTTCGATGAGCTCTATCCCTCGGTAGAGGCGTTTCTAGCGGAGAAGGATTCCGTCGTCTGCAACGCCGGCCTCTCCGTCTCCGGCCTCCAGCACGTGGGAAGGCTGCGGGGGGAGATCGTCCTCAACCACTTCATCGCCGAGGGACTCCGCGCCGCGGGGAGGACCGTCAGGCAGCATCTCGTGGTCTACACGCAGGACCGATGGAAGGGGACGCCCAACCAGGTGGCCCAGTTCTCCGGGGACGAGGGGCAGGCCTACGCGGGCTACCGGATGATCGAGGTGCCCGATCCCCACGGGTGCCACCCGAACTGGGTCGACCACTACTGGGAGGGCTTCGCGGGCCCTATGGACGTGTTCGCACCAGGGGTCGAGGCGACCCGGACCACCGACTTGTATCGGACCGAGCGGATGCAGGCCCTGGTCCGACAAATCGCGGACCGAGCGAACGAGTTCCGTGAGGTCGTGAACCGATACCGCCCCCGCAATCCTCACCCCTCCGGGTGGATCCCGTTTGAGCCCCTCTGTCTCACCTGCCGCCGCATCGGGGAGTCGCGCGCCCTTGGTTTCACCGACGGGGAGGTCGAGTACGAGTGCGAGTGCGGGGGGGAAGGCGCTTCGCCTCTGGAGTTAGGCAAGCTCAATTGGCGCATCGAGTGGGCGGCGCTTTGGTCCCTGCTCGGAGTGGACGTGGAGCCCTTTGGGAAGGACCACGCGACCCCAGGCGGGTCGCGGGAGACCTCGAAGGTGATTGCCGAGACCCTCCTGGGCATTCGGGCACCCTTTGGAATCCCCTACGAGTGGGTCGGCTACGCGGAGGGAGGGAAGGATCGGGGCGACATGGAGAGTTCGGGCTTTCTGGGGTTCGGCCCCCAGACCTGGCTCGATGTAGCCGATCCGGAGGTCCTGCGGTTCCTCTTCGCCGCGGTGCCGATTCGACGTCGGATGGTCCTCGATCTCTCCCAGTTGGACGCCTATCACCAACGGTATGACCAGGCGGAAGCGTCGCACTACGGGGGTTCGGAGGCCGATGCAGGTCGTGCCTATCTCCTCGCCCAGCTGGCACCCCCTCCCGAAGAAGCTCCATTCCAGCTCGCCTACCGGCACGCCGCCCTCCTCGCGCAGGTGGCGCCGGCCGAGGACTCCATCGGGTGGTCCTTGGAGAGGCTGCACGAGACGGGGCTGTTTGATGGGGAGCCGAGCCCGTGGGAGCGTGACCGGATTGCGAGACGTCTGGAGCAGGCCCGAAGCTGGGCGCGCGCCTATGCCCCCTCGCAGCAACGGTTGGAGGTCCAGAAGGAGCTACGGAAGGAGGCGATGCCCCAAGGCCCCGAGAGGGAAGCCTTGGCCCACCTGCGGGCCGCCATCGCCGACATCCCGTGGAAGGAGGAGGCAATCAAGGAGGCCATGGTTCGGCTGACGGGCGAAGGAAGACTTCCGGTTTCCACGACCCGGTTCTTCGCGGCCCTTTACAGGGTCTTCCTGGGGAACCCCTCGGGTCCTCGGGCGGCCCCTCTGCTGGCGGTTCTGGATCGGGAGTTCGTCCTCCAGCGCCTGGCGGAGGCCAGCGAGGCATAGACGTGGACCTTTACGCGCATTCCGCGCCGTACTACGACCTGATCTATGGCGCCATTGTGGATTACGAACGAGAAGCCGATCTCCTGGAAGAGGTGTGGCGGCGGTACGCAGCGCGCCCCATCAAGCGGGTGCTGGACCTGGGATGCGGCACGGGGAACCACGCCTTGCTCTTCGCGGCCCGTGGCTATGAGGTCCTAGGGATCGATCAGAGCGAGGCGTTCGTGGCCCTGGCCCGGGGGAAGGCGGGGGATGAGGATCTACGATTTGAGGTAAGAGATATGCGCCACTTGGAGGCCCTGGACCGTTTCGACGCCCTCGTCTGCATGTTCGGGGCTTTCGACCACCTCTCGCGGGCGGATGCGAGGACGGCCCTGCGTGGGTTCCGGGACCACCTGGAGCCGGGGGGCATCCTAACTTATGAGTGGTGGAACGAGCGGGGGGCCAGACACGGCCACCAAGATTGGCTGGACCGGGAAGGAGAGGGGATCCGACTCATCCGATTGGGGCAGGCGAACGTGAACGCGGAGGAGCACAGCCTGAGAATGACCCTCAAGCACATCATCCTCCGTGACGACCGTCTGGAGGATATCTTCACCGAAGAGGACACGATGGCCCTCTACGGAGCGGCGGAAATGGGTGCCCTCCTGTCCGAGGCGGGCCTGAATGCCCTGGCCATGTTGGACTGGTCGCGCAAGGTCCTCGAGCCCTATCGCCCCGACGATTTCCGAGTGCTTGCGGTGGCCCGACGAGATCGCTGACGGAAGCCTTTTAGGTCGAGGCTAAGCTCAGACTCCCCGCAGCCCCGTGGTGTAGCGGTCAATCATGCGAGGCTCTGGATCGGCCAGACCGAGGAGAGACCTCGTGACGGCAGTTCGAATCTGCCCGGGGCTATCCTCACGGGGCCAGGAGCCTGTGGAGTTCGGGTTCCCCCTCGATGGGGCCTCGCACGACGAGCAGGTCTCCCTCGAGGAGCCGGGTGTCCTCATCCGGTCCGTAGATCCAGGACCCCTCCCTCCGGATGGCAAGGACCCAGGCACCGGTCTCGGAAGCCACCTTCAGCTCTCCCAAGGTGCGCCCCGAGGCGGGCGAGCCCGCAGGGACCGTGACGGTCGAGATGCTCGTATCCGATTCCTTCAGCGCCTCCGCGATGATGGGATGGGGCTCGATGTCACGCAGCACCACGTCGGCGATCTGCAAGGCCCCGTCCGCGATGTCTTCGATCGAAGACGCGATCCGGATGAAAACGAGGGCCTTCTGCACGTCCCCGTCCTCGATGGCCCGCTCCACGGCCTCCTGTTGGACCGCCTGGTCCCATGCGTCGATGCGATCCTCCAACTCGAGGACGTGGCGCGCGATCTCCTGGTTCGAGTAGAGGAGGGCGGAGTAGGCGAGGTCGACCATGAGTTCGGAGGTGTCCTTCATCTCCCGCAGCGTCTCTTCGAGAGTCAGGAGCTCGCCTCCGGCCATGCCTCCTCGCCCCGGGCGTATCGTCCCAAGCGCTGGAACCCATCCTCTGTTCCTCGCAGCACGAGGAGATCTTCCCCCCGCAGGACCTCCTCCCCTTCTGGGTCGTAGATCCACTTCCTACCCCGGCGTAGGGCAATGATTCGCATCCCCGTCTCGGTCTCCACCCGGAGGTCCGCGATGGACCGACCCACCATGCTTGACCCCTCTTGGAGCTGCAGAGCCCGGAGTTTCTCATCAGCCTCCCCCAGGAGGAAGGGGAGGAACGGACGGGCCTCGATGCGCTGCTCCAGCAGGTTCACGATGTCCCCGGCGCCATTGGAGATGGTCTCCGCCGCGGAGGCCACCTGGAGGATGCCGGCGAGCTGCTCGGCGTCCTCTTTCGTCCGACTTGCCATGAGGGCAATCATCCGGATCTGGTAACGAAGGTAGTCCATCCGCTCCTCCAGCTTGCGCACCTCCGCACCCAGGTCATCGCTGTCGAACACCAAGGCGGCGTAGGCCAGGTCGACGATGTGCTCGCTGATGTCCTTCATCTCCACTAGGAGGTCCTTCACGCTGGTGGGGGTGTACTCCACCTCGCGGTGCGCCTCCGATGTCAGAGGATCGCCCCCAGAACGAGCACTAGGAAGGCGATGCCTAGCAGATCCCCCATGGTCGTCACGATGGGGGTAACGAAGTTGTCCGGGTCCAGGCCGTGTCTGAACGTGAGGAGAGCCACGGCCACCGTAACCAGGATGAGGACCCCCGCGAGCATGAGGCCAGTGGTCAGCATGAGGAAGACGAGCACCTCCAGGCCGAAGGGCGGCGTGCCCGAGAGGACTACCGCGGCTACGTATATGAAAATTGCCAGGAGGACAAAGATCACCACATAAAGGACGAGGGCGTCCCGGACCTGGGCCCGGAGTCCCCGGTCGGAGACGCGAACCGAGACGGTCCCGGTGTAGAGGCCGGAAGTGAGGCGGGCCCCCAGAACGGTCCCGACGTTCCCGCCGACCCCGTTGATGACGGGTACCAGGATGAGGAGGAAGGGCGTGGCGAGGAAGATGGCCTCGCTCGCGTTCAGGATCTGCCCGGCAACGAGGTTGAACACCAATAGGAAGGCGAGAGCGGGCAGGCTCTCCCGGACGATGCCTGTCCAACGGTAGAACGTCAGGGAGTTCCCCCCACGAGAAAGGCCACGAGGAAAAGGAGGAGGACCGTGACGATGTCCCCCACCGTGGCGAGGGCGGGCGTCGTCACGTTGTCTGGGTCGAGCCCCCGCCGAAAGGCCAGTATGAGGACGCCGAAGGTTACTCCCACTTGCAGGAGCCCGGCCGCCGTTCCCGCCACAGTGGCGATGAGGACGAGTTTTCCCAGGCCGGCGGAGGGGAGGCCCAGGAGGAGGGTTGTGAAGTGCCCGAGGACCCCGGTGAGGGCCGAGAGGGTCAGGCTCAGGAGGACCGCCGCCAGGACGCCCTGACGCGCTTCCTCGTTCCACAGGTTTCCCCTCTCGATGAGGCCCATGTGGATGGCAGACCCCATCCGTGCCCCCATGGCCCCGCTCACCCCGCCGCGGAGGGCGATGAGGACGGGGATCATGACGATGAGACCCGGGGTCCGGCGCAGGATGCCCTCCATCTCCCCCAGGAGGAGCCCCGCCACCACGAGCCCGAGCCCCGAGAGGAGCAGGACCGGGAGCGCCTCCCGGTACACGGAGGGGAGCGGCATCGCTTGGGGAAGGCCGAAATCCAAAAAAGCGTTTAGGCGGCCAGGACCCGCACCGACAGGAGGCCCGGCAGAAGACGCGCCTGCATAGGGAGGGTCCCCACACGCTCCCCGTCCATTTCCGCGAGGACCTCCTCATCAGAGGTGGCTACGAGGCTGCGGCCCTGCGTGTGGGAGACCTTCGGGTGGGCCAAATGTTCTCCGGTGCGCAGTTTTCCCATACTGGCCAGGGCCTCTGGTGGGCTGACGTCCCCAAAGACAACCACGTCCAGAAGGCCGTCGTCGAGGCGGGCCTCGGGGGCAGGCTGGAGACCGCTCCCGAAGTACTGTCCGTTGGCCACGATGACACCGTTCATTCGGCCCTCCGCGAAGGGCTCGTCGTCCACTTCCACGCGAATGGACCGGTTGCGGTAGGTGAAGAGGGTCGCGACGATCGCCATGAAGAAGGCGACCCGTCCTCCGAAGGGCTTCGAACTCCGATTCACACGATCGACGACCTCTCCCCCGGAACCGGCCTCCAGGATGTTGGCAAAGTACCGCGTCTGGAGGTCACCTTGGGAATTGGTGCTCTCGCATCGGCCCACGTCCACCCGTCGAAAGCGGGGTGACGCGAGGATTTCGTGCGCGTGCTCGAGGCCCCGTGGCAGCCCCAATGTCCTGGCGTAGTCGGTCCCGCTTCCCACGGGCAGGATCGTCAGACGCGCGCTCGCGTCAACGAGGGCGTCCCCCTCCATCATCCCATTGAGGGCTTCGTTGACCGAGCCGTCTCCGCCCACGATCCCGACGTCCCTCCCGCCCGACCGGATCGCCTCCCGGACGAGGGTCGTCGCCGTTCCGGGTCCCTGCGTGAAGACCACCTCAAGATCGGAGACGAGCTCCTTGAGTCCCCGCTCGACGGAGGGCCAGACCCGACCGACGCGTCCGCCTGCCGCGAGGGGGTTGACCACGAGGCGCACTATCACTCCTCCCGGAAGCCCTCGTTGGCCCCAACCATGGCACGGTAGCGTTCCACCTCACTCGCGATGCGGGGAGCGTCCCACCCCAGGTAGGGCCCCATGAGCTCGGCCACCTCGTCCGCCACCCCAAGTCCGTGCTCCGGGTCTTCGTTCATCACGCGGAGTCGACGGGCCAACACATCCTCCAGGCGGAGGGCCATTTCGTGGCGCACTGCATACGCGACCTGGCCTCGAACGTACGGGAGCCCCGGGAGGACCGGATCCCGCAAGGACCGGTCCTCTAGGATCGCAAGCAGCCCCGGCATTTCTGGCCCGGCCGCCGTGGCCAGTTGATCGAGGGTCTCGCGACCGAGGCCCAGCTCCTCCCCCTCTCGCATCGCCCGATCCATCCCCTCCTGCAGGACCGAGGCCGATGTCGGGCGCTTCACGCCTTCCGCCGGAGTCTGAAGGTCCCGGAGGGCTCGACGGACGACCCGTTGAGCCACGCTCCGGTAGGTGGTGAGCTTCCCGCCAATCAGGGTGACGAGGCCCGGGGCATCCTGGATGATCCTTTCCCGGCGACTGACGGAGGCCTCCGGAATCCCGAGTCGCTCGGCAAGCGGCCGAAGTGCCGCGTAGGTGCTGATCACGTCGTTCGGCTCCGCTCGCGCGAGGGGGAAGGTCCGATTGAGGGCGTCCAGGAGGTAGGCGACGTCCTCGGAATCGGCGTGTACGTCTTCTGGTGAGCCGCGATGGTCCGTATCCGTGGTGCCGACGAGGGTCAAGTCGCGCCACGGAATGGCGAAGACGAAACGTCCGTCGTCGGGCGAGCGCATGACCACGGCGTTCATGTTTCCGACCTGGGCCCGTGGGAGGAGCAGGTGGACCCCTTTGGTGGGCCGCAGGCGTGGGGATCGACCCAGCATCTGCCGGATGCCGTCACTCCAGGGGCCAGTGGCGTTGACCACGACGTCCGATCGGACTTCGTATAGAAGGTCTCCCAGCATGTCCCGGAAGGCGACGCCCTTCGCCCTCCCCACGTCCATGATGATTTCCTCCGCTCGGGCGTAGGTGAGGACGTGGGCTCCTGCCGCGTGGGCCCTCTTGGCATTCAGAAGGACAAGGCGGAAGTCGTCCGTCCAGGCGTCATAGTAGAAGGCCCCACCTATGAGCTCCTCCCGCCGTAGGCGGGGCTCGGCGGCGACGACCTTCCGTGCGGTCACCGTTCGGTGCTTCGCCACGTTTGTGTACCCGGAAAGGTAGTCGTAGAACCACAGGCCAATGCGAGTGACCCAGTGGCGTCCCTCCCCCCGATAGAAGGGGATCAGAAAGCGAAGCGGCTTCACCAGGTGGGGGAACTGGGAGAGAAGCCAGTCCCGCTCCCGGCACGCCTCACGAACGAGTCGGACCTTCCCATCCCGGAGGTATCGGAGGCCTCCATGGACGAGGCGGGAGGATCGGCTGCTCGTTCCGCTTCCGATATCCCCCTGCTCCAGGAGAAGCACGCTGTAGCCGCGGCCGGCTGCTTCGAGAGCGATGCCACATCCGTTGATGCCGGCACCGATCACGATGAGGTCGTACCGGTCTGGGAGGTCATCCAGGATGGCTTGCCGGCCGCGCCCGTCGAACGTGCTGCGCTTCAGATTGAGTCCTCCCACGCCTTTCCGGGATTCATGATCCCCTTGGGATCGAGGGCTCCCTTCAGCGCACGCAGGGCCCGGATCCCGACGGGACCGTGCTCCCTCTCCATCCAACGGCGGTGGTCCATCCCGATTCCATGATGATGGCTGAGCGTACCGCCCAGATCCAGGAGCGTCTCCGTGGCCGCCGTCTTCACGGCCTCCCATTGCGTCCGTTCCTCTCCGGGAGTCCGGGTGGTGAGGAGGGTGAAGTACAGGGACGCCCCGTCGCGGTAGGCGTGAGAGAGGTGGCACAGTACCGCCCCCGGCGTGCCTCCTGCCCTGAAGGCCTCCTCAAGGGCCTCCTTCACCCCTCCGTAGAGGGTCTCCAGGTTGCTCCAACTCGTGGCGGTCTCCAACGTCTCCACGAAGAGACCCCGGGCGAGCAGCTCGTCCCGAAGGTAGGGGGCCCGGTAGTACTCCTCCTCCCACCCCGAAGCGGCCTCCCCGCCCAGATCCCACACCCGGCCTTCGGTCCAATGGGCGATGGCCCGGTCCATCTCTTCAGGGACCCGCTCGGCCGAGCCTCTGAACTCCAGAAGGACGAAGGACCCTGCATCCTGGCTCTTGAGCCCCCGGGAGGCCATCAGGGCCCGCGTCTCCTCCGTGTTGGACACGCGCACGGTGGCCGGTCGGATTCCGCCCCGGATCATTCCGCGACAGCGGTCGAGTGCCTGCGGGAAAGACGGAAGGAGGAACCCTCGCCCCGCGGTCACCTCGGGCGCAGGATGGGCCCGGATCACGGCCTCCACGACGATGCCCAGGCGTCCCTCCGAACCCAGAAGAAGATGCTTCAGCTCGGGACCCGTGGAGCGGGCCGGGGCCTCTGTGGTCTTCACCTCGCCCGCGGGCGTTATGACCGTGAGTGCCTGAACCAGGTTCTCCATCCGACCGTAAGTGCCCGAAGCGTGGCCTGCTGAGCGGGTGGCGATCCAACCTCCCAGCGTGGAAAAATGGAAGGACTGAGGGTAGTGGCCCAGGGTGAGGCCGTGGTCCGCGAGGGCCGCTTCCAAGTCCGGGCCCGCGATGCCGCTCTCGACCCGGACGAGGCCGGAATCCTCGTCGACCTCGAGGACGCGGTTCAGACGACGAAGGTCCACCGTCAGCGCGGCGTAGTGGACCCCTCGGACGGGGGAAACACCCCCCAGGACGGAGGTGCCCCCGCCGAAGGGGACGATCGCCACCCCATGGGCCGCCGCTACGCGAAGGAGCGTCGCCACTTCACGCGCCGCGCGGGGGTACGCCACGGCATCGGTAACCCGCTCCAGTTCTCCCTTCCACGCGGAGAGAAGATCCAAATAGCTCTTTCCCAAGGAGTGGACCAGCCTCTCCTCTTCACCGGTGCCGATCTCGCAAACGGCCGCAAGCGCCTCCCGGTCCGTTTCGGTCAAGGCGGTCGGAGGCAAGGCAGGGGGCTGCGGTTCGTCTCTGGGCTCTGTGAAGCGGATGCCGAGACTCTCCAGGTACGCGAGGGTGCGTGGGAGCATTTGCTCCGGATATCGTGTGTCCGGATCCCCCCACCCCCACCATTTGCTCCTCATCCGTGCGTGGCCATCGCGCATCGATAGAATAGGTTTCCTGCAGCCGGGGAGGTTTATGTAGCGGCCGGAGGTTGCAACAACGAGGAGATGATCGCGAGGGAAGAGGTGTGGGAAGTCCTGAAAGGCTACGGCTCCGAGGAGGTAATCGTCGGAGTGCTGGCTTCCCACTCCGCACTCGACGTGTGCGACGGAGCGGTGGACGAGGGCTTTCGGACCTTGGCCCTGTGCGAGGAAGGCCGGGAGGAGCCGTACACCCGCTACTTCAAGGCGGAACGCGACGCGAAGGGACGAGTCCTTCGAGGGGTGGTGGACGAGGCCCTCGTGCTGCCGAAGTTCCGGGAGGCGATCTCCCCGGAGGTTCAGGACAAGCTGCGCACCAAGCGCGTCCTCTTCGTCCCCAACCGCTCCTTCGTCTCCTACGTGGGACTGGAGGAGGTCGAGGACGCGTTCGCCCTGCCCCTGGTGGGGAGTCGCAATCTCATGCGCTCGGAGGAGCGGACGGAGGAGAAGGGATACTACTGGATCCTGGAGAAGGCGGGGCTCCCGTACCCGCAACACTACACGAGTCCCGACGAGATCGAGTCCCTCGCCATCGTGAAGCTTCCCCATAAGGTGAAGCGCCTGGAGCGCGGCTTCTTCACGGCCACGAGTCGGGAAGAGTACGACGAGAAGGCCCGCCGCCTCTTGGAGGGCGGAGTCATCACCCCCGAGGACCTGGCGGCCGCACGGATAGAGAAGTACATCCTGGGCCCCGTCTTCAATTTCGACTTCTTCTACTCGCCCCTGGAGGGGACGGGGGAGCCCCTGGAGCTCCTGGGCATCGACTGGCGGTTCGAAACATCCCTCGACGGCCACGTCCGGCTTCCCGCGGAGCAGCAGCTGACCCTCCGGGGCGACGAACGGGACCCCGAGTACATGGTGACTGGACACAACTCCGCCACCCTCCGGGAGTCTCTCCTGCGCAAGGTCTTCCCCTTGGCCGAGCGCTACGTGGAGGCGACGCAGCGCTACTTCCCGCCGGGCGTCATCGGCCCCTTCACTCTGCAGACCTGCGTGGACAAGGATCTGGATTTCTTCATCTACGACGTCTCCCCGCGCATCGGCGGGGGAACGAACGTGCACATGGCCGTGGGCCACCCGTACGGAAACGTGCTCTGGCGGTCGCGGATGAGCACGGGGCGGCGGGTGGCGTTGGAGATTCGTCGGGCCCTCGATTCGGGGCAGCTGCCCCGCATCATCACCTGACGGCTACTCCCATTTCTCCAGGAACTCGGGCGGGACCTCCGTCGTGATGTAGATGAACTTCCCGGCCTTCTGAATTTCGACCCCTGCCTCCTGGGCCTTCTCGACGTCCACCTCCAGGATGACGGGGCTGTCCGAGCGGACCTTCCCTGCCTCCATCGCGCTCTCCAGGGTGTCGCTCAGGTGCACCCACCGGCGGTCCGAGGGCTTGAGGCCGATCTCCAGGAGAATCCCCGCTTCCTCCTCCGTCGTCGGGTAGTAGAGGACTTCGGGGATGTTGTCGGTCGGCAGGTCCATCTCCAGGTCCAGGGAGTGGGCGTAGGTGGCCCGGACTCGCCCTTCGTCGAACTGGTAGCGCCCCTTCGGGTCCGTCTGGACGACGGCGATGAGGTGATGGCCCTTCAGGAAACGGAACTTCCTGTGGCGGATGCGGAGGGCGGTCACCAGGTCCCGCAGGTCCACCCATCCGTTGCGCGCCATCTCCAGCCCGTACCGCTCGGGGAAGTGGCGCAGGATCCCCGCCATGGTCCGGCCCAGGTGATCCAACTCCTTTTCGTCCAGCAGAAACTTGCCTTGGTCGCCGCAGTTCGGGCATACCTCACCACGAAAGAATCCATGGGAGCGACACTCTTTGAGCACGAACCTCTCCTCCCGTGAAGCTATTCGGAGGAGGCGTTAAAGGTCTTTCCCTCGCACCGGGTCTTCGAGGGGTTCCAGATCGCGCTCGCGGACCACCCGCAGCCCGGCCTCCTCCACCAAGTCGAACATCCGCCGCCGGTCAGGAGCCTCCAGGGCCTTGCGGTGCACGTAGGCGAGACGGACTCCAGGAGTCTTCGCCACGGCCTCCCGAAAGACGGTGTCGCTGAGGCTTTCGACAGCGTAGGATGGGATGAGGTGGCCAAAGGAGACGCGGTGTCCGAGGGCAACGTCGGTCATTCGGGGGACGTAGTGCCCGCCGCCCACACCCAGGAGAATGGGATGCTCTGCAGGGCGCAGAGCCAGCAAGGTATCCGCCACCACGGTCGCTGGGCCCTTCGCCTCCCACTGGGACGGCGTGCTCCCCAGCTCTACAAAGAAGGCTGGGCTCTCGAGGTGGGGGCCGTGGTGGGTAGCCTCGAACGTCACGGCGTGGGGGTAGTCGCCCGCCCGTTCCTTGAGCAGACGCAGGGTCTGGGTCATCCATCCGGGACTCGTGGGGACCAGCTTTTTGGGGTGGCCGCCGAACTCCGCCGCGCCGAAATTCCCGAGCGGGTGGACGGTAAAACTGGGGATGCCCTTTCGGCTGGAGTGGCGGGAGGCGAACACAAGGAGCTCCGGTTCCACGCCCAGTGCACTCCGTATCTCCTGATCCAGGCCATCTCGATCCATGTGGAGATTCCGGATGGTGAGGAGGAGGCGGTTCTCCAGCCGGTAGGTGGGGTGTCCATCGAACGTGCCATGTTCCTCCCAGGAGGCTCGCTCGAGAAGGCGGCGCCGAATGTTGGCACTGGCCACGTCAGCGAGGGAAGCCACGATGATGAGCATCGGCTCCCCCATTCAAGGGGGAACCATAGGCTTTCGGTCGGAGGAGGCCGGGTTACGCCAGGTTGATGTCGATGAGCTTGCCCTCGGTCATCTCTTCGATGGCGTACTTCACCCCCTCCCGGCCGAGGCCGCTCATCTTGATGCCCCCGAAGGGGAGGTTGTCCCATCGGATGCTCGTAGGGTCGTTGATCATCACCCCGCCCGCCTTCAGCTCCATCGCCACGCGAAGAGCCCGTCCGATGTCGCGTGAGTAGATCGCCGCCTGGAGGCCGTATCGCGTCCCGTTGGCGAGGGCGATGGCCTGCTCCTCGTCCGCCACCCGATGGACTGGGCCGAGGGGGGCGAAGGGCTCGTCCTGCATGATGTCCATCTCCGGGCTAACCTCGACGAGGACGGTGGGCTCCCAGAAGTAGCCGCCTTCGAGTCTGGACTCATCCGCCCGCTTCCCACCGAGCGTCACCGTCGCCCCCCCATCTACGGCCTGCTCCACGAGCTTCTGGGCCCGTTCCAAGGTAGATTCGCTGATGACGGGACCGACGTCGGTATCCTCCTCGAGGGCGGGGCCCAGCTGGAGTCGGCTCACCTCCCGGGCGTACCGCTCACTGAACTCCTTCTCGACGGACTCCACCGCGAACACCCGCTTGACCGCCGTGCACGTTTGTCCGGCCATGCCGCAGGTAGCCCGGGCGGCCGCGGCGGCCGCCTTGGGGATGTCCGCGTCGTCCAGCACGATGAGGGGGTCCATGCCCCCCATCTCCAGGATGACCCGTTTCGCATGCTTCCCGGCGGCGGCCGCGATGCCCGTCCCAACGGAGGTGGAGCCGGTGAAGCTGATCAGGTCCGTTCCCGGATTCTCCACGAGCTCCCGGCCCACGGTGTCGCCGGGTCCTACGACGACGTTGATGGCGCCCGCGGGGGTCCCGGCCCTTTCGAGAAACTCCCCCAGGCGCAGGGCCACGAGGGGAGTCTCGGAGGTGGGTTTGGCCACCACGGCGTTCCCGGCGGCCAGGGCGGGGGCGACCTTGTGCATGAGGAGGTTCAGCGGGAAGTTGAAGGGGGAGATGGCCGCCACCACCCCCACCGGTTCCCGCACGGAAAAGATAATGCGGTTCTCGTTCCCGGGGGGAACGGGGAAGGCGTCGGCTTGGTAGGTCTCACCGTGGATCCTCTTCGCCTCCTCGGCGGCCGAGGTCACGGTGATCCAGGACCGACGGACCTCGAGGCGAGCGTCGTTGATGGGCTTGCCCGCTTCCATGGCGATGAGGTGTGCCAGCTCCTCGAACTCTGCGTCGATCTGGTCTGCCACCTTCTTCAGCATCTGGGACCGGTCGAAGGCAGACATCTTGGCGATTCGTTCCTTGGCCCCGACGGCGGCGTCGATTGCGCTTCGGGCGTCCTCCACACCCGCCTTGGGCACCTCTTCCAGCACCTTGCCCGTCGAGGGGTCGTAGACGGGGAAGGTCTCCCCGCTGGCGGCGGAGACCCACTGGCCATCGATGAGCATCTCTTTGGTCATCATCCTCCCCCTGGCCTGATCAGAGGCTGTAGATTTCATGCTTGCGACGTCATATCTACGTTGCGGTCGCTCACGAAAGCTTCTAAGGTGGGGGCCCTTTCCGCGCCCCATGGAGCTGGTCTACCTGAAGTCGCCCACGGGCCAGCAACACGCTCGGGCTCAAGCGGTGCTCGCCCGAGTACGGGAACGGATCCCCGAGTTGGAGTACCGCGAAGTGGACCCGCGGAAGGATCCGGATTACGCATCTCAGTTCCCGATTTCTCATGCCCCCGGCCTCGTTGTCGACGGCCGCATCGAGTACGTGGGGATTCCCCGAGAGCGCATGCTCCTCGATCGACTGCGACAGCTTGAGGCCTTGTCGAAAGGGAAGGCGGCGTCCCCCGCCGCCGAGGTTGAGGATGCGCCATCCAGCTAGGTTTATCTAGGGCCCGTCCGATGAATGGGTGAGTTATGGCCTCCCAGATTCGTGTCGTGGACCACGAGGAGATGGATCTCTCCGCTGCCCTCTGCGTGGTCGGGTTTCCCGGAGTGGGACTCGTGGGCCGCATCGCCACGGACTTTCTCGTTTCCCAGTTCAACCTGAAGCGCATCGCGTCCCTTCGATCCGATGACTTTCCGCCTATGGCGATCTTGGTGGAGGGTCAGACCATGAGCCCCGTCCGTATTCACGCGGCCCCCATGGTCTGCGGAGTGGACGGAATGTGCAATCAACTGGCCGTTCTCCAAGCGGAGGTGACGCCCTCCGGCGAGGTGCTTTATGAGCTGGCCGACGCCCTCATTTCTTGGTGTTTGGATAAGAAAGTGCGGGAAATGGTCGTGCTGGAAGGATTTGTACGCCCAGAAGGCACCACCGACACCACCGTCTACGGAGCCGGCAACAATGCCGAAACCCTCGGCAGGCTGAAGGAGATCGGCGTGAAGCCTCTGGGGGAGGGCGTCATCACCGGGATCGCCGGTCCCTTGAGCTACTTGGCCGAGGACCGGGGATTGAACGTGACCGTCCTCCTCGCCGAGACTTCCCGAGAGTTCCCTGATGCCCGGGCCTCCGCAAAGCTCCTGGAGATTATCGACCCCATCGTGCCGCACATCGACATCGATGCCGAGCCGCTCTACGAGAAGGCGGAGATTATCGAGAGCCGCCTGAAGAAGAACATGGAACAGCACAGGGAGAGCGTTGAGGGCCTGACGGAGCGGTCGAGGATGTACGGGTAGGGGCCCGGAGGAGGGCGCAAGCCACGGCGTACACGTGTCCCGAGTGCGGCGAGGAGGCCATGGTGAGAAAGACCGAGAAGCCCGGTTGGTACAACCTCAAGTGCGAGAAGTGCGGCGCCGAGCGCGGCCCCTTCCCTGACGCCGAGGACATGTCGGTGGCCTAGGTCGCCGTCCCGGGGGTCTCCCCTTCAAAAACCTTAATAACCCAGGGTCAGATAATAACCAGACTGGGTAACCCGGCAGCGGACAGGGGAAGTTCCAGGGCCGCAGCCGACGGGAGTGAGGGGCGCGCGTGAGCTTCGAGAAGGACTTCGAGGAGATGCGGGATCGCATCGACAAGATGCTCAAGGACTTCTTCAGGGGCCGCCCCTACTGGTCTGGAACGCCCGTAGGCCGCGGTGCCGGCAAGAAGAGGAGGCGCTGGGACGCCGAGCAACGACAGGAGGGTGAATCGATGAGCCGAGTGGTGGAGGGCAGGGATCCCAGCGAACGGGAACCGGTCTATGACGTGATTGCCGGGGAAGAGGACATCTTCATTACGGTGGAACTCCCGGGGACAACCCCGGAGAAGATTAGCCTCCGGGCATCGGAACGCGCCCTGACGGTCGAAGCACAGGGTTACCGTCGTTATTGGAAAATACTCGAGATGCCGGAGCCCGTCGAAGCATCGACCCTTACCTGGACCTTCAACAACGGCGTCTTGGACGTCACCATCGCGAAGCAGGCGCAGGGCATCCTCTCTGACTGAACGGACGCCCCTCTGCTGCGAGACGCATATGTCCAGCGGCGTGCCGGTTCTTGGAACGATTGTATCGCCGTTCACGCCGCGGACTAGAAACAATTAACAATCGGCGCTGTCATTCATCAGCGTGGAAGGGGAACCGGTGGCCTTGGACTCCGAGATGTGCGTGATCTGCAAATTCCCCCTCCCCGCATGCATCTGTCAAGACATCCACAGCGCCGGCGATTAGCTCCCGCCATCCGAGAGAGAAATCGGACCCCGCCGGGTTTTCAATCTCTCCCTCTGGACTGAGCCCATTACCCTTATAACGGCCTTAAGACGTAGTCCGGCCAGAGGGAGGTTCTCCCTTGATTACGAACGATCTGGCCGTGATGATTGGCGGTAGGGCCGGCGATGGCAGCCTTGTGACCGGAGAGATCCTAGCCAAGGTGTTTCGTGACATGGGGCTGGAAGTCTTCACCATCCGGGATTTCCCCTCCAACATTCGAGGCCTACCTACCAGTTACACGATTCGGACGAAAGATCGGTCCATTATGGCCCGGAAGGACCACCCTGATATCCTCCTCGCGATCGACGAAGAGGCCCTCCGCTTGCACGGGGACGAGCTGCCCCCGGACGGGGTCGTGATCTACGACAGCTCCAGCGGGGAAGGCCCCCCTGATTTCGAGAGGGAGGACGTCCACGTCTACCAGGTTCCACTGAAGAGCATCACGGTGGACAATCTGGGAGGCGCGCGCGCGGAGATTTTCAAAAACGTCGTCTCCCTCGGCGTGTTGGCCCACCTCCTCTCCGTTGACGTGGCAATCATCAAAGAGGCCATCGAGAAGGAGTTCTCCCGGAAGGGAGAGGAGATCGTCCAGAAGAACTTCCAGGCCCTGGACCTGGGTGCGCAATACGCCGATGAGAACCTCGCGAAGACGGACCCCTACGTCCTTGAGCGTCGCGATAAGCAGGACAGTCTCCTCATTCTTGGGGACGATGCCATCGCCTACGGGGCCCTCGCGGCAGGCCTTCGGTTCTACGCCGGCTATCCCATCACGCCGGCCACGGAGATCCTCGAGTGGCTCGCGGCCCACATGCCGGAGTACAACGGAGTGGTCGTCCAGGCAGAAGACGAGATCTCCGCCGTCACCATGTGTTTGGGTGCCTCGTACGCCGGGCTCCGATCGATGACGGGGACCTCCGGCCCCGGCGCCGACCTCATGGTGGAAGCGATCAGCATGTCGGGGATGGCGGAGCTCCCCCTCGTCATCATCCACGGGCAGCGGGGCGGGCCCAGCACCGGCCTCCCGACCAAGGTGGAGCAGGCGGACCTCAAACACGTCCTCTTCGCCTCTCATGGCGACTTCCCTCGAATCGTCCTCGCCCCCGGGACAATCGAGGAGGGATTCTATCTGACCGCGAAGGCCCTCAACCTGGCCGAGCGATTCCAACTTCCCGTGATCGTGCTCACTGACCAAGCCCTCTGCCAGAACAAGCAGACGATCCCGCCCTTTGACCTTTCCCAGATCGAGGTCGACCGCGGGAAGCTCCTCAACGACCCCATCGAGGCCTTGCAGTCCCCGAACGGCGGCAACTTCCACCGCTACGCCCTCGTCGAGGATGGGGTTTCCCCACGCCCGATTCCCTCCATCCCCGGCGGTCTTCATGAGGCCAGCAGCATCGAGCACGATGAGATGGGCTACACGACGGAGGACCCCGAGCTCCGGAAGGCCATGATGGCAAAGCGGATGCGCAAGTTGGAGACCGCCAGGCCCGAGTTACCAGGGCCAGTCCTCCACGGGGACCCGTCTGCGGACCTCGTCTTCCTGAGCTTCGGGTATCCGACGGGGGCCATCTGGGAGGCTATGGAGCGCCTGAAAGAGGACGGCATCCCGACGAAGTACGTTCAGCTCCGCACCCTCTGGCCGTTCCCGGCGGAGGAGGTGGGAGATCTCCTCGCGGACGCAAGGGAAATCCTCGTAGTGGAGCACAACTACTCCGGCCAATTAGCCGCGCTGCTGCCAACTCTCCTGGGGAAGGTCTTGCCGACGACCTCCGTGACCCGATATGATGGCCTCTTGATGACCCCGGGGGAGATCGTGGCGGCGGCGAAGGAGGTGGCCTAGATGGCCCAGGCCTACGACCTCACCATTAAGGAATTCAACGCGTGCGAGGAGACCTGGTGTCCGGGGTGCGGGGACTTCGGTGTGAATGGCGCCCTGAAGCGGGCCATGGTCAACCTGGAGCTGAGCCCCGAACAGATCGTCCTCGTCACGGGGATCGGTTGCTCGAGCAAGATTTCGGACTACTTCAAGTCCTACACCTTCCACACGATCCACGGACGCCCTCTGCCCGTGGCCAGCGCCATCAAGATCGCGAACCCCGATCTCAACGTGATCGTCGCGACGGGGGATGGCGACGGCTACGCCATCGGGATGGGACACTTCATCCATGCCATTCGACGAAATGTAAACATCACCATGATCGTGATGAACAACCAGGTCTACGGCCTGACGAAGGGCCAGTTTTCCCCGACCGCCGCCCGCGGATTCGAGTCCGGTACGTCCCCCGACGGATCGGAAGAAGATCCCATCGACGGGCCCGCATTGGCCTTGGCCGCTGGCGCCTCGTTCGTGGCCCGGTCGTTTTCGGCCGACATGAAGGGGAGCATCGCCACCTTCGAGGCCGCCATCCGGCACCGCGGCTTTTCCGTCGTGGATGACCTGAGCCCATGTGTGACCTTCAACAAGGTCAACACCTACGCGTGGTTCCGACAGAACATCCGAAAGCTCGAAGAGGAGGACTACGAGCCCACCGATCGCACACGTGCGTTGGAGCTCGTCCTGAATTCCGAGAAGATTCCCGTCGGGATCCTGTATCAGGATGATAGCCCCCCGGATACCTACGAGGAGCGGGTCCTGAAGGACCTGACGAAGGCGCCCGTCTGGGAGAACCTGGACCCGAAGGGCTGGGAATACGCGCGGATCATGGACGAGTTCCGCTGACACGCTCCAGCCGCCGATTGGCCGGTCAAAGGCTTAAATCCGGGCGGACGCGTAGTCTTCCCGAAACGAATGGTCCGCGCTGGACGCCCTCGCACCGACAAGGAAACTCCGTTGGTGGAGGCCTCCTCCGCGGGGGGTGTGGTCTTTCGTCCGGGCGGCAAGGTGCTCCTGCTCCGGAAAGGAAACGAGCGGCGCTGGTGTCTCCCTAAGGGGGGCGTGGAAGAGGGCGAAGGGCCTGAGGACGCGGCTCGCCGGGAGATCCGGGAGGAGACGGGTCTCTACTGCACCCTCGTGGGCCACGTCCTGGACATTCGCTACCAGTACTATTGGCCCGCGGAGAGCGTGAATTACGACAAGACCGTGAAGTACTACCTGGCCGAGGTGGTGGGCGGAAGCGTCAAGCTTGAGCCGATTTTCGATGGGTACCGGTGGTGCAGCGAGAAGGAGGCGCTACGACTCCTGCACTACGAGAACGACAAGCGGGTCGTTCGCCGCGCCTTTCGTCGTCTCCGTGGGATGCGAGGCGCGTAGGGAACGCTCAGCGGTCTAGCCACGCCTGAAATTCCGCGAGCGACCTCGTATTGACCACATCTTCCGCCTCAAGCCATCCCCTTCGGGCCTGTCCCACGCCAAACTTCATCTGATCGAGCCCGACCGTGGCGTGGGCGTCTGTATTGATGATGAGAGGGGCGCCTGCCTCCTTGGCCGCCCGCGCATGGGCGCCGTTGAGATCTAGGCGAGAAATCCCTGCGTTGAGCTCCAACGCGGTCCCCGTTATCGTTGCCACCTCGAAGACCCGGGGGAGGTCCAGGGCGATGGGTTCTCGCTCGTTGATATGCCGGGCGGTGGGATGGGCGAGGATGGTCAGGAACTCGTTCTCCATGGCCGTGATGACTCGGTCTGTCATCTCCTCTTCTGGTTGGGTGAATCGGGAGTGGATGGATCCGATGGCAAAGTCCAGGCCCTTGAGGACCTCATCCGGGTAGTCGAGTCGCCCTCCCTCGAGGATGTCTACCTCCGCTCCGTGGAGGATGCGGATGTCGGGCATCTTCCCCTGAAGGTCCTTGATCTCGGCATCTTCCTCGATGACCTCCTCCTCCTTTAACCCGCCGGCGATGTGGAGCGACTGGGAGTGGTCGCTGATGCCCACGTACTCGTACCCCCTCGCCTGGGCCGCCCGCACCATGGCCTCGAGGGTGTCGTGACCGTCGCTCCAGTTTGTGTGGACATGGAGGTCCCCCCTCAGATTCTCAAGGCTGATGAGATGGGGAAGCTCACCGCGATGGGCGGCCTCGATCTCGCCCTGTCCCTGGCGAAGTTCTGGTTCGATGTATGGCAGGCCCAGCGCCTGATAGACCTCTTCCTCCGTGGCTCCCGCCACCTGCTTATCGCCGCGAGAGACCCCGTATTCGTTGAGCCGCATCCCAAGCGAGATCGCGAGGCTGCGGAGCCGGATGTTGTGGTCTTTCGAGCCGGTAAAGTACAGGAGGCCGGCCCCGTAGCTCTCCCCGTCTAGAACCCGCAGGTCGGCCTGCATGCCATTGCCCAGGATCACGGAGGACTTCGTGTTCCCCTGCAGGAGGACCTCCTGCACGTCGGGCATCCCGACGAACGCCAACATGACCTCGGCGGGCGCCTCGGAGGCGGCGAGGATGTCGATGTCACCGATAGTCTCGCGCATCCTCCGCAGACTCCCCCCGACGGCGATCTGGTCGATGGGGGCCCGGGCCTTCAGATAGACGATCATCCCTTCGGCGATTGGGAGCGCCCGTCCAAGGATCATCCGTTGCACGTAGGCCTCTCTTAGCTCGATTCCCCGGAGAATGTTCTTCGCCTTCTTTGGCCCGAGACCCTTGACCCGGTAGAGCCGGCCTGACTCAGCCGCTTCCCTCAACTCCTCTACCGTCGAGATGTCCAGACGATCGTAGAGCAGTTTTGTCGTCTTCGGACCTACCCCCTGGATCCGCATGATCTCGACGAGCCCCTCGGGGATTTCGGCCTTCAACTTCTCGTACACCTGGACCCGGCCCGTCTTCAGGAACTCGGCAATCTTCGCGGCCAGGTTCTTCCCGATGCCAGGAATCTCGCCGACGCGGTCCTCCCGCCAGAGGTCCTCCACATCCTGGCTCATCCCCTCGATGTTTCGGGCGGCGCGGCGGTATGCACTGGGCTTGAACTCCACTCCCTGCAGTTCGAGGTAGTCCGCTATCCCGAAGAAGATGCGAGCCACCTCTTGGTTCTTCACGGGCCGTCGCAAAGCCGTGGTTCGTTAATAGATTACCAGGGAGTCCGTTCGCTGAAGAACCCCCGTTCTCTGGAGGGATAATGGGGCACAAAGGTATAGGAAATGAGGCAGCCATCCCCGCGGCGAGCTGGCTCGATGGACTTTCGAGGGATACCCGAGGACATGCTTGCCTTCTTTCGGGGGACGGGAGGCCATTCCCTCATCATCAAGGGCTCCGCCGGGACAGGTAAGACGACCCTCGCCCTTCAGTTGATCGAGGAACTCGACGACATCCCGGGGTCCTACTATCTGAGCCTCCGCGTCTCGGACACCTCCCTCTATCGCCAGTTCCCATGGCTCCAGGCGAAGGTCCGAGAGGCCGAGCTCATGAAGATCGGACAGCGGTTTCTGCGAAGTTTCGACGAGCTGACCGACGAGGAACAGGAGCGCGTCCGGCAGGCTCGGTCCCTCTTGCGTGAGGTCTCCGGGGACGAAGTCCGCGTGAGCCGCGTCGACCGCACGGAGCTGAACAGGCTCGAAGGCCGCGTCGAGATGGGCCAAGAGGGGGGCGACATCTTCGAGGGGGTCGAAGGCGTCGAAGGCGGGGAAGTGACGGACGAAGGCGTCATCTTCGACCTCCACTCCGACCTTCCAGAGATGGACCTCGCCTACGAGGCGGTGGACAAGAATCTCCCTCAGAAGAGCCTCTTGGTCATCGACAGCATCGACGCCCTCAGCGAGCGGTACGGCATCCACCCGGCCAAGCTGATCAACACCATTCAGAAGGACTTGGTGGAGAACAGCAACACGAACGTGGTCTATATTCTGGAACAGGGCGGGATCACCAAACTGGACTACCTTGGCGATGGCGTCGTGGACATGCGGGACGACGAGGTCCAGAGCCGACGACTCCGCATCATGGCTATTGAGAAGCTGCGCGGGCGGGAGATCGCCCAACACAAGCACGTCTTTACCCTAAAGGATGGACGGGTCACGGCCTTTCCTCAACGCCTACCGGAGGCCCCGAGCACGCGCCGACGTTGGAAGGCCCTGAAGGATGTCGGAGGGGAACCCTCCACGGGACACGCTGATCTTGATGGCCTGATTGGGCGCCTCGAACGGGGCGGCATCCTCGCCCTCCAGGTCGACGCCCGCGTCCCAGACGGCTTCGTCAATCCCCTCCTCCTCGGCCTTATCGCGAACTTCGTTCGGAAGCAGCGGGGCGTTGCCTATGTCCCCCCACGAAAGGTGGCCGCCGATGACGTCCGGGATGTGCTCAGGCGCTACGTGGGGCCCGACGCCCTCGACCGCTACCTCCGCGTCCTCGAGGCGGCCCCCCTCGGGACCCTCGAAAGCAGCGCGGCTGCCCTTCAGATGGAGGGGGCCGACGTCGAGACGGACCTGCGGTGGAGTACGATTCAGTACCATCTCGGCGAAACAAAATCGCCCATCCTCTCCCTCATGGCCTTCGATACATTGGAGGCCGTCTACGGGCCTGATGTTGCCTCCCAACTGACAGGCCATCTGGCCGCGATCCGGAAATCCAAGGACGTCTTCGTGGGCCTCGCCTCAGCCGATTCCCCGTCCGCGGATGCCTTGGCGGTTCTCGCCTCGGTTCACCTCCGCATCGAGAATGTGGAAGGGTCGATCCTCCTCTTCGGGGAGAAGCCCTACACTCCCTTCCACGGCCTCTCCTACGGCGTGGAGGAGGGTTTTCCCCAGGCCCGCCTCCTCCCTGTCGTCTGACTTTGAGCGGCTCAAAGAATCTCAGGCCTGATAACCGAATAGAAATAGGTTTAAATTGATGTCGTAACGCCAAGCCGATGCGGGAGAAGGACATTTCGCGTCTCCTCACGGACGATTATGCGGAACGGATTCTCGTCGCGACCCACCAACGTGCCAAATCCGTCCAGGAGATCAGCGATCGGTACGACATCCCCATCGCGGCCTGCTATCGCAAGGTCCACGAACTCGAGGATGCCGGCTTTCTCCGTTGCTCCCGTATCGTTACCACCTCTAAAGGGAAGGCCATGAAGCTCTACCAGGCCACCCTAAGGAAGGCCCAACTCCGCTTCGAGTCGGGCTCCTTCCAGGTGCGGTTCGAGTTCGACCACGAATCCCGAATGAATGGGAAGTGGATCGAGCTTAACTCCGCGCTTACGTAGCCCCCTTCTCTCCAGCCCTCACGAATGCTTCCCAGGCGGAGCCTTTCTGTGCGGGAAGGGTTAATTAGGCGGCACCCGCCTAATCTACGTGAGAACCTCCGAGGTACCTTGCCGTGCTTTACGATGTTATCATCCTAGGATCCGGCCCTGCGGGGCTGACCAGCGCCGTCTATGCCACCCGGGGAAATCTCAAGACCCTCGTAATCGCGGGGTTCGAGTACGGCGGCCAGCTCATGCTTACGACCGATGTGGAAAACTACCCCGGCTTTCCCGAGGGGATTCAAGGCCCCGACCTGATGGACGTCATGATCAAGCAGGCCGAGCGATTCGGGGCGGAGTTCGTCTACGAGAACGCCACGTCCGTGGATTTCAATAGCAGCCCGTTCAAGGTCCACATCGAGGACAAGAGCTACGAAGGCCGGAGCGTCATTATCGCCACCGGCGCCTCGGCCCGGTGGCTCGGCCTGGAATCGGAGAAGCGTCTCATCGGCTACGGTGTCTCCAGCTGCGCGACCTGTGATGGTCACTTCTTCCGGGACATGGACCTCGTGGTCGTGGGGGGCGGCGACACGGCCATCGAAGAGGCCCTCTTCCTTGCAAAGCTCGCCAAGCACGTGACAGTGATTCACCGACGGGACGAGCTCCGGGCGAGCAAGATTATGGCGGAACGGGCCTTCAAGAACCCCAAGATCGACTTCCTCTGGGACTCCGTCGTCGTCGAGGTGCTGGGGGAGGAGAAGGTGTCGGGAGTCCGTGTCGAGAACGTGAAGACGAAGGAGATGGAGGACATCCCGGTGGCAGGCGTCTTTGTCGCGATCGGGCACACCCCCAATACGAAAGTCTTCGACGGTCAAATCGACATGGAGAGGGGTTACATCGTCGTCAACGACTCCACAAGGACCAACGTCGAGGGGGTCTACGTCGCCGGGGATGTCCACGACTACCGCTATCGGCAAGCGGTGACGGCCGCAGGATTCGGTTGCATGGCGGCGATGGACGCGGAGAAGTGGTTGGAGGCCCAGGACACCTGAGGGCAGCCCCGCGCGAAGCCCACTCCGGTCCCTGGTCCTTCGCCCGCCGGAAGTGCGATACCAAGGTCCGAGAGCGATGGAACGGTGGCTAGCGGTGGCACGGACCGACGATCTCCGAGCCGGGGAGGCGTCGTCGAGAGAGAAGGTCTCTCTCTTGCCGTGTACAACGTCGATGGGACCTTCCATGTGACTGACAACACGTGTCTGCATCGGGGCGGTCCCCTGGGAGATGGGTTCCTTGAGGGACCCTTGATCACTTGTCCGCGGCACGGATGGCAGTACGACGTGCCGACCGGCCACAATCTTGGGAATCGCGCCCTCCGGGTGAAGACCTATCCGGTCCTCGTGGAGGACGGCAAGGTTAGGATTCGAATCTGAGCGTACAGCGTCGGCCGTGCGGTTACGGCATCGGGGGTGCGGCTTCCAGGGCCCGGACGTCGTAGGTTACCTCGCCCCCCCGCGTTGTGGAGCATGATGCTGACGGAGCAGTACTTCTCCGCCATGGCCACTGCCAAAAGGAGTCTCTGTTCGCTGAGTCCCTGGCCCGTGATCTCGTGGGTGAGGTGGACCTGGGTGTACACCTTCGGCTCGGTTTCCGTCTCCTCCGCTTCGACCCTGAGCTGGATTTCACCCCATTCGATCTTCATCAGCCGGAGCACGTGCTTGAGAAGCGCGAAGTGGCATCCCCCAAGGGAGGTGAGAATGAGGGCCATGGGGGGCGGCCCTCCCTTCCCCCTCGCATCGACCTCCAGTGCGTGCCCGAAGGTCCGGACTTCCATTCGGTCATCCGGCCATGCGGAGGCCTCGGCCTTGACCTTCACAGCACTTAGGCCTTTTCACCGTGGACCTCGGCGTGATGCTTTCAATGCTCTTCCTCGGTCCCGAAGGCCATCCCGCAACACTTGTATTCTCCCATGTGATGAACGGAGCCTGCCCGGCCTCCTTGATTCTCGTCCTCCAACCCTCGAACCTCGGCAGGTGCACGGGTCGCACGCCCAGACAGACGTTGCCGGGGGGTGATAATTGGACCGGAACGCTTTAATAGCAAACATCAGCATCCGCCGTTTCCCCTCATGGATGGGATGGTGGAGAGAGGGCGATGAATCCGTTACAGGCGTCACAGCTTCTTACCGACGAGTACAGCGCGAAGATACTGCTGGCCACCTACAAGCGCAAGATTAGCGCCCAAGAGATCAGCGCCCGGTACGGCATTCCCATCGCCGCCTGTTATCGGAAAATCCGAGTGCTCGAGGAGGCCAGCCTTATCGAGTGTGTCGATCGCGTTCTCACCCAGAAGGGGAAGCGCAAGAATCTTTACACCTCCAAGTTGCGGAACGCCTACATCTTCTTCGAGAGCGGGCGATTACGGGCCCGCTTCCAGCTCATCACCGGGGTCGTCAAGGACTTCGGCGGCGACTGGACGGGCGTGGACGTGCTCGAGGAGTAGAGCCGGCGCGCCGGGCGGAGACCTACTCTGGCGCCTCCTTCGTCCTGCCCTTGATTCTCTGACTTGATAACAGGGCCTGACTCTTTAAGTACGCTCGAGACCAGACGAATTTCTCATGAGGATACGCTTCCGGAAAATCCTCCCAGACGGTCGGAGCGTCCGGTTTGAGAAGGAGAAGGACACCCTGACCCTGAACATCATCGTCTGGAAGGATCGAGTTCGAAGCGGCACGAGCTAGGACGGTCGGGCGTCCGGGTGCCACAGGGTCTGGATTCGTCGCCCTGGGGCGACTACCCTGCCTCTCCCATCCTCCGACATTGAGTCCACCTTCTTCCCCTTTCCTCCGAGGTGTCGCCTTCTCGTCTTATTCACGCGGACACGAGGTCGCGGACATGGCAAGACGGGGGGAGTCTGTCCGAGATCCCGATGTCCTAACCTACTCCAGCTCCACATCGGCACCCGGCGCGAGGCGATACCCGTCAGGCTGCTGGGTCGCCTTGCCGGTTTCTGCAAGCTCCATCAGGGTCCCCTCGATGACATCGAAGGAGAGGTCGAGCTGGAAACTCGCATGGAGAGTGTCCTTGATTTCTGCGACAGACCGTGTCGTCCCATCCAGCGCCTTCGGGATGATGGTGCGAAGGTCCTCGTGTAGGTTCCACGGGAAGATGAACCAGGTCCACTCTTCCTTCGGCACCTCGACCTCATAGAAATCAGGTCTGAATTCTGAATGGGTGATGTGGAGCAAGGTGGCGCTGCGAAGCTCGGACGGGCCGGCCTTGTCCACGTGCCGCGTGGCAAGTTCGAGACTCTCACCTGTGTCCGTGATGTCGTCTACGATGAGGACCTTCCTGCCGGCGATGTCGGTCGTGAGTCCTTGGATGAGACGTGCCTTGCCGTCGGGCTGCGCGGTGATGCCCCAGTGTTCCACCTTGACGGCATAGAGCCGTTTGATCCCGAGCAGGTCGCATAGCAGTCGGGCAGCCACCCACCCGCCGCGGGTCAGGCCGACGATAACATCCGGCTGGAAGTCGCTCTGCTTGATCTTCGCGCCCACCGCGAACGCCCAATTCGCGATCTCGTCCCAGGTCACAATCCGGCAGCGAAAGGGGTCCTCCATGGTGTCGTCCTCCTGCGTGCGCCCGGCTCAGACCTCCGCGCCTTCCAGCGCGCTTGCGCAGATGCACGAGCGGTCTTCAGGGATGGTGGGAACCGCTTTCGCGAGCAGTGATTGCGACTTGCTCTGGTTCTCGGCGAGGGTCTTCAGGATGCCCCGGACATCCACCGGTTTCTCAGCCCAGACGTCGTAATCCGTGACCATGGCGATGCCGAGGTAGCAAATTTCCATTTCGCGGGCGAGCTGTGCTTCGGGGCAGGCCGTCATGCCGATGATTTCCGCGAACTGACGAAACATCCTGCTCTCGGCTCGAGTGGAGAAACGCGGACCTTCGATGCACACGTAGGTGCCCTCCTCATGGACCGACAGCCCCAGCGCCCTCGCGTGGCCGATGAAGTGCTCGCGAAGCGTCGGACAGAACGGGTCGGCGAGAGAGACGTGGACGGTGGTACCTCCGTCATAGAACGTATATTCCCGATTCTTCGTCTGGTCGATGAACTGGTCAGGGAACACAAAATCCCCTGGCTTGTACCCCTCTTTCAACGAGCCCACCGCGTTCGGGGAGACGATGCGACGGACGCCGAGGTAGTGAAGGGCCCAGACATTTGCGCGGTAGTTGATGGCATGCGGCGGGATGGTGTGCCCCTTCCCGTGCCGGGGGAGGAAAGCGATCGGAGTCCCCTGAAAGTCCCCCAGATCGATGGCCGCGGACGGGGGACCGTACGGCGTGGTGACCTTCACCGAGCGGAGGTCGCTCACTTGGGAAGCGTCGTAGACTCCGGTCCCGCCGATGATGCCGATGGGGGCAAGCCCGTCTAGGGGTGGTGTTGCGAGCGAGATCCGATCCCCGTTCGACGAAACGGGGCACTCCCTCAAATAGGCGGCGGGCACGGGGCGACGGGCCAGGGTTACATGCGGGGGACGACCTTCCCGCCGACAACCTCAACCCGGAGGAGCGTCTGGATGGGAACTCCCAAGCTCTTCTCCAGCGCCGCCTTGTCCTTGTGCTTGTCGAAGACAATCAGGATGTCGACGATGTGGGCACCCACCTGGCGTAGCGCATCCACCAGGGCCCGGAGGGTCCCCCCGGTGCTAATGACGTCGTCCACGATGACCACGCGTTCCCCCTTCTCCACGTAGTTCAGATACATGTCCCCTCGGGAGTACCCTGTGACCTGGTGAACGAGGACCTCTCCCGGTAGACCGTACTCCTTCTTGCGAACGAAAACGTAGGGCTTCCCCGTCCGCAAGCTGAGGAGGGCCGCCAAAGGAAAGCCCATCGCCTCCGCCGTGACGATCTTATCGCAATCGAAGTTCCCGGCATCCAGGAGGGCGTCCACCACCTCCTCCACGAGGGCCGGGTCCGCCGGAGGAACGCCATCGGTGATCGGGTGAAGGAAGTACTCATACTCCCCGAATCGGACCACCGGACTGTCTTCCAGACTCTTCCGCAACCGATTGAGCAGCTTTACCTCTCCCTCAACGCCTCGGCCCGGGCCCGCGCCCCCTCAATGATCTCAGCTTCCCCTTCCACATGCCCTTCGCGCATGAGGATCCGCCCGTCGCAGATTACCGTGTCCACCATGGACCCGTTCGCGGCGTAGGCCAGCAGGGAGGTCAGGTCGTGACGGGGAACAAGCTGGGGATGTGTAAGGTCGACAAGGATGAGGTCGGCAAGCTTGCCTTCTTGCAAGCGGCCGGCGGGGAGTCCGAGGGCGTCGGCGCCCCCCTCGGTGGCCATGTTCCAGGCCTCCCCGGCCGGGAGGACTCTGGCATCGTTTGTGTCGAATTTCTGCAAGAGGCAGGCCTGTTTGATTTCCTCAAACAGGTCCAGGTTGTCGTTCGATGCGGCTCCGTCCGTCCCGAGCCCCATCGTCACCCCCGCGGATCGCAAGGATGGATAGGGGAAGGCCCGCCCCACGGAGAGCTTCATGTTGGAGGTGGGGTTGTGGATGGCGCTCGCCCCCCGCTCGCCTAGGATGCGAGCATCTCGGTCGCTGAGCCAGACGCAGTGCGCGGCCACGAGCCAGTCCCCGAGGAACCCCATCTCGTCGAGGGCTCGGACGGGCCCCTTCCCGTATCGCTCTCGGGACGCCTCGACCTCCCTCTCCGTTTCCGCCAGGTGGAAGTGGACTTTGACGCCCTCTTCCACGGCCAGGCTCTTGGCCGATCCCAGGGTTCCTTCGGAGACGGTGTCCATGTTGTGGGGGCCCACGGCCGCCAGAATGCGGGGGTTCCGCAGATTCCGGACGAAACGGAGGAAGCCCTCCGTGGCCTTTAGCTCCGTCTCGGCCTTCCTTTCGTCGAAACGGTCGATGATGCCGTAGGACAAGACGGCCCGGAGGCCCATATCCGCGACGGCCCGGGCGGCCTCCTCCATGAAGAAGTACATGTCGTTGAACGTCGTCGTACCGCTCCGAATCATCTCAAGGCACGCGAGCTTGGTCCCCCAGTAGATGTCCTCGGGCCGAAATTTCGCCTCCTGGGGCCAGATCCGCTGCTCCAACCAGTCCTGGAGGTTCATGTCGTCGGCGTAGCTCCGAAGCAAGGTCATGGCCGCATGGGTATGCCCGTTGACGAGGCCCGGGAGGCAGGCCATGTCCCTGCCGTCGATGACGACATCGGCCTCTTGACGTCGTCCGATTTCCGCGATACGTTCATCCTCAACGTACACGTCCTGCGGGGCTCCGTCCACGAGGGAATCACGAATGAGTATGCTCACGCCGCGGCCTCCACGAACGTCTGGAGTACGCCCTGGACGACCCTCGCATTCGCTTCCTGCGTCCGGCAGATGTCCTCGAACGTGAGCGGTTCTTTCGTGATTCCATGGGAATAGTTGTCCACGCTGCAGAGACTCGCGTAGCGGAGGTCTAACTCCTGGGCGAGGGTGGCCTCCGTCGCCATGGTCATCCCCACGATGTCTCCAAACTTCCGCAAGACACGAACCTCCGCCTTCGTCTCGAGGCGCGGTCCCCGTGTCTGCACGTAAACCCCCCCATCACGGACGGGCACGCTCCGAGTCTTGGCGGCCCGGACAAGCTGCTGACGAAGACCCGGATCCAGGGTGGGCGTGATGTGTTGCACCTGGTCATCGAAGTAGGTGGGAATTTCCCAGAAGGAGACGTAGTCGTCAGGAACCACGAGGTTGCCAGGAGCGATCTCCGCCTGCAGCGACCCCACCGAGCAGCTGCCCACCACCGCCGACGCCCCGGCCTCCTTCAGCGCCCAGAGGTTGGCCCGGTGGTTGATGCGATGCGGGGGAATCTGATGATCCGCGCCGTGGCGCGCCAAGAAAGCGACTCGTTCGCCCGTCTCCACGGCGGACGAGGGGGGCCCATGGGGTGTATCGACCTCGCTCTCTTCGGACGTACGAAAGACGTTCGACCGTGACAGGCCCGAACCGCCGATGATACCGAGGCGGGTGATCACCTGGCGCGAGAATCGTCCTGTTGATAAAAGGTTTCACGACCAGTCGCGTCTCAGGATAAGGTAACCAAGGAGCGTTAGGAGGAACGATGCCAGGATTGCAAGAAGGAATCCGCTCGGCCCCAACTGGAGTACGGAGATGAAGAGGAACGAGAGGGGAAAGATGCCCGCGAGAAAGAGAGTGAGGAAGAACCATAACCTCATTCGCTGATCGAATTCAATGAAGGTCAGTCCTCGCCACCAGAAGACGCCATTGGGGAGCCGGAGGTCCCAGCGCGATCTTCCCCAAAGAGGGTTGATCAGGACGTTTTTCACGCGCGAGTAATGGTAGACGGCCTCCAGGCCCTGCTCCCTCCCAATGCCGCTCTCCTTGTATCCGCCAAAGGGTGTCTGGGGGAAGGTGATAGGGTACTCGTTCACAGAGACGATCCCCGCCTGCAAGCGGGCCGCCATCCGATGGTCCCGTGCCAAGTCTCGGGTCCACACGCCGGCGCACAAACCGAAGCCGCCGCATCGACATCCGCCTTCCCCCCTGGGCAACCTCCGCGATCGGTTCATTGGTCGCGGGGTCGAGACTCTCGAAGGTGGCTTCGCTCTGGCTCTCCTGCCAGGCCCGTTGATGATGAGAGGGTACCGGTCGATCCCCATGTCACGTTCCCCGTGGTTCTGCTAGCCTCGTTTCCTCTTGAGCCGGTTGTCGAAGTGGAAAGAGGCTCGCGCAGGCGGCTCGCAGACGGGGGAGATGGCCAACTTTGGAACATTCCGGGTCTGAAGAACCCTTTTATCCTGAGACATCGTTTCTAAGGGCATGGCCGCGACGCTGACGCGCGGGCGGAGACAGAGCTATTACAAGAAGAAATTCTTCTTCTCAATCCGGGAACGGATTCTCCTCCATCTCTCCGAGTATGGCATCTACGAGAACGAGATGGAAGCGCCGGACGAGCTGACTCAGTTCGGGATCGCCGAGGTGGTCCTTGCGGGTCGGAGCACCTGCTCCAAGATCCTCCAGGAAATGGAGGAGCGGGGTCTCCTCTACGGCCGCCGTGCGCACGTGCCTTCGGGGAAGATTCGCCGAACGGTTTACTTCCTGACCCCCCGCGGTCAGATGGAGGCCCAGAAGATCCGGCAGCGGGTCGAGGAGACGACGGTCAAGGTGCTTCGCCCCTCTGGGGAGCTCCAACGCCTTCGGGTCACGGACATCCCCCGCGAGCTCCCCATCCACAGCCGCCTCGTCGACGTCGTGTGTCACATCCGCCGCGGGGTCCTCGACGAGCCCACGTTCGTCAAGGCCATGAGCTCTCGGCGGAAGAAGGTCGCCTATCTCGGCGCTATGCCCCGGTTACGGCACTTCTTCGGTCGAGCCAAGGAACAGGAGACCCTCCGAGAGTGGTACAAGGCGCCCAGGGGACGAATCCTCGTCCTCCACGGTCTCCCGGGCGTCGGAAAGACGACTCTGGCCGCCAAGTTCGTTGCCGACCTGCGAGAGGATACCAACGTCTTCTGGTATCGCTTCCGCGAATGGAGCACGCTGCGCAGTGTCGTCCACGACGTCGGCGAGTTCCTGGCCCACCTGGGCAAGAAGGAGCTCCTGATGTACGTGGAGACCCATGAGCACCTCGATATCCCCGAGGTCCTCTTCCTGCTCGAGAAGAACCTGCAGGGGATCGACGCCCTGCTCGTTTTCGACGATTACGAGCGCGCGGAGGGGCTCGATGGGCACTTTGCCGCTTGGAAGGACTTCCTCGAAAAGGCCGAAGGACCCAAACTGCTCGTCCTCAGCCGTGTCGTCCCCAAGTTCTATGACCCCCGGGATGTCAGGGTCAAACGCCTCGTTCGGGAGGTGCGCCTGGGAGGTCTCGACCGGGGAGGCGCCACGACCCTTCTTGCCTTGAAAAACATACCTGAGTCGGCCGTGCCGGCCATCCTCAAGGCGACGAAGGGCCATCCGCTCTTCTTGGAGCTGATGCAAGGGCCCGACGTGACGGACCATGGCGACTTTGACGCCTTCCTTCAAGACCAGGTCTTCGGCCGGCTGCTCGGCGTCGAGCGTCGGACCCTCGGGCTGGCCTCGGTCTTCCGGGGACCCATCCACGCCGATGCCCTCTTCCTGGACGAAGACGTGGACTACGTGACCCTTACGTCCCTCGTGGACCAATCCCTCCTGCGGGAGCTGACCCCGAAAACGTATGACATGCACGAGCTCATTCGCCGCTTCTTTGCGGAGAGGTTGACCCCCTCATCCCGCAAGCGGTACCACCGGTGGGCGGCCCGGTTCTACACCGCACGGGCAGGACTCGGGGACCTTGTTGCGACCCAGTTCCACCACCTGCAGGCGGGGAGTCCTTCCAGCGCCGCTCGGGTGGCGATTCGCCACGGACGGGAGCTCATCGACGGGGGCTATCTGGAGGAATTCGGCCGGATCCTGGAGACCCTGCAGAATGAATCCTTGAATCCCCAGACGGACGTGCGGATTCGACTCCTCGCAGGCCGCATCCAGGATGTTCGTGGGGAGTGGGATGACGCGGAAGTGGCGTACCGAGAGGTCGCCAGACTCGCGAAAGGCGGATCAGGGTCGACGCAGGTCGAAGCGGAAGCCTGCCGACTGCGAGGCGAACTCCTCCTAAACCGAGGAGCTTACGTGAAGGCGGAGACCGAACTCAGAAGGAGCTTGAAACTCTACGCCAGGGCGAAGGACCGGGAGGGACAGGCGGCTGTCCACTATTCCCTGGGCTTCATCCAGAACCGGACGTGCGAGTTCATGGAGGCCTACCGGTCGTTCCGACGCGGGATGCGGCTACTGGAAGCGGATGGGGACCCGGCCATTAGGGCGAAGATCCTATACGGGTTCGGGGTGAACTACGGACAACGGGGCAACTATCGGAAGTCGGTCTCCTACAAGCTTCGAGCCCGAGACATCCTTGAGGAGTCTCGGGACCTCCGTTGGCTCGCGAAAGTGTATGCCGGATTGGGCACGAGCTACAGTGAGCTGGGGGACGCGACGGAAGCGGAACGGTACACCCATCGAGCCATCGAATACGCTCGCCTCATCGGGGACCAACGGGTCCTTGCCTACGCCTTGCAGAACTCGGCCGGGGAACACATTGCACGGGGAGATCTGGACAGGTCGGAGGAGGCGATCCGCGAGGCCTCCGGGATCTTTCAACGGATTGGGGAGGAGAGGAAGATCGGCTGGTCCTATCTGTATGAAGGGTCCATCGCCTATCTTCGGGGGAATGAGGAGGAGGCCGAGAAAGCTTGGCAGACGGGTCTCCACTCACTGAACCAACTGGCGGATCTAAGAGGGGTTGCCCTCTTCCAGCTTACCATCGCCACCGATTACTTCGAGAATGGAGATCTCGTCTCGGGCATGGGGCACCTCGATCAGGCGGAGAGGTTCGCGAAGAAGATTGACAATCAGACCATCCTCGAGCGAATCTCGGAGGAGAGGGGACGGATTGAGGCTCTTCGCGAAGGAGAACGGGTTCCGAGAGGGCATGTGGTCCCCGGCACCCGGTCAAGCTAATCGGGATCCCTCTGCGGACCATGTTGCGTACTAGTTCGGGTCATCGTGGGGCCGAGGGCCTGCCACGCTATCACCTCACCCCGCAGCGGGTCTGGCCCCCCACTTCTATCTTTCATGAACAATTCCGATTTTGATGGGCCGCTGGCTCCAAACTTAATACCGGCTGGCAGGATGTCAGAACCGTGCTCGAGGTCACGGAGCGGTCAGGCCTTGCCCGAAGAGGCATCCTCCACACGGCCGACGTCGAGGTTTCCACACCAGCCATTCTCCTTCTCGGGGACGCAAGTTCGACGCCTGAGCCGTGGCTTCGAGAAGTTCTCGATAAGGAAGGAGGTCTGGGCGCCCTCTCTTCGCGAGTCGCATCCATTCTGGAGAACGGAAACCCTCCCTCCCTCTCCAGGCCCCTTTCCCTCGATGCTCTTGAGATGCCCCCGCCGGAGGGGCAGGGCCCCGTCGCCTTCCTTCCCGATCCGAAGGCAGCGGTGAAGGCGAAGCAGGATGTCCTCGCCCTCCAGAACACCGTGGAGTTCCTCCGGTACCCCCGACGCTTTGCGACCACGATGTCCGTGCTGCGGCAGGAAGCCGGGTACCAACGGGCGATCTACACGCCTCTCCTCGCAACCCCTGCCAACCTCCCCCTGTTGGTCCATCTCGGGGTGGATCTTGCCGATACGTTGCGGGTTCAGTACGACACGGTCAAGGGTCGCTTCCACTCTCTGGACGGCACCCTTCCCGTGGAGTCCTTGGAGGAGTGGCCGTGTTTTTGTCCGGCCTGTGAGAGGAAGGATCTAGGGGAGCACAACCTGCGCCAGATGCTTGGCGAGATCCGGCGGGTCCGGTTGGCGATCCGCGGAGGTTGGCTCCGTGAACTGGTGGAGAGGCGTCTCGCGAACGATCCGTGGATGACCGCGACGCTCCGCGAGCTGGACCTGCGCCAGTACCCCTGGCAGGAGTTGCATGCCCCCGTTACCGGGGCCCTCCTGAAGGCCTACTCTCCCGTCTCCCTCCATCGCCCCGAAGTAAAGCGCTTTCGAAGAAGGGTGAGCGAGCGCTATCGCCGCCCGCCCTCCGCCCCGGTCTTGCTCCTCCTACCCTGCTCCGCGCGAAAGCCCTATTCGACGTCTCGATCCCACCGCCTCTTTCGCAAGGCGATCCGATCGGGGGGGAACCCTTGGGCCGTCCACGTCGTCGTGGTCACCTCCCCGCTCGGGCTCGTTCCCCTCGAGCTTCAGCTCGCCTACCCCGCGCAGCACTATGATGTCCCCGTGACCGGCGACTGGAGTCGCGAGGAGGCGGGCATCTTGGAGGAGGACCTCCCCGTCTTCCTGGCCAGGCACCGCTACGAGGCGGTGGTGAGCCACCTGGGGGCCGAGGGAGAACTCGTGAACGGCCTCATCGACGGCGTCCTGGACACGTCCGATGGCACACCGCGCTCGCCCGAATCGCTCGACCGGCTCGAGGCCACCTTGCGGGAGCTCACCTCCGATCTTCCTCAGGTCTCCCCCGGCCAGCGAAGGGCCGAAGAGCTCGCGGCCATGGCGGCGTTTCAATTTGGTTCCGGGGCCGAGGCGTTGGTCGCCGGATGCACGACCCGGGGACGCTATCCCTACTGGCGGCTGCTGCGCGGGGGAACGCAACTTGCCGCCCTGACGGGGGAGCGAGGCATGATGGCCCTGACCCTGGAAGGGGCCCGGGCCCTCTCCTCTCTGAATCTTGGCTGGGTCGAAATTGACGATTTCTACCCGGAGGGAAACGTGTTCGCAGTGGGGGTCGAGGCTGCCCACGAAGATCTGCGGATCGGCGACGAGGCTGTCGTCCGGTATGGGGACGAGGTCCGGGCGATCGGCGTCGCGCGCATGAGTCCCCTGGAGATGACCGCGAGCAGCCGGGGAGAGGCGATCCATGTGCGGCACAAGGTGAGGCCCCCCGCGTCGTCGGCCGCTTGACAGGGTGCCGTTTCACTTTCACCCACCCCCCCACTCGCGCCTCTTATACTCCCCTTCGGTGGTCGAGATGAGACGATGAGCAAAGGAGAGCACTACAGCTGGGAAGAAGTCTATCGGGCATACGGATGCTCGCCGCGCTACGGCGAAGAGGACTGACCTGATCATCCCATCCCCTGGGGTAGGCAGGGTTGCGACCTTGCCTTCCCATCCTTTTCGAACGGTGGCAAAGCCTTAATCACGGCGAGGTTCTCGCAGGGCGGCAGGCGTAGTCTAGCCTGGTAGGACCTTGGCCTTCCAAGCCATCGAAGAAAGCCAATCGCCCGGGTTCAAATCCCGGCGCCTGCATACGACCATCCTGTAGGGGCCCGCTGGCCTCGGCCCTTCCCCCAAAACCCCTCATCGGGCCCTCCACCGAAACCCTTACTGTTTCCGGAGAATCGGGTCAGTTCCAGTGCCCCCCTTTTAGGAACTCAACGCGAGGAGTCGACATCGTTTAGAGCGTGACACTCCCTATCCCGGCTATCGAGGACGACGACCCATGCCCTCCGCCCCATCAGTGTCTCACCCCGGTCACTCCTTTCGCGCGCCAAGGGCGTCCACCAGGCCGTGGACCAGGCGCTCGGCATGAGAGCCGTCCGGATCCCGCTCCGCGTTGAACTCCGTCACCACGACCCCGACGCACGTGGGAGCCGTGACGAAGACCCGCAGCGCGGCAAAGGTCGATTCGGCGTCGAGCCCGTGGGGATGGGGTACGTCGGCGGCGGGGAAGCTCATCACGTCGACGTCGAAGTGGACGAGGATCGCGTCCGACCGGCTCTCCAGATGAAGCAGCGCGTCCCTCGCGGCCGCAGCCGCATCCGGCCGGACCAGGGCCAAAGGGTACTTCGACATGCGCGAGCGCGCCAAGACCTCGAGCTCGGGAGGATCGATCCGGCCGGATTCCACGTCGTATCCGAAGAGAACGACATCCTCCTCGGACAGCAGGGGGCGCCGTGGCCCAATCCCTGCGAGCTGCGGCGCGCCCCCACCGAGGACGTGCGCCATGACCATCCCATCGAAGACCCCCGAAGGTGTGGTCTCAGGTGTGTTGAGGTCCACGTCCCCGTCGAAGTAGAGGAGGCCGAGGCGCCCTGGCTTTCGGAGCAGGCCCGCGATCACTCCGAGGCTGAGGCTGCAGTCTCCTCCCAGCACGAGCGGGAATCGGTGGCTCGCCAGGGCTTGATCGACACGATCGGCCACCTGCCGGGCCACGTCCACCACCAGGGCGAGGTTCTGTTGATGGGGGTGCTCGGAGTCCGGACGGAAGGACACGGAGGACAGGTCGCCAAGATCGGCGACGTTCAGGCCCTCCGCCTGCAGCCGCTCCAGCAGGCCAGCGGCCCGCAAGGCGGCGGGCGCCCCCTCTTGCCCCCTTCGACGGGCGCCGGCGCTCGACGGCACCCCGATCAGCGCCAGACGTGGCCGCGGCATGAACGTTTCACCTCCCATCTCTTGGTGCCATATAGGGGATGATATTTCACGCCTGGGGTGTGCACGATGAACGCTCCGTGGCAATTGGAATTGGGGCACCCCTCCCCGTCCGTTGGTTGACCTGAGACTTAGGCCGTCGGCAATGGAACTCTTGTGAACAGCTCGGCGCCTGCCCTTCTCAAGGAGACGGGGCTTCTCGTCCCGATCCAAGGGCGATGATTGGCGCGAAGATTTGCAGGGACCGAGGGATCCCGGACTTCCCTCGGTCCTCGTTGGGCTCAGTAAGGCTCAAATAGCGAAAGCCCGGATACGGCCGCCGGAAGGGATGGGAATGGTGTCCGACGATTCGACGTCTAGAGGGCGCTCTCGCTCCAAAATCCGGACGGGCCTGAAACGAGCCACCCGACACTTGAACAAGGGAGAGCGGGACCGGGCCCGCGATGCCCTGCGATCGGCCTTGGATCAGTTTCCAGACTCCCTGGACGCGTTTGATCCAAGCATCCTTAAGCTGATACTCCAGGCTGCCGAGGTGACGGCAGCCCTCGATGGCTCCGTGAAGATCGCCAACCTGCTCCGGGCCTACCTGAAACACGACCCCAAGAATCTCGGAGCGCATGGCGCCCTGATCCGAACTCTGCTCGCGGCCCGGAAAGAGGAGGACGCGTTGGGCGCTTGCGAGGAGGGCCTCGCCCAGCTTCCGGGGGCTGACTCCCTGCACCTCCTGAAAGCCGATGTTCTTCGCCGGCTGCATCGCGACGAGGAGGCCTTGGAGGAGCTTTGGGCCGTGGCGAAGGGAGGGGGGGCTTGGCGTGAGGCGCTGGTGGAAGTTGCGGACATACGAGGACCAGGCGCTCGCCTTTCTGCCGTCCGGGGGAGTCGGCTGGAAGACGAGGGCGACACACGGGCCGCCCTGAAATCCTACCAGGACGCCCTTGAGGAGGATCCCCGAAGCGTGGACGCGTTGGAGGGGCGGGCGCGCATCTTCCTAGCCGAGGGGAACGGCGACGCAGCCTTCGAAGCGCTTCAGGAATCCCTTTCAATCGAATCGACGCGCGCGTCCGTCTGGGAAATGAAGGCGCGCGTGGAAGCGGGACGAGGGGAGGAGGAAGAGGCCATCCGGTCCCTTCAAGTAAGCCTACGCTACGACCAGCAACAGATCGACGCCGTCGTGCTCCTGGGGGCCCTCCTGCACAAGGCGGGTCGGGACGACGAGGCCTCGGAATGTTACCGGTCCGCCACCGAGGTGGGTGGGGATGACGTCAACTACCTCGAAGGGTGGCGGGAGGCCCTCGCCGCTATGGAACAATGGGAGGAGTATCGCCTCGTTACGGGCCGCCTTGAGAAGGCCAGCTCCGGTCGTCCGGATCTTCGTCTCGACGTCGCTCGGAGCTGGATTGAGACCGGCGAGACCAGGAAGGCCGAGGCGATCCTGTTGGAGGCGCTAGCGGACGGCTCGGATGGTGCCTCGCTGCGGAAGGCGGGGGAGCTGGCGCTGCGCATGGAGATGTGGGAACTTGCCCGTCGGGCGGCGGAGGCCACCCTTCGCGCACATTCGGACGACCGAGCCGGACTCCGATGTCTCGCCCTTGCCCTCCGGGGCTTGGATCGGGACACCGAGGCGCTCAAGGTCCTCAACCGGGGCATCCGCCTTTATGGTGATCTCGAGTTTCTCCAAGTCAGACGGGAAATTCTGCAGCAGCGCGACGACCCTAAGGAACTCTTCCGTTGCTGTAACGCCATCCTCCGGTTGACGCCCGGTGAGGTGGAGGTCTACCTGGAAATGGCCTCTCTCGCCGCTGCGCAGGGGAAGACACGCCGTGCAATCGGCGTCTGCGAACGGGGGCTCAAGGTCGTCCCGGGGAACATAGATTTGCGTCTGAAAAAGGCGGAGCTGCTACACGAGGACGGACGGCCGGGCGAGGCGTACCGCTTGTACGATGAGGTGCTGGCAGCCGAACCCGCCAGCGCCGTCGCCTGGAAGGGCCGCGGTCGCGCCCTCTTCGCGCTCAAGGACTTCCAAGGGAGCGCCACGGCGTACGCCCATGCGGCCGAAATGGGCGATGATCCTGAGAACTGGTACCACCAGGGTCTCTGCTTCCAGGCGATGGAGCAGCCCGAAGAGGCGCTTGAGGCGTTCGACAGGGCGGTGGCCGACGGAGGTGAGGGTCCCTGGTGGATGGCTCGAGGGCTCTGCCTCCAGGAGTCCCGACGGGTCCGTGAAGCCCTATGCTCCTACGAGCAGGCCCTCGAGGCCGAGGCCTCGTTGGATCGTGCGACTCTGGGGCTGGCCGAGTGCCACCTCGAACTGGACGACCCACGAGGGGGACTTCGGGTCCTGGAGAGGGCTTCAGGGGATCCAGCCTACCAACACGACTTGCTCCTCGTCCGGATTCGTTGCCTCGGAAATCTGGGGGAGTTTACCGAAGCCCTCGAGGCGGCCGTTGCCCTTACCGGGAGCCATCCCACCGAGGCGGAGGGGTGGATGTTGCGGGCCCGCTTTGCTCAGTCCTTGGGACTCACGACGGAGTCCCGCCTGAGCTGGTCCGAAGCCGCCAAACTCATGCCGCAGGACCCCACCCCGAAGGTGGACGAGGCGGCCATGCTGCTCGAGCTTGGGGACGCGGAGGGAGCTTTGCGCCTCAGCGACGAGGCATTGGCGTTGGATCGTCGAAACGAGCGAGCCGCCTTCTCCCGTGCGGAGGCCCTGGCAGCCCTCGGAAACCACGAAGCCGCCATCCGCGGCTTCGACGCAACCCTCGCCTTGCAGCCAGGCATGACGGAGGCCGTTCGGGGGAGGGCTCTGAGCCTCGCCCGGAGCGGCGAGTTCGAGAAGGCGTTTCACGATGTGGAGGAACTTGAAGCTCACAATCCGGCGAATGGCCAGACCTGCCTTTGGAAGGCCCGCATCCTGTCCGAAGCGGGGCGTTGGGAGGAGGCCCTACAAGCCGTCAATCAAGCCCTGTACTACGGCGGAGGCGATCCCGAGACCCTGGCGGCCAAGGGGCGCGTCTTGGGCGAGCTGGACCGCGCGGAGGAGGGCATCAAGCTCCTCCGAAGCGCAGTGCCCGAGGATCACCTCGATCCCGTCGTGACCGACACCCTCGCCGCCCTCCTCATCCGGGAGGGTCACCACGAGGAGGTCCTCGAATTGCTCGCTTCCCCGTCCTCCTCCCAATCCCGGGGACCCAGGGCCACCCTCCTTCTCGTGGAAGCCCTTGGCGGCCTCCGGCGCTGGGACGAAGCCTTGGAGGTCCTTGCCACGGCGTCGCGGCTTGCCCCCGTCCCCACAGCCACGTGGATTCACCTCTCCGCCCTCTATGAGCAGCAGGGCGATGGGGTGGGAGCGGTCGCGTGCTACGACCGGGCGCTTGAGGCAGACGCCCACGACCCGGACCTTTGGAAAGGAAGGGGGCGTCTCTTCGTCCAGCAGGCTCGTTGGCACGACGCCCTCGAGTCCTTTCGCGCGGCGGACGATTTGGGTGTGGAGGACGAGGAAGTCCTCAATGGTCTCGGACGTGCGTACGTGGAAGTCGACCTCTTTGATGAGGCCCGCGAGGCCTACGACCGGGCCTTGGCCCTGGACCCGGCAAGCAGTCAGGCGGCCCGGGGGCGGGAGGAGGTGGAAGAGCAGAGACACGCCCACCAGGTAGAAGGCCATGCCTTCAGGGTCCTGCGGTTCGAACTTACACACGGGCGCTCCGCGACGAAGGAGGAGGCTTTTCGCTACTGCAACGTGCCCGTGGAGTTGCTCCCCGACGTCTTGAGCTACGTAAACGAGCCCTCCCCCCTGGACATCTTGTCCCTCGATGAGGCAGAGGTCCGCACCCTCGAGACCCGCTCTCGGGACGTGCTTGTCCGTCACGAAGGGACGGGCCTCCCCCGGCTAGCCGAGGTGGTTCACGCCATTCCCGAGATGCCTCCGGTCGAGGCGCGGCGGATACTCGACTACATCCAAGGGGTGGTCGAGACGGACCTCCCACAAGAGGACACCCCCGGGCTGGAACGCCTCATGAAGATCGCCATGGAGCTTCCGGATCAGGACCGCGAGACCGTCATCCTCGCCCGAGAGCTGGGCGTGGGGGCGCACAAGGCGAAGATGGTGGAGCTCGCCCTACAGCATTTCGAGGCGACACCCTCTCCGCGCGCGGGTAGGGCGGCGCACGCCACCGGTCCGCCGTCTGGCAACCGCTGTCGAAAGCACGGCACGGAGGGGCTCTATCAGCACCTCTGCGGGCAGTACCTCTGCAGCGCCTGCATCGTGGGAGGCCGATGCCCCATCTGTCGCCACCCCGTCTCGGCCACGCTGAGCCAGATGATGCGTCGCGGAGACGAGGGCACCGGCGGCCCTGGCGGCTAATGAGACTCCCCGAGCTGGAAGATCCACTTCTCGCGATCCGGGATGAGCTGGCGGAGTATCAGGCCGGCCTTCTCTTCTGAGAGTTTCAGGAAAATCGCGCCCACATGCTTGCAGAAGAGACCTCCGCTCGAGCGCCGCTCCCAGTCCGGACAAGTGTGGGCGATGCGTTTGTCGGCCACGTCGATCCGAACTGGATACTCCTTCACGCGGCCCTCCAGCACCCCATCGGACCGGTCCACCGTGACCTCCTCGATAGCCAGGGCCCGTTTGAGGCGGTCCTCTCCCAGGAAGAAGACCAGCAGGTCGCGGAGGGTCATCTCTTCCAGGTCCTTATCGAACGGGTTCACTCGATCTTCGAGGGACCGCCCTTCCACCACTCCGTAGCGGCGAAGCGCCTGATCGATGCGCCAGTCGATGTATGCTTGCTCCTCCTCAGTGTACTTCGTCCGGTTCTCCGGTTGGTCGAAGTAGCGGCGGGCGGCCCGGGCGTGAAAGGGGGTGTGAACCGGATACTTCCAATTCTCAGGGTCGGCGTAGTGCTTCTGAGCCTTGGGATACCCCTCTCGCGGGCCGTCCCATCCGTCAGGCTTCCGCTCAGGGACCTTCCCCTCGGCCACCCTTCCACTATGGGACCGCTCGGATATCTACGTTGAGTCGCCGCGTTCCCGAGACCCTCTTCCTCGAGCGAAAGGGCCGTGATCGCAACGAGACCTAGTCTGAACCAGGCTGCTCCATTGACCCGAGCTGCGCGAGGAACGTCAGGCTGTCGTAGTAGATGCGCATGTTGGAGATCTCACGCCGACTGATCGGCCGAACGGAGAATCTCCCGGGCAATCACGAGCCGCTGAATCTCGCTCGTCCCTTCCCCAATCTCCGTCAGCTTGGCATCCCGGAACATTCGCTCGACAGGGAAGTCTTTGATGTACCCGTAGCCCCCGTGGATCTGGACCGCCTTTGTGGTGATCCACATCGCGGCTTCGGAGGCGTAGAGCTTCGCCATAGCCGCCTCCTTCTTGAATGGAAGGCCCCCCTGCTTCCGGTGGGCCGCCCGGTACACGAGCAAGCGCGCCGCCTCGAGCCGGGTGGCCATGTCGGCAAGCATGAACTGAATCGCCTGGAAATCGTAGATAGACTGCCCGAAGGACTCTCGATCAAGGGCGTACCGAAGGGACGCGTCGAGGGCACCCTGGGCCAGGCCGACCGCCATGGCCCCAATGCCGATGCGTCCCCCATCCAGCACGCGAAGGACGTCGGGGAACGCACCGTGCAGCTTCCCCACCAGGCGGTCTTCCGGGACCCGGCAGTCCTCCAGGTCTATCTGGGAGGTGGAGGAGGCACGGACTCCAAGCTTGTCTTCATCCCGTCCAATGGAGAGGCCGGGGGTGCCTCGGTCCACCGCGAATGCGCTGACCCCTTGGGCGCCCCGCTCCCCCTCGGTGCGTGCCATAACAACGAGGACCCCCGCGTGGTTGGCGTTCGTGCAGAGGCTCTTTCCTCCGTTTAGGACCCACTCGTCTCCGTCCTTCACCGCTCTGGTTCGCATGCTGGAGGCGTCGGATCCGGACGTTGGTTCGGTCAGAGCCCACGCGCCCATGTAGTCTCCTGCGGCCAGGTGGGGCAGGTAGCGGGCCTTCTGTTCCTCTGACGCGGCCATGACGAGGTGGCTCGTGCAGAGCCCGTTGTGGGCGGCCACGCTCAGCGCGTGGGCGCCATCCACCCGGGCGATCTCTTCGATTGCGATGGCCAGGGAGAGGGCGTCAACCAGGTTTCCCCCGTACTCGGGCGGTACCACGAGGCCCAGGAGGCCCAATTCCGCCAACCCGGCGATGGTCTCCTTGGGGAATTCAGAGGCGGCATCAAGCTCTCGGGCTACCGGCGCCACCTTCTCCTCGCAGTACGCTCGGACGGCCTGTCGTATGAGCTCGTGTTCCTCCTTGAGCTCTAGCGTCACCGCCGCAGCGATGGAGGCCGCGACCAAGAAGGTTTGGCCCGCTCACTCGGCTAGGCGCTGCTTCCGTCGGTCTCCTAGCGTCGAGAGGACGGATCGGACCTCCCGGTAGAGCTCGAGCAGGGCTTCCTTCTCCTTCTCGACGTACTCGAGGATCTCCGCGTACTCTCCGTTGTGGTAGTGGGTGCGGATCACGTTTCCCCACTCCTTCTTCGCGGTGAAGGCCGTGAGGCTGGAGCCCTTGAACCGCCCCCGGTTCATGAGGACGAGGACGGAAGCGAGATCCAGCATGGGCTTCTCGAAAAGATAGTACTTCACCTCCCCGGGTTTCCAGGTGATGAGCTTGTGGCGCTCCGCCCGTTCCACCACGAAATTGAGGTCGAAACGCAATCGGTTCCCCATGGGGACGAAGTCCCACCCCGCGTCCAAAAGGCCCTTCTTCTTGACTGCATGGAGGATCTCCCTCTCCCCCCATTCCCACTCCGCGAGCACGGTAAAGTCGCCTCGGGTCTCGCCGCCCTCCAGCTGTTGGAACTGGATCGTGATGATCTTGTCCTGGAGGGGATCCACCCCTTCCGTCTCCACGTCGAAGTAGTACTCAGTCACCAGGGAATCATCATGTCATGCGTATTTAGGCTTCGTACTGCAAGGAAATTGTAGGTGTGTTTGGAAAGGCAGACGGCACTTTCACCCATCCCCTTCCTCAAACATTAGGAGGCTCCGAGGCTACTTCGTCAATATGGTCAGGAGGCTGATAAGTCGCCCAGAAGTGAGATTTCGAAGACGACACTTGAGCAGATGAAGGCCTTGGCTGGCGGGAAAGAGCTATGTTGAAATTGTCAGGGCCGTCGGGGTGTCAAAGAGCACGGTGATTCATTATCTCAGAGATCTAAGAATCGAGGATGGAGCAATAGAGGAGGAATGGAAGAACGCCGAAAAAGAGGCTGCCGGCTTCCTGAGGAGGAACGGGTTCTCGGAGATTCACGATTTGAACGCATTCTCCCCCTCCTCATATTGGGACCTACCTGCAAAACGAGAATCAAAATGGTGGTTGGCTGATGTAACGGTTTCAGCAACAAAGCAAGATGGAGGGAAGATTCCCTCGACGGTTGAAGGCTACGTTCACGCGATTCTCTCCAAGAACATGCACACTTCTGAATGGAAGTTAGTCCGGATCATACTGGAGGAGATCGTCTAAGCCTTCACTTCATCGTTTCCGCTTGGTGTCACCGGGTCCTTGAGGGAAGCTTTTAACTGTAGGCGAAATCCTGAGGAGGCGTTTCGGAGGGGGTGCGTTAACTAACGTCGCGGTGGTTGGCATCGGCTACGAGGGCTTTCCGCGGGAGACACCTCATTACTCTTTCAAGGAGCTGACGTTCGAGGCGGCCCTGAAGGCCTACGAAGACGCCGGCGTCGATCCGAGGAAAGACGTCGATAGCTTTGTCGTCTGCGAGGAGGACTACTGGGCGGGCTGGTCCATCAGCGACGAGGGCGCCCCGGACCAGCTGGGCGGTGTCTTGAGGCCTCTCCACACCGTGAGCGGGGATGGCCTGAATGGCGTCGCGAATGCCTTCATGCAGATCAAGACGGGCTACTTCGATGTTGTCGTCGTCGAAGCCCACAGCAAGGCCTCGGACATCCTTACCTATGAGGGCATCTTGACCTTCGCCTTTGACCCCCTCTTCTACCGCCTCCTCAACGCCCACCCACACTTCCTGGCTGGTTTGGAGATGGATGCCTTCCTCGAGGACCATGAGAACACGGAGGAGGACTGCGCGGAGGTCGTGCGCAAGAACCGGGAAAACGCCCGGCATCACGAAGCCGCAAGTTTCGGCGGGCAGACATCTGTGCAGGAAGTTATGGATTCGGAAGTCCTCTTCCGCCCTCTCAAAGCCGCCGAGATCAGTCCTCTCGCCGATGGTTCCATCGTCCTCGTCCTGGCCTCGGCCGAGAAGGCGAGGGAGTTGACGGACCAACCCATCTGGATCCGAGGCATCGGATGGTCTTCCGACAGCCCTTGGCTCGAGACGCGGTCCCTTGCGGAAGCCCGGTATGCGCGTTGGGCCGCGGATCAGGCCTATCGCATGGCCGGCCTCGAGCGGCCCCGCCGCCGCGTCCACGTCGCCGAAGTGGACGATCGCTTTGCCTACAAGGAGCTGCAGCACCTTGAGGCCCTGGGTCTGGCGGGAGGGAACCGCGCGGGTGCCTTACTTCGCGAGGGCTTTTACGAGATGAAGGGCGACCTCCCGGCGAACCCCTCAGGGGGCTCCCTCGGCGTGGGCAATCTCTTGGAGGCCAGCGGTCTCTTCCGGGTGATGGAAATCGTCCGCCAGCTCCGGGGCCAAGCGGGGGAACACCAGGTGGAAGGAGCGACCCTCGGCGTGGCCCAGTCGTGGAGGGGGATCCCGACCGCGACCGGTGGCGTCGCGGTGTTGGAGGCGTAACGTGCGAAAGGTGGCGGTCATCGGGGCGGGCATGACGCTCTTTCGTCGCCGTCTCTTGGAGACGGGGAAGGAGATGTGCTTCCAAGCCGTCCAGATGGCGTTGGAGGAGGCCGGTCTTGAATTGAAGGACGTGGACGCCGTAGTCTCCGGGTCCGCCCCCGACGCCTTCGACGGGGTCCACATGAAGGGCGAGTACCTCCTAGACGGGGCCGGGGGCGTGCGGAAGCCCTACATGCGCGTCTTCACGGGCGGCGGGACCGCGTGCTTTTCCCCGATCGCTGGGTGGTGGCACGTGGCCTCCGGCCTGGCGGATGTGGTTCTCGTGGTGAACGAGGAGAAGATGTCCTCCATCACCCCACACCCCCAGTACGCCTTCGCAAACATCTGGGATCCGATCCTCGACCGCCCCTTGAAACCCAACCTGGTGTGGATCTTCGCCATGGAAATGAATCGCTACATGACGGTCTATGGCATCGAGAAGGCGGACATCGCGCGGGTCGCCGTGAAGAACAAGCGAAACGCGGTGGACCATCCCGCCGCACAGCTCGCGGATCCCAACATCACCGTGGACGATGTCCTCAACTCGGAGGTCATGGCCTGGCCCGTCCAGCGTCTGGACATCAGCCCTCCGAGCGACGGCGCGTCGGCCCTCGTGCTCGCCAGCGAGGACGTGGCTCGGCAGGTGAGTGAGACCCCAGTGTGGATCTCGGGGGTGGGGTGGTGCATCGACTCCACGATGTGGACGAATCGCGACCTTTCCTTCCCCGAGTATCTCGCCCGGGCCGCGCAGCAAGCCTACGGCATGGCCAAGATCGAGAACCCGCGGAAGGAGGTGGACGTGGTGGAGCCCTACGATCCCTTCGACTACAAGGAGCTCCACCACCTGGAGGGCCTCCTCCTGGCAGATAAGGGGGAGGCACCCATCCTGACCCGGGAGGGGGTGACCCAGCGGGACGGGGAACTCCCGACCTGCCCCTCCGGGGGGCTGATGGGCGTCGGCAACCCCATCGCGGCCACCATGGGGATCAAGACGGGGGAGATCTACTGGCAGCTGGCGGGAAAGGCGGGGCGCCGACAGGTCCCCGGGAGCCCCCAGGTAGGGGTGTGCCAGGCCTGGGGGGACCTCATGCAGTTTTCCAGCGTAATGGTCATGAGGGCGTGAGACGATGGGACGGAAGTGGCGCGGGACCCCGCTGACCGCAGCCGACATCGCGGAGGGCCGTGTGGCGACCGCGGAGTGGCGGCCCGAGGCGAAGTACGCCTGGAGCGCGGGCGAATCCATCGGTCGATTCCTGGAGGAGCTCCAGGAAGGCCACCTCGTGGGGCGGAAATGCGACGTCGACGACACGGTGTTCTTCCCGCCTCGATCCTTCTGCCAGGAGCACTTCGTCCGCGCGGGGGAGTTCGTCCGGCTGAAGAACACGGGGAAGGTGGAGACTTACTCCGTATCTTACCTGGACACGGACGCCCGAAGACTGGAGGAGCCCGTCTACGTGGGAGTCATCTCCATCGATGGGGCCGCGGAAGGGATGGGCTTCATGCACTTCTTGGGCGAGGTGGAGGAGAAGGATCTGGCCATCGGCATGCGGGTGAAGGCCGTATGGAAACCGAAGAAGGAGCGAATGGGGGCCGTCACGGACATCCTTTACTTTAAGCCGGTCTGAGGGGGGAGATGGTGGGCGAGGAGTACCGTCGCTGGGAGGGGGACATGGAAGCCCTCTACGTCTACACGGCGGGCGTCGCCGGGGACCGCTTCTTCCGGGAGATCCGGGACAACGAACGGCTCATGGGCACCTACTGCCCCGAGTGTGACGTGACCTACCTCCCGCCCCGCCTCTACTGCGAGACCTGCTTCTCGGAGCTCAACGAGTGGGAGGAGATTCCCAACAAAGGCCGGGTCGACGCCATCACGGTGGCGTACGTGGACGATAAGGGGGAGAGGCTGGCCCGGCCGAAAGTCCTGGCCATGGTTCGCTTCCTCGGGGCCAACGGGGGCCTCATCCACGTCGTGGACCTGCCGGAGGAAGACGTGTACCGAGGCATGGAGGTGGAGGTGGTGTACCTGCCTCGCGGCCTGCGGAAGGGCTCCTTCCTGGACATCCTGCACTTCAAGGCCATCTAGGCTCTCAATTCGGATAATCTGTCCGCTGGGTTTTAATGTCAGCCCAGGGCACGGCTTGCTCATGCTGGAGGACCCGAAACCCCGGATGAAGATGAAAATCTGTGCCGTCGGGGAGGAAGCCGTGGGGAAGACCAGTCTGATCCACCGGTACGTCGCCGACAAGTACGAAGACGACTACATTCGGACCATCGGGACCCTGATCAGCAAGAAGACTGTCGAGCTGGGGGGAGCCGAGGGGGAGGCTACCGTCGTGGACGCGGTCATCTGGGACATCATGGGCCGGAAGGGGTTCATGGACCTCCTCCGAGACGCCTACTTCTACCGCGCGAACGGGGTCTTCGCCGTCCTGGACACCACGCGAAAGGGCACCTTGGAAGCCCTGCACGGATGGCTCGAGGGCGTGACCAACGCCGTTGGGACGCTTCCTATCGTGATCCTCGCCAACAAGGAGGACCTGAAGGCGAAGGTGGACGTCACGAAGAAGGCGGTCAAGGACTTCGCCAAGGGGTGGAACGCCACTCTCTTCTCTACCAGCGCCAAGACCGGGAAGAACGTGGAAAAGGCCTTCGAGGTCTTGATTCACGCAGCCTACGAGCGGGGGATGTCCGCCCGGCAGGTGACCGTGGACGAGCCCGAGGCGGAGCAGCCAGTCCCCGCGCCCGACTTCATCGGAAGATAAAAATAGACTCGGACCCTAGAATGGAGGTCCGGGTCATCATGGTCGATTCTCGTAGCCGGAAGGATATCGAGGCGGCCCGTGAGGCGTGGGAGAAGGAGGACCTCGCGACCTCACTCCGGTCGCGGCCGGAACGAAGGGAACGCTTTCTCACCACATCGAGCGAAGAGGTGGGACGGCTCTACACGCCCCTCGACGTCCCGGATCTCGATTACCTGAAGGACCTGGGATTTCCCGGCGAGTACCCCTTCACCCGAGGTGTCCATCCCACCATGTACCGCGGACGCCTCTGGACGATGCGGCAATTCGCCGGGCACGGGGACTGCGAGGACACGAACATCCGCTACCGATACCTCTTGGAGCACGGGGAGACGGGCCTGAGCGTGGCCGTCGACATGCCCACCCTCTACGGCCTGGACACCGACGACCGGGAGGCCCAGGGGGAGTTCGGTATCTGTGGGGTCGCCATCTCCTCCCTCCGGGACATGGAGGTCCTGTTCGAGGGGATCCCCGTGGACCAAGTCAGCACCTCCATGACCATCAACGGGCCCGCTGCGGTCCTGTGGGCCATGTACATCGCCATGGCCGAAGGTCGCGGCGTATCGCCCGCCGTGCTCCGGGGCACCCTCCAGAACGACATCTTGAAGGAGTACCAGGCCCAGAAGGAGTGGATATTCCCCCCCGAACCCCACATGCGGCTCGTGGTGGACACCATCGAGTACGGGGCCAAGGAGCTGCCGTTGTGGAACCCCGTCAGCATTAGCGGATACCACATCCGCGAAGCGGGATCTACCGCGATTCAGGAGCTCGCCTTCACCCTCTCCAACGGATTCGAGTACGTCAAGTGGAGCCTGGAGCGCGGACTGGACGTCGACGCCTTCGCCCCGCGGCTGTCCTTCTTCTTCAACGCGCACAACGACCTGTTCGAAGAGATCGCGAAATACCGGGCCGCCCGTCGCATCTGGGCCCGGGAGATGCGGGACACCTTTGGCGCGAAGAAGCCGCGGTCCTGGTGGATGCGTTTCCACACCCAGACGTCCGGTGTTTCCCTCACGGCCCAGCAACCGGAGATCAACATCGTGCGGGTGACCATCCAGGCCCTCGCGGCCATCTTGGGCGGGACCCAGTCCCTCCACACGAACTCCATGGACGAGGCGTGGGCCGTTCCCACGGAGCGGGCCGTTCGCATCGCCCTCCGGACCCAGCAGGTCCTGGCCCACGAGAGCGGGGTCGTGAACACGGCGGATCCCTTGGGCGGTTCCTACTACGTGGAGTGGATGACGGACCACATGGAGGAGGAGGCCTACCGCTATTTCGATCGGATCGAGGAGATTGGCGGTGTTATCCCCGCCATCAAGCGGGGCTTCTACCAGCGGGAGATCGCCCGGGCCGCGTACCGATACCAGCAGGAGATCGAGAGGGGGGACCGGAAGATCATCGGGGTCAACGCCTTCACCGTCGAGGAACCGGAGGTGGTCGAGTATCTCCGAATCGACAAGAAGGCGGAACGCCGGCAGTTGCGACGCCTGGAGCGCCTTCGAGAGGACCGGGATCCCATGAAGGTCGAACGGTCGCTCACGGCCTTGCGGAAGGGGGCCGAAGGGGACGCCAACCTGATGCCTCTCATCTTGGAGGGCGTCAAGGCCGGGGTCACCTTGAGCGAGACAGTCTCGACGCTCAAGGAGGTCTTCGGA
>JAUVFR010000044.1 GCA_030594205.1 Methanobacteriota archaeon
AGACGCGTGGCGTTGGACCCGGACTCCGTCGCCCGCCTGCGGAAGAAGGGCGTCGAGGTGCGCGTCCAAGCGGGGGCGGGCGAGGGCGCCTTCCACGGGGACACGAGCTACGAGGCGGCGGGCGCCACAGTCGTTCCCGACGCCATCTCCGTCTGGCAGCAATCGGACGTGATCCTCAAGGTGAACCCGCCGACTCCCGAGGAGGTGGGCCTCCTTCGGTCCAAATCCATCATCATCGGGTTTCTCAACCCGTTACGGGACCCCGCCCTCATCCAGCGGATCGCGGACCGCGGGGCCTCCGCCTTCAGCATGGAGATGATCCCTCGCATCAGCCGGGCCCAGAGTATGGACGCCCTTTCCTCCCAGTCCTCCGTCGCCGGGTACAAAGCCGCCCTCCTTGCGGCCAGCACCCTGACCAAGTTCTTCCCCATGATGACCACGGCGGCGGGGACGGTTCGCCCCGCGCGCGTCTTCGTCATCGGGGCCGGAGTGGCTGGGCTTCAGGCCATCGCGACGGCGCGACGGCTCGGGGCGGAGGTGGAGGCCTTCGACATCCGGCCGGTGGTGAAGGAGGAGGTTCAGAGCCTCGGGGCCCGCTTCGTCGAGGTCGGTCTGGAGGAGGAGACGGAGGCCGAGGGAGGCTACGCCAAAGAGGTCTCGGAGGCGGCACGGAAGCGGGAACAGGACTTGCTCGCCGAGCACGTGGCGAGTTCGGACGTTGTCATCACGACGGCCCAGGTGCCTGGGAAGAAGGCCCCGGTCCTCGTGACCGAAACGATGCTGGCCGCCATGAAACCAGGTTCGGTCGTCGTCGATCTGGCGGCCGACCAAGGGGGGAACGTCGAGCTCTCCCGGCCTGACGAACAGGTATCCTACAACGGGGTGACGATTCTCGGACCGGCCAACCTGCCCTCCTCCCTTCCCGTCCACGCGACCCAGATGTATGCCAGGAACCTCATGACGCTCCTCGACGTGATCCTCCAAGACGGAGAACTCCGACTCGACCTCGAGGACGAGATCGTGGACGCGAGCCTCGTGGTGCACGCGGGAGAGATACGGAGCGAGCGGGTGAGGGAGGCCATCGCGGCGGAACGGGCTGTGTAGGAGGGAAGAACATGGTTGAGCTCGTCGTTGGGATCTTCATCTTTGTGCTGGCGGTCTTTGCGGGCTTCGAGATCATCAAGAAGGTTCCGCCGACGTTGCACACGCCGCTGATGTCCGGGGCGAACGCCATATCCGGCATCGTCCTCATCGGCGCCCTCCTCGTCGCGGGGCCGCGGGACGCGAACCTGGCCGTCATCCTGGGCCTGGCTGCCGTGGTCCTGGCCACTGTCAACGTGGTCGGAGGCTTCCTTGTGACCGACCGGATGCTCCAGATGTTCAAGCGGGAGCGAGGGTAAGGGATGGTTGAGCTCGACCCCGCTGTTGTTACGCTAATCTACCTGGTCTCCGCCGCCTTCTTCATCCTGGGCCTCCGAGACCTGGGCTCTCCGGCGACGGCGCGGCGGGGCAACCTGCTGGCGTCCATCGGCATGCTCATCGCCATCGTCGTCACTCTGCTGAACACGGGCGTTCTGAACTACGAGCTCATCGCCGTGGGCCTCCTTCTCGGGGCCGTCTTGGGGGCAACGGCGGCCCGCCTCGTCAAGATGACCGCCATGCCTCAGATGGTGGGCCTCTTCAACGGGTTTGGGGGCGGCGCCTCTGCCTTGGTGGCCATAGCGGCGTACTTCCGTGGTTTCTCCCTCGACCAGCTTCCCCTCCCCACCACGGTCACCATCCTCGTGGGGGTTCTCATCGGGGGAATCACCCTCACGGGGAGCCTCGTGGCTTTCGGGAAGCTGCAGGGTGTCATTGCGGGGGCCCCCAAGACCTTCCCTCTGCAACAGCCGGTAAACGCCGCCCTCTTGGTGTTGTATGTTGGCCTGGGCGGGTACCTCGTGGCCATGGGAATTCAGCTCCCCCTGTTCCTCGTCCTCGTCGCCATCGCCCTGGTCTTGGGGGTCCTCATCGTGATCCCCATCGGCGGGGCGGACATGCCCGTGGTGATCTCCTTGCTCAACGCCTTCTCCGGCCTCGCCGCCAGCGCGGCGGGGTTCATCCTCGGGAACGAGATTCTGATCGTCGCGGGTGCCCTGGTGGGGGCGGCGGGCCTCGTTCTCACCCAGATCATGACGAAGGCCATGAACCGGACTTTGCCCAACGTCCTCTTCGGTGCGGTCGGGGTCGATACGAAGGCACCGGGGGCCACCGCGGCTGTGGATAAGACCGTCCGGTCCATCGACCCGGCGGAGGCCGCCCTGCTCCTTGGCTACGCCCAATCCGTCATCATCGTCCCCGGGTTCGGCATGGCCGCGGCCCAGGCGCAGCACGCCGTGGCGGACCTGGCGAACAAGCTAGAGGACCGGGGCGTGAACGTACGCTACGCTGTTCACCCCGTCGCCGGGCGTATGCCAGGCCACATGAACGTCCTGCTGGCGGAGGCGAACGTCCCCTATACGAAGCTCTACGACATGGACGACATCAACCCCGACTTCGACCGAGCGGACGTTGCCCTCATCATCGGGGCCAACGACGTGGTGAACCCGGCGGCGCGGCACGACAAGGGGAGCCCCATCTACGGGATGCCCATCCTCAACGCGGACCGGGCGAAACACATCATCGTGATGAAGCGGAGTCTAAACCCCGGCTTCTCGGGCGTCGACAACGAGTTGTTCTACCACGAGCGGACCATGATGCTCTTCGGGGACGCCCGGGACAAGGTGATGGAGCTCGTCGCCGAGGTCAAGCAGCTTTGAGGGTATCGCCCGTTCATCGGAGCATGCGGAGTCGGCTCTCGATGTCGCTGAGGTGCACGCGCTCTCCGCGGAGGGAACCCGGTAACCCGGACTTCCAACGTCAGTTCGTCACTGAGGCGGTGTTATGTAGCCAGGCCTCCCTTGCTGGCAATCGGGCATGGCGGACGAGGAAGAGGAAAAGACCCAGCTCGAGGACCTGGCTTCCAAGATTGAGCAGCTCGAGGGGGCCATCAATCTCCTTCGAAAGCCGTATGGCGAGCTCCTCGGACACCTGGATCGTCTCCAGGAGATCGCCCGCTCCTACTTCCGGCTCTTGGACCTCCTCGAGCGGTACGGTTCCCTCTCTCCCGACGTGGCGATCCCCGAACTCAAGGATCCAATCTCCCGCGACATCGTGAAGGTCCTCTTCGACAAGGGGGGCCGCAACATTTCGCAGATCACGGAGGCGGTGCGTAAACTCCGGGGCAAGGCCTCCCGCCGCATCGTCCGGGAGCGGCTTCAGACCCTGGAGTCGAAGGGGGTCGTCGTTGCGTCGACGCAGTCTCGCGGAAAGGTCTACGACGTCTCCGACGAGACGGTTCGGCGCTGGTCCAAGGTATTGGGTCTGATCGGTCCGGAGTCGGAGCCACAGAAAGAGGACTGACCCAGTACGCAGCCGTAGACCAATCAGGTCTTCCAGGTCAGGTAATTCTGCAGGAACGGGACCGAGGCGACGATAACCCCTACGATACCGAACAGGCCGCCAATGAGACCCGCCATGCCTCCGAGTACCATCAGGGCGCTGGAGGCCACCAAGGCCAGCAACACACCGGTCAGGAGCGACTCCTGCGTCTGACGGGCCGCGAAGATGAGGATGAGCCCGAGGACGATGGCAATGGCCTCCCCGGTCAGGGAGCTAAGCTGAATGTCCGCGATGGGGGTGCGGAGCAGGAGGAGCAGGGGTGCTAGGCCGATGGTGAGGAGACCTCCCACGATGAGGAGCTGCCGGGCCGATTGGGTGACCTGGTTCGCTTTCACCTTCATGCTGATGATACGCCAGGCGTGGAGGCTATTAAACCCGATTTTCCGATTATCAGATGGGATAACAAGGCGCATGCGTGGCCCCATCGGCCTCGGATTGGTCACAAGTGCCCAGTTCCTTTAAGCCCCCGACCGTAGCTGGTCCATTACGGTGCAAACATGAGTGACAAAGATGCAGAGGAGATTCGCGAGATTCTCTCCGCGGTCTCCACCGAAATCCCGAAGCTCTTGACCGCCATCTCCGACTCCCTTTTTGGGACGGAGCAGACGGGGAAGTACGCCGAGGCCGTCTCCGATTTCTACAAGAGCCTGCGCGAGGCGGGCATGGAGGAGGACAAGGCGTTCGAGCTGACCAAGGAGTTCATGGACCGAAGCAACATGGCGGGAATGATTCATGACATAATCGCCAAGGCCGACTGGTCGGAACACCGCGAAGGCGATTGGGAATCGGAAATCGAGAAGAAAGTCAAGCGGAAGATCAGAGAACGGCTCGAGGACGAGGACTTCGAGATCGAATGAGCGAAGGGCGCGATATCTTCGGGGTCGTCATTACACACGTGCCCCTCCTCGTCGCCCGACTGGGCTCGAGCGCACTTCGACTCCTCTTCGGGAGCCGCCGGGCAGCGTGGTCGTTCAGGCGTGCGCTACGGAAGAAGGGCATCAGTCGACGACGTGCCAGGCAGCTCGCAGGGCGCTACCGTCGCCAAGTTGACATCCTTCGGATCGTGCGCCGCGTCTTACGGGAACGGCCCTGGGAGTAGGGCGGAAGACACCGCTGCGAGAACGGGTTCCTCTTTCAGCGTCCTTAACCAGCCAGCGCTCCAGGACCCTGGCTTGCTGGCGTTCCAAGAAGTGAGTCTGGAGTCTATGAAGTAACTCGAACGGTCCGGCCCCGCGTTGAAGCCTGGCGAGGAGCCCGCCTTGTCCTCGGTCTCTTTGCGGCCCTGCGTGTTTCATTCAGATACCAAACGAGGTTCCCCTCGCCGAACTCCGCACGGACATACGCCGCGAGGGCCTCGGACTGCCGAGAAGGGTTCCTGGTCAATGTCAGACTTCCAAGATCGGTGGTCCACATCGTGTTCACCTTACCCCCTTTGAGAATGGTCAGGTCGTTAGGCTTGGCGGAACGAAGTGGACAGAATGTGACCACTACGTGGGACTCGTCCCGGCACTACGCGTCTGCTAGGGGCCCGTGGGACCTCGCAGACGAGGCCTACTGCTCTTCGGGCTCGGTCGAGGGCTCTTCGGGCTCCGGCACAATCGGCTCGGGTGCAGGCGCCGCGGGCGGGGGCGTGGCGGCCGGAGCGGGTGCGGGCATCGCGGGCGGGGGCGTGGCGGCCAGAGCGGGTGCAGGCATCGCTGGTGTGGGGTTCCAAACGAGGGCGAGAATGGCGCCAATGAAGCCAAGGAGGGACCCGAGGAAGAGGCCCCAGAGGGTGGCGAATGCCACGATAGAAATGATCAAGGTCAGAACGCCTCCGTAGGTCGTCCTTCTCTTGTCTCCAGAGTACATCCAGAAGGCTCCCAGGAACGCGAGAACGATGAAAATCACCGGGAGGGCAATAAGCACAAGACCGATGCCTGCGAACATCTCCGGCGTTCCAGCCCCCGTCCCCGGGATTCCCGCGAAGCCGAGGAACAAGGTCCCGACGAAGATGAACACGAGGCCTCCGATCAGGTGAAAGATCGCTCCAACTAAACCAAGTACAAAGGCACCCGTAGCTTTTTCAGCCCCCATTGAACCCCTCCAGGCGGCAGTATGTCAGGTCCGCTTAAGTGTTTCGTCTCAACGAGAAACGGCTTCCACGATCATGGTCCTCCGTCACACGCATGTTTCGAGACGGAGGTGGTCCGTCATGCTGTGTCCGAACTCCTAAATAGCGGGCCTCCCCTCGATGCGCCTGCCGCCACCATTCAGGGCGGGGAGCGTAAGCGTATGGTAACGATCCTAAGCGCAGAAGAGCTCAAGGCGAAGATCGATCGCGGTGACGAATTCAAGCTCGTCATGACGATGAACGAGTGGCATTACGAGGCCGAGCACATCCCCGGATCCGTTTGGGTTGCGGACAAGGATCGGGCGCAGGCACTTCTTGATCCGAAGGATGAGATCGTATGTTATTGCTCCGATCGGGCTTGCGCGGCGAGCCGCGTCGTGTCGAACGTCCTGGAGAAGTCCGGCTTCCAACACGTCTACCACTTCGACGGCGGGCTGCACGAGTGGAAGGAGGCCGGTTATCCCATCGAGGGAGCGGCCGTGGCCTCCGCCTAGGTCAGCGCGACGCCACCCACCGGACCTCCAAGCCCCGCCCCCGACGG
>JAUVFR010000056.1 GCA_030594205.1 Methanobacteriota archaeon
ACGGTCGCTCACGGCCTTGCGGAAGGGGGCCGAAGGGGACGCCAACCTGATGCCTCTCATCTTGGAGGGCGTCAAGGCCGGGGTCACCTTGAGCGAGACAGTCTCGACGCTCAAGGAGGTCTTCGGAATCTACGAGGAACCCCTCATCTACTAGGTGATGGCTTGGAAAAGATCCGCGTGCTCGTGGCAAAACCGGGGCTGGACGGTCACGATCGGGGGGCGAAGGTCATCGCCCGGGGCCTCCGAGACGCCGGGATGGAGGTGATTTACACGGGGCTTCACCAGACCCCCGAGGACATCGTGGAGGCCGCCATCCAGGAGGATGTGGACGCGGTCGGCCTCAGTTCCCTCTCGGGGGCCCACATGACCCTCTTCCCTCGGGTCGCCAGGCTCCTCCGGGAACGGGGGATGGAGAACGTCCTGGTCATCGGCGGCGGCATCATCCCGCCCGACGACATCGTCTCGCTCAAAGAGGCAGGCATTGACAGAATCTTCGGCCCCGGCACCTTCCTGAAGGAAGTGGTCGCCTACATCGAGGGGCACGTGGGGAAGTAGCGGCATGTCCCTGGTGGAGGACCTTCTCGCGGGGGACAAGCGGGCCGCCGCGAAGCTCATCTCCCTCATCGAGGACGGGGACGAGGAAGCGACGGAGGTCATCCGAGCCATCTACAAGGAGACCGGCAAGGCCCAGACTGTCGCCGTCAGCGGCCCGCCGGGTTCGGGGAAGAGCACGCTGATCCATCGGCTGGCACAGGCCTTCCGACGCCGAGGGAAGACGGTCGGTATCATCGCAGTCGATCCCACCTCGCCCCTCACCGGGGGCGCACTCCTCGGGGACCGGGTCCGCATGGGGGACCTGACGGCGGACGAGGGTGTCTTCATCCGGTCCATGGGGACTCGGGGTCGACTGGGAGGCGTTTCGGCGGCCACCTCGGACGCCATCAACGTGTTGGACGCCTTCGGGAGCGATGTCATCTTTGTCGAGACCGCGGGCGTGGGCCAGACGGACGTGGAGGTGGCCGCCCTCACCCACACCATGGTCGTCCTGTTGATGCCGGGGGCCGGAGACGACGTCCAGGCGTTCAAGGCTGGGATTTTCGAGGTCGCGGACTTGTTCGTGGTCAACAAGGCAGATCGGGGGGGCGCGGAGGCGGTGGCGGCAGACCTCGAGGTGATGGTGGGGATGGGGGAAGAGACGGGTTGGGTTCCCCCGGTCCTCCTTGCGTCAGGCCTCAGGGATGATGGCATCGCAGAGGTCGCGGACCAAGTTGAGGCGCATTTCGCGCACCTGGCCGAATCCGGTGGGCTGGAGGCGAAACGGCGGACTCGAGTTGAGCGGGAGATCCTGGGGGCCCTGGCTGAGTCCATCCAGGCTCGCGGACTCGCGCTGCGATCGGGAACGGCGTTTTCTGACTGGGTCGACCGCGTGTTGCAGAAAGACGCGAGTCCTCGGGAAGCGGCGCAGGGCCTCCTGGAGACGCTTGGACCCGAGGGTTAATTCGGGATTCCCGAGGCCCTTAGACTGGCGATTTGCTACTGGGCTGGGGGCTTCCCAACCCCATTCCGTCCCTCACCTGATCCACGTTAGACGCTAAACTCTCCCCTCTGATAATGGGGAGTGAACAATCAAGATGTCCTTCCCGCCACGACCGATCTATGCCCGGCCTCCAGGAACGGGAGGAAGAGAAAAGTCCGCCCGAGAACAAGGAGGTGGCGGCGTACGAGAGGCAGCTTTCCGAGTTGTTTGACAGGCTGAAGACCGACTCCGGCAACCCGGATCTTTGGATGGAGGCCGCCACGATTTACATGGCCTTGGGGAAACGGAGACGGGCGTCGAAGGCCTATCGAGCCTCCATCAAAGTCGTGAACGAAAGGAAGAGCGAAGAGGCGATTCTGGCCGCAGTCCGTCGTCTGCTTCACGGAGACTACGTTCCCGCTTTGGAAACCGGAGATCGTTCTCCACCGGAATCGGCCGCTGAGGACGGAAGGACCTCGCAGCTCCTGCAGCTCCTGGTTCAAGAGACACATGACGACCCCCCGGGTCCTGCTCCCTCGGACTCACCTGACCAGAATCGGACCGTAGGAGTCGATTGGGACCCCCTGGATCAGCTCCGTAAGGAGCTCGATCCCAACCAGACAGTGACCTGTCCCGAGTGCAACACCCTCCTGGAGGAGGGAGAACCCTGGTGCCACGGCTGTGGCCTGGAACTGAAAGAAGAAGGGGAAAGCCTCGAGGGGAGGGTCGATCGCGCACGGAAGGGTCTCGAGCGGAATGAGGACGACCCGGATGCGCTTTTCACTCTGGCTGCCCATCTCGCCGTGAGTGGCCAGCTTGAAGAGGCTCTGGAGTATCTTATCCGTCTGACGGCCCTCGATCCTCGATATCCCGGTCTCTGGTGGGTCAAGGCACGTGTGTTCCTAGATGCCGGGAAGCCGGAGGCGGCCCGCGCCTCCCTGAGCATGGCGCGGGAGATCATGACGGAGTCAGTCTCGGAGTCCCCCGTCTGAAGCCCGCTTCGGCTCGGGAGTTCTTCCATCCCTAGATCTTTGCCACTCCGATTGGCACTTTCAGCCGATAGGCACTGAAGCCCTTACAGTGGGGATCACGGGTCTCTTTTGCGGACTGGCTATTCGCTCAAGGCGGGAAGACTGATTGCTATATGCTGCGTGTGGACATGTGGTGCGCGAAACAGACGAACCGTATCCAGCAACGGAATTCAGCATGCACACGGACACCGAAACTCAATGGGGGCTCAAACTAGCCAGCTGGGCTCTCCTGGTTTACCTCGGTGGAATCGCGGTCAGTGCTTCCGCTGCTGTTCTGCTGAGGGTCACGTCTTCGCGTGGACCGGCCCTCTCGGCCTACCTTCCTGTCTTCACGCTCTTGGGAGGTTTGCTGCTGTTTACTTCCTCGATCATCTTTCTCATCGGATTTTCGGCAATGTACAGGCATCGAGGCAAGGCCGGATTGGCCCGTGACAGGAATCTGCGGACCAGCTTGTTCCTGCTAATCGGGACCGCTGCGGCCGTCCTCGGGACGTTCACCGTCTCACTCCTCTTGCCATTCCTTCTTCTGCCGGTGTCAGGGCCGGGGGCAGTTCGGGCACTCCTCTCATTCGTGGGCTTCATCTCGCGTGGCGTTGGCATCATCGGAGCTTTGCTCCTATCCCTCCTCCTTTACTACATCGTAGTCTCACTCGTTCCGCCAGGTTTTTTGTCCCGACTGAAACTCGCCGTTGTGCTGTTCGTCCTGAGCGCAATCGTTGCTTCCGCCCTCGCGCTCGCCGCGACGTGGACTGACCTCCCACTTCAGGAATTCAATGAGGTATTCGTTGCGCCTTCAGCTCTGGCCGTGCTCCTGTTCTGGTCGGTGTATCGAGCTTCTCAGCGGTTCTTGGATCTGTCCTCGATCAAGTCTATTGAAATCTGAAGGGCGATTCAACGGGAGCGGACGCGGAGGGGTGCACCCATTCCAATTGCCGGACGGCGTCCGTTGCACCTCCCTCCTCTCAAGAAGGCCTCATTGGGAAACGTGCAATGGTGCTACCCCAGGAGTATTATGGCCGTGCGACGGCAGATTCGGAGGGCCTGGCTGTTCTTCATCATCACGATTCCGGAGGGCCTCGGAACCTGTGTAAGGTGGAGGAGGGCGACCATGCGGAGTCCGGGCTTGGGGGAAGAGGACCCTCCGCATCAACCCTGTAGGGAGATGAGGAGATGAAGCGGAGGGCCTCGGTCTTCAAACTTGACATCCTCGAGAGGAGGTGTCAACCTCGTGGAGGCTTCACGGCTTCGAAAGGCGCAATTCCGGGGCCTTCCTCATATATCCCGTCCACCATTATCGGTGCGGACGACAAGGTTTACGATGGCAAAAGAACGACCCCCGATAGAGTGCCATTCGTGCAGGAACATGGTAGCCCACCTCTACCTCGCGGAGAGGGGCGGAGAGACGATTCTGGTCTGCTCTGATTGCAAGGCGAAAGGAGATTGAGATAGTCCGGAAACCTTGACCGTTGCGAATACTTGTCCAATCACGTGAGAAG
>JAUVFR010000036.1 GCA_030594205.1 Methanobacteriota archaeon
GCCGAAGTCCGTCCCCGCGGCGATCCGGACCTCGGCGTGGTGCGCGTGTCGGACGGACTCGATCGCCCTCTCCCGACCCCGTGCAATGCGCTCCCGTCCCTCCTCTCCGACGAACCTCGGCAGCGTCGTGGTCTGGGCGAACGACGACCACGACCAGAACATCGCCAGGGTGCTGACGAGGAACATCCCCTGGCGCGCCATCGCCGCGGTCGCGTCCGCGTCGAGCTCGAAACCGTGCTCGAGGGAGTCCACCCCCGCGTCGATCGCCACGCGCGCCCCGGCGAGGATCCCGGAATGGGCGGTGACCTGTGCCCCGCGGGCGTGGGCCATCTCCGTCACGGTCCGCACGTCCTCCGTCGACCATGGCGCCTCCTTGGCCCGCTTCGGACCGTCGAGGTACAGCTTGAGGAAGTCTGCACCATCATCGAGCTGCGCCGACGCAGCCTTGAGGAGGTGACGGCCGTCATCCGCCTCAATCGCGATGCCCGAAGGCAGGACGCCGCTGTGGGCCAGCCAGGTGCCGGCCACGCGGACCCTCGGGCGGGAGGAATCCCCGAGCCACCGTCGGCGGACGCGGAGCGCGAGCGCCCGCCGACGCCCATCGCGTGGGTCCACGGCCGGCGGCGATCCAACATCCCGGGCCCAGCGGACTCCCGCGCGTCCCAGGAGGTCCCCGTTGTGCTCGGCCACATCGAGGAGCTCCTCGGCAGGGTCGAGGATGCGGTCGATCCAGTGAGAGCCTCCGGGGAGGGTGAGGTGGCTGTGGGCATCGACCATCCCTGGGACGACTGTCGAGCCTCCCGCATCGATCACACGGACGTCCGGTGGGAGGTCGCCCTCCTCGGACGTGGGATGGATCCAGACGACGCGGCGATGGTCCACCAGGATGCTCACGCCCTTTCGCAGGGCTGGTCCTGTTCCGTCCGCGAGGGCTGCGTCGCGATAGAGGGTGGGTGGAGACGGCGTCATCGGGTCCCCGGATGCACGACATCGCCTAAAGAGTGCGCTTGAAGACGGAGTGGGTGGCGAGGAATCTGAGTCTCGAAGAGGCCGTTCCGAACGGTATGAGGCAGCCTCGACCCGAGAAACGTTATCTAAGCTCGGTCAGGTTAGCGTCCCGGGAACCAAGTGGCAATCAGGCAGCTGACCGTCAAGGAACGCATCCTTCTCCACCTGTTCGACTTCAATCGCTACGTGGACGAGTATGAGGTTCCCCTGGAGGTTTCCCAATCGGGAATCGCGTCCGCGGTCGGCATCCGCGTCCACCACGCGACGCAGTATCTGAGACCCCTCATCGAAGCGGACTTGGTCGAAGAGGGGGTCCGCCACATTCAAAGGCAGGCCCGTCGCCGGAAAACGTATTTCCTCTCCCCTCGGGGAAGGCAAGAGGCCTCGTCCCTCCGGACCTCCCTCTTCGAGGAGCCCGTTCCGTTTCACCACCGAAGCGGGAAGGCCGATGAACTCACCCTGGCCCAGGTGTACCAGGAGGAACGGCGAGGGAGTCCCCTCGTGGAATTGGTCCGGGAACTGGGCGAGACCGGTTTCCTCACGGGACAGCCGGAGGAGGGCCCCTCCGAGTTGGTGGACTTCTCCGCGGAAGCACCTCCCGTCGATCGCTTCTACGGCCGGGAAGAGGAACTAGCGGCCGTCTCGGACGCCTTGGAGAAAGCGCCGATCGTGGTGTTGACGGGCCTCGCCGGGATTGGAAAATCCACCTTAGCTGCTAAGGTCGTCGAGGCCCGCCGCGGAGAAATATCTCTCTTCTGGCGCGAAGTGCGTCCTTGGGATTCGGCCTCGGATCTCGGCCTTCGTTTGGGTGCGTTTCTTCAAGCCATGGGGCGGGCAGGCCTCCACAACCATCTCCTTTCCGGCGGCGCCATGGACCTTAACAGGGTTGAGGAGATTCTGACGGGGGACCTGGCTGAAGTCCCAGCCCTCATGGTCTTCGACGACGTGCACGATGCCTCCCCCGAGGTCCTTGCCTTCTTCTCGATGATGCATCGGACCCTGAAACGGCGAAACGGACTGGCACGCGCTCTCTTCCTCTCTCGAAGTCGTCCGGGCTTCTATGCGGCCGCGAAAGCAGAGCTGGAGGCCTCGCTGCGGGAGATCCCCCTCAAGGGATTGAGCGATGAAACCAGCCACAGATTTCTCGCCGATCAAGGGCTGCCAGAAGACGTCGCATCGTCCTTGGTCCCGGTCTCGGGGGGAAGCCCGCTGTTTCTCAAGCTCCTGGCGAAGGCGGCCGAGGCCGGGAGTGCCGAAAGGGCCCGCGGGTCGTTGGAGGCGCACATCGCCGAGGAAATCGAGCCTTCGCTGGGCGAGGGGGAACGAGAGATTCTGCAGCTTGCTTCCTTGTACGCCGTCCCCGTTCCATCGGAAGCGCTCCTCTTGGGAACCAACGCGGAAGCAAGGCACCTCGTGGCGCTCGAGGCAAAGAATCTCCTAGACCGCTTCGGTGATGGGTTGCTCGTAGCGCATGACTTCCTCCGGGACTACTTTGGCAAAGGCCTTCCCTTCGATCGTCGTGCCGATCTATCCTCCCGCGCGGCATCCTGGCTGGCGAAGACGTCGGATTATCTGGCTGGGGAGCGGACGATCGAGGGCGCCATCTCCCTGATGGAGAACGCCGTAGCCATTGAGCCCGATGAAGCGCAACGAGCGAGCTACGACCGGTACCTGGGCGACTTGCGGGAGGCCGTGGGGGATTGGACAGGGGCACTGGAGGCCTATCGATCGGCCCTCGCGGGGCTTCCTGATCCCGCGCAGAAGGCCAGGATACATCAGCGGACGGCGTACAACCTCCGCACCATGTCTCGCTTGGAAGAGGGGAGGCGAGAACTCGAACGTGGACTGACCCTATTGCCCCCCGGCCCTTCTGTCGAGGCTGCATTGCTGCTCCTTGGGAGGGCGGTGGACGAAATCTGGACCGAGAGGAGCAAGGAGTCCTTCCGGACCCTGGAGAAGGTCGGCAGCTGGCTTCCCAACCTCCCAAGGGATCCGGAACTCCGGTACTGGTGGACCGACATCATGGGCACGGTGAGCCTATCCGATCCGTCACGAAGAGACTACTCGGAAGTCCTTAGGAGGGCGAGGGATGCCATTGAGCTCTACGAGGAAGGCGACCTCCCCTTTCACGTCCGTCACTTCGTCCAGAGCTATCTCATGGCTGCCTGGGCCTCCTTTCTTCTGGGTCAGATGGATGAGGCTCTGTCATATCTGGATCGAGGCTGGGCAGATATTGAGGCGACGGGAGGCGTCGTGGAGCGCGGGAATCACCTCAACGTGAAGGGGTACATCCTTTCGGAGGGTCTAGGCCATTTCGAGGAGGCAGAAGGTCTGTACGATGAGGCACTCCGGTGGATGAATAGGACGAACCAGGGTTTTCGGAGTTTCTGGTTCCCGTTTCTCTATGCCGGTCTCTACCGGCGCCAGGGACGCCCGGAGGACGCGCGGGAGAGTCTCGGATTCTTTCTTGCGAAGGGCGAGGATGTCCTTGAGTCCGAGGACCTTATCGACGGTCACGCCCTCATGGCGCGCCTTTGCGTGGAGTGCGGGGACCCCGATGCCGCGGAGGCTCATCTGTCCCAAACGGAGGGCCTCCTCGAGAAAACGGATTCCGAGTCCGCGAGGTTCTCCGTCGCCTGGGCGAGGGCCGTCGTCTCAAACCACCGCGGTGAGGACGAGATGGCAAGGCGGAGCTTCGATGAAGCGTTGTCCCTGGATCCCCCGCCATATCGAGGGGTCATGCTTCAGAAGCAGCTCGCCACCGAGTTCCTCCGAGGAGAGTTCTCCCTTGACTACGGGCGCTTCCTCGCCTCTGTCGGGGAGACGGAAGAGGCGACGGACATCCTGAAGAAGGCCCTCGAGGAAGCTCGTGCTGGCGGAAGGAAGCCCTTGGAGGACGCCTTTGCAGGCGAAATCCGCTCCCTCGAAGGCTCACCCTCTGGCTGATCGTGCGACGCAACGGCCGGGATTCGACCTGGGAATCCCCCTAAGAGCTAGGCCCCAATCTTGCGCTGTTCATCACACGGGGGCGAAGCCGTTCACCCCTCATTCTTTGGTTGTCCAGATTCTGGTAGCATTAGCCCTATAATGTCTGCTTCAAGGTGGTGGCCTCAACACAGTGCGCCCCAGGGAAGAAGTCTCACTCTTCGGCGGCCTGTCCTGGGTGGAAAATGGTGGAACCTGTGGGGAGCGCGGGGCTCTCTCCCATCTCCTCAACCAGCTGTCTTACCCCACGCTCCAGGGACATGGTGGGGGAGTAGCCCAGATGGGTAAGTTTGGAGATGCTCGCGACCAGGCGATAAGTGTCCTCCATCACCTCCTGGATCTCCGCCAGGTCCACAACCAGATTTGTGAAGGACCCCACCAGGTCTGCGAGTTGTCTCATGGAGGTCTCCTCCCCGGACCCGATGTTGTACGCCTCCCCGGCCTCACCCCGCTCTGCCAAGACGAGGAGGCCTCGCACCACATCGTCCACATGGACGAAGTCCCTGGTTTTCCGGTCCGCATCGCCCACGACCTGAATGGTCGCGCCATTGAGGTGCCACCGAAGGTAGCGGCCAACCTCCACAAGAGCCAATTCCGGGTTCTCGCCGGGGCCGTAGACACAGAAGGGCCTGGCAATAACCGACGAGAGACCGTACGTGTCCAGGTAAGTCCTACAGTAGCGCTCCCCCACCAACTTCGAGGCGCCATAAGGCACGAAGGGGCTCAGGGGATGCTCCTCATCAATCGGAAAGCGGCGAGGGATTCCGTAGACGGACGCTGACGATACGTACACGAAACGCCTGACTTCGCCCGCCAAGGCCGCTTCGAGGAGGTTGAACGTCCCTACGGCGTTGGCCTCGAAGTCGAGCCGAGGGTTCTCCACCGAAAGGGTGCCGTTGGCGTTGCCGGCCAGGTGATAAACGATGTCGCAGCCGCTCATCGCGGCGGCCACATCCTGCGGGTTGAGGATGTCGCCCCTAAGGAAATCTGCCCTCTCGGGCATCGACGCCTCGGAGCCACTGGATAGGTTGTCTAGAACCCTAACGTCCAGGCCGGCCTCTAGAAGGGCCCGGAGGAGATGGTGGCCAATGAAGCCTGCTCCGCCGGTAACCAACGCCTTCCTGGGCAGACGCGACACGGTTGACCGTACTTCACCCGGGCATTAAGGCCTGTTGGAGGGGATTCCTGGACATCTCAACTGTCTGAGGTAGTCAATGGTTGTCGTACCAGCGTGGGCATGGATCGGGGTCTAGCCAATGGTCGGCGAGAAGGCTGTGTTCGCCCGATCAGGACGAGCCTGCGTGGGAGGAGAACGGCGAATACTGGGTTGTCATCCACAATCGATGGCAATGAGTCCTGCCTTCGGTGAGCATGGCTGGCCTCTGTTTGCTGGATGGGCGTGACACTATCCCTATGACGTCACCTGACTGGACGTCAGAGGGGAAAGGCAGAAGTCGTCCAGGATTATCGCCTTCCTCGACGTCGCCGGATGCCGGAAGTAACCTATCGCGCGATTGTTGTCTCTGGACGAGGTCTCGGGGAGAAGGGCATGTCCGACCCTCATTTGAGCCGCGTGTTGCAGAGAATCCTTGATTTCGATTTCGTCCCGGGAACATTGAATGTCCGGCTCCCTGAGCCCTTCGACGCAGGCCTCGAGAGCTACGTGGGATGGGAGGAACTCGGGCGGCGTACCCCCGACCCGGAGGTCCCCGGCCGGAGGGGCCTGAGGTACGGCAAGGTGATCATCGCTCGACGGTTTCCGGGAATCGTATTTCAGGGGGATGAACCGGACTACCCGGCGGATCTCGTGGAACTAATCAGCGATCGCCACCTTCGTCAGACTCTGGGCCTCTCAGACGGGGACGTGATTGAGTTCACCCTTGTCGGATCGCCCGAAAGTGCGGATGGCGGGTAAGACCAGTCGGCTCCTGTATGTCTTGCAGATAGTATTCCTTGTAGAACATATGTATTCAAATATCAGATATGTCCTACCATACTTGGATGAAGGAGGACATACTGGAGTCCTTGCGAAGGAGTCTGTTGACGCGGACCCCGCTGGAGGCTCTCCCGGATGAAATTTGGAAGAGGGTGGGCGTGCTCAACACCTGGGGGACCAACGCCATCGAGGGAAACACTCTGACGCGGCGAGATGTCGAGAGACTCCTCCTGCAAGGTCGAAGCGTGGGAAACCGGCCCCTCAATGACGTTCTCGAGACGATTCAACACGAAAGGGCCTTTCGAGGTCTGTCGTCTCGGCTCAAGGCCCCGATCCGGATGGTCACCGCCCTTGAATTCCATGAAGAGGTGTTCCATGGGATCGATCCGGAGGCAGGGATGTGGAGGCGGGTGACCGTCTTCATCCAAGGATCGAACTACACTCCGCCCAGGGCAGAGGCCGTGGTCCCCATGATGACGGAGTGGGAACAAGGCTATCATCAGAGAGAAGTCACCGGCGACCCGATCCTTCCCCTGGGGGCCTGGATGCACCACCGTTTCGAGTCGATCCATCCCTTCGGAGACGGCAATGGCCGTGTTGGCAGGCTGCTTCTGAACCTTCACTACCTCAAGCATAGCTGGCCACCCGTTCACATCCTCCCGCCCGATCGAGATCGATACCTCGACGCATTGGAAGCGGGTCACTCCGGGGATCTATCCGGCCTCGAGGAGTTTCTGAGGGGAGCGATGTCCCGTTCACTTCTGGACCTTCTAAACTTGGTAGGGACGGCAAAGGACGAGTTGAGACCGTTGCCACACTTCGAGCAGGAAGGGCCCCACTCCGCCAAGTATCTCGCCTTGCGAGCCGGCCAGGGAGAGCTTCCTGCTATCAAGAGATCCCGTGTCTGGCACACAAGTGAGCGGGCATTCGCCCTCTATAGGGAGCTGGTAGGCCGGGGGTAACCTGAGGCAATCGTATCGAAGATTCCGTTCATGCCTCGTCTGATCGGTCGGGGTAGCATTACCCCTATAATGTCCCGCGAGCCTGTACGGCAAGGGCTCTCGTGACTAAACCCCTCGTGGTGGACTTGGATCAAGCTGTTCGCGAGCTGCAAGCTGGAACGCCCCCGATCCTCAGTAGCGAAGGAGAAGACTCTCTCGGTGGGAGGGGGGACCGGTGAACAACGTCGCGATTTCCCCGGCGGGCCCCGAGGACAAGGAGGCCGTCCGTCGCGTGAGCAAGGCCTGCTACGAGGACGACTACGTCCTCTCTTACCTTGATCACATGCTGCAGAGTAGGACCCTCCTTCTGGCCCGGGTCGCCCAGGAGGCGGCGGGATTCGTGTACTTCGATCTCGCTCTGGATGGGAGTCTGTGGCTCCGTTCCCTGCGGGTCGTGCCATCTCGGCGAAGAGATGGGATTGGAGAGGCCCTCTGCCGCGCGGGTGAGACGCTCGCCCGGAAGGCCGGATCTGACGCAATCCGGTTATGGACCGGAGAATCGAATGCCCCGGCCCGGGCGCTCTTTGAGGGCCTCGGCTATCGGCATGTCGCGGACTTCACGCGATGGTGGTTGGAGATAGGGCCGGAGACTTCGGGGTCCCCTCCAGAGGCAGTCGATTCCGTGGGGGAGTGGAGCGCCATCGACCAGTCGTCCCTGTTCCGGGCGTCCAAAGGTTTCCTGCCTCTCGATATGAAGTTCTGCCGCTTGGGGGCGGACCTGAAGCGCAAGCTGGCGAGCTCCGGGTGGCTCTACGCGGACGCCAGAGGGGTCCCCGTCGTCCTCAACCCGGACATCTGGAAGGAGTTCAACAACCGGACCCTTGAGCTCACGGTGTTGGGGGATGACGTCGAGGCATCGATTAGAGCGGCCGCTGGCTACGCCTCGGGAGCGACCCTCGAGGCTGTGGGAACCTTCCTTCCTTACGGCGGGCCGTGGGCGAAAAAGGCCCGGAGGGCGAGTCTCGAAACGGGGACCTGGGGACGCCACGCCCGCCTCTACGCGAAGCAGATTCGAAAGGGGA
>JAUVFR010000008.1 GCA_030594205.1 Methanobacteriota archaeon
CCCCTTCTCCTGGGCTTCTTTCTTGAACTTGTCGATGACATGCTGCTCGATGTGACCCGTGTCCAGGAGAAGCCGGCCGATGAGGGTGGACTTCCCGTGATCCACGTGCCCAATGAAGACGAGGTTCAGGTGCGGCTTTTCCGCCATAGGATACCTTCCAATTGTCCGGCCTCGTTAGCGGGCGTGCGTATTTATTCCTTTGTCAGTGGACCCAGACGACGCCCTACGCGGCGTAGTAGTTCGCATCGTAGGGTTCAGGCCGCAGGCCCTTCCGGATGCGGATCTCGGCCACGACTTCGTCCTGCAAGTCCGTTGGAAGTCGCTCGAACCCGGCGTTCTCATAGGACCACAGGACGCGGCCCGCAGTCGCCGATCGGATGGCCGTGGCGAACCCAAACATCTCGGCCACGGGGGCCTTCGCGCTGATCGTTACGTCGTCCCCATCCTGCTCGATGTCCTCGATGACGGCCCGCCGGGACTGGAGTTCCGCGATGGCGGCGCCCATGACCTCCTGGGAGAGGTTGAGCACCACCGTCTGCTTGGGCTCCAGGAGGAGGCGGCCCGCCAGGACCATGGCCCCGTACATCGCGGACCGGGAGGCCGGGATGACCTGGGCCGGGCCTCGATGGATGGAGTCCTCGTGGAGCTTGGCGTCCACGAGCAGGACCTTCACCCCCATGCAGCGTTCCCCCGCCAGGGGTCCCCGGGTCGCGGCCTCGACGAAGGCCTCCCGCACGAGCTCGATGGTCTCGTGAAGGTACTGGATGCCCTTGGTCATGTCCAGGAACATGTTGTTGTCCTGGATCCAGACTACCTTGCGGGACTCTTTCTTGGACAGCCCCAACTCCCGTATGAGTTCCATGAACTCCCGTGTCTTCTTGACCCGCTGGTTCGTGGGCACCTGGCCGTCCAGAATGGCCTGAACCATGGCCTCCCCCAGGGGCTCCACCTCCAGATAGAAGCGGTTGTGCTTGTTGGGGGACTTCCCCTCGAAGGGACCCGCCCTCGTGCGGACGCCCTCGCGGTACACGACGATGGGGGGCGAGGCATCGATCTCCACCCCGTGCTCGTGGACGATGCGATATTGTGTGATCTCGAGGTGCAGCTCCCCCATGCCTGACATGAGGTGCTCCCCCGTCTCCTGGTCGATCTCCACCTGGATCGACGGATCGGCCTTCCCGATGATTCGGAGGACCTCGACGAGCTTGGGCAGGTCTCGCGTGTGCTTGGCCTCGATGGCGACGGTCACGACGGGTTCGGAGTAGTGCACGATGCGCTCGAAGGGTATCATGTCCTTGTTGTCAGCCACGGTGGCCCCCGAGATCGCGGCCTTCAGCCCCACGATGGCGGCCACGTTCCCCGCCGTGATCTCGTCGACGCGAATGCGGTCGGCGCCGACCACCATGTTGACGGTCTGCAGGCGTTCCGGCCTGGGCGAACCCAGGACCCACGCCTCCTGGCCCTGCCGCATGGTGCCGCTAAAGAGCCGACCGACGGCAACCTCCCCGGCATGGGGGTCCATGATGATCTCGGTGACGACAAAGGCCACGGGTCCGTCTCCGTCCACCTCCATCATGGCCCGGGCCAACTTGGAGTCGGGAGGTCCCTTCCAGATGATGGGGATGCGGAGCTTCTGGGCGGTCAGGGGGTCCGGCATGTGTCGGATGATCATGTTGAGGACGATGCGGTGAAGGGGGGCCCGTTTGGCCAGATCCTCCACGTTTTCGTCCTTGTGGTACTGATAGACATCCTTGAACGTCAGCCCCGTCTCCTTCATGAACGGGACGGAGATGGCCCACTTCAGGGTGGCAGAGCCGAAGGCGACGTTGCCCTCTTCGACCTTCACCTGCCAGTCCTTCTTGAGCTCGTCGGGAAGGAGCTGAGCGATGCGCTTGTTCACCCCGGCGATGATCTTGAGGAAGCGTTGCTGCATCTCGTCGGGATCGATTCTCAGCTCGTTGATGAGCCGGTCCACCTTGTTGATGAAGAGGACGATCCGGACCCGCTCCTTCAACGCCTGCCGGATGACGGTCTCGGTCTGGGGCATCACCCCCTCGACGGCATCCACCACGAGGATCGCACCATCAATGGCCCGCATGGCCCGGGTCACATCGCCGCCAAAGTCCACGTGGCCCGGGGTGTCGATGAGGGTGATCAGATATTCGTTGCCCTCAAACTCGTGAACCATGGAGGCGACGGCGGCGTTGATGGTGATGCCGCGGGCCTGTTCCTGCTCGTCGTAGTCGAGCTCCAGCTGCTGCCCCGCGAGTTCCTCGGACATCATGCCGGCGCCGGCGATGAGGGAGTCTGATAGTGTCGTTTTCCCGTGATCCACATGCGCCACGGTTCCGATGTTTCGAATGAACTCCGGCTTGTGAATGATGGCCTGCGCCTTGCGGACGTTGTCCTCTTTTCGTCCCATATGGTACCTACTGGCCTTCGAATCTCGCCAAGAGAGACGCCGGCTACCTAAAGGTTTTCACGGGGAGGGGACCGAATCAGCCTCAAAGCCCCGCTACGTAGGCGCGGGCCTTATGCCACTCCTCCGCAAGACGCTGATTGGCACCGTCACTCCCCCAAAGGTCCCCCAGGTCGGGCCGGGTTTCCTCGCACTTCCTGAGGAGTTCCTCGACGGTGAGGCTGTCCATCGTCTGGAGCACGAGATCCTGGTACGCTCGGATGTCGTTGGCGTGCTTCTGGACGACCTGGTCGGCCAAGGAAAACTCCCCCCCGATCCACCGCTCCACGTACCCACGCGAAAGGGGGCGGACCCGTTGCGCCACTTTGGCCAGGGTCGCCTCCCGGGCCATGGTCACCAGCAGACTCACGCCAGCCCCCTCCGTCTCGAAAGGCGGGCCTCAACGAGCCGAGGCCGCGATGCGTTCCATCTCCTCCTTCTTCCCGATGGCGAAGGAGTTGATGTCCCCGTCGGCGGCCATGAGGAGCTCGTCGGCCAGACACTGGGAGGCGGACTTGGGGGTCTTGAACGTCGCCCGCACGGCCCCCGTCGTGATGTTCCGCAGAGCCAGGTCCAGCCGGCGGGCGGGCGCGACGTCCACGGCCCGGGGAACGGAGATCCCGCCGAAACGGAGGCGTGTCACTTCCTCCCGGGGCGCCGCCTTCTCCAGGCCGTCCACCAAGACCTGGATGGGGTTCCGCTTGGCCCGCTTCTCCACGAGCGCGAAGGCGTTCTCGACGACCTTGATCGTCTTGTTCTTCTTGCCTGTGTATCTCTCGGTGCGCATCATGTTGTTGACGAACCGCTCCACAAGGTTGACGCGCGCCTTCGTGAAGGCGCGGTTCGCCCACCGGCCTCCGGTGTGCGGCAGGTAAGTCGGGGTCAGATTCATGTACCGCTTGAGGCCAGGGTCGGCGACTTCCACCTCCCTGAAGTCCCAACGGTTGAACAGGAGCAAGCCGTCTTCCGTCTTCGGTGGAACTTCCGGCTTCGGTTTGGGTGGAGCTTTGGGCTTGGTCTTGGGTGGAGCTTTCTTGGCCGCCGGTTTCCTCTTGGCGGGCTTTTTGACTGGGGCCTCTAGCGGAGCTTCCTCGGCGGGTTTCTTGACAGGCTTTTTCGCCGGGGCCTTCTTCTTGGGAGCCTTCTTCTCTTTCTTAGGCGCCGCCTTCTTCGCCGCGGGTTTCTTGACAGGCTTTTTCGCCGGGGCCTTCTTCTTCGGAGTCTCTTTCTTGGCCGCGAGCTTCTTGACAGGGACCTTCGTTGCCGCCTTGCTGGACGGCTTGGCTCTGGGTTTGGCCGCCGTTTTCTTGGGCTTCTCCGGGGCGGCCTTCTTTCCCGTGGGTTTCTTCTTTGCCGGCGCTCTCTTTGCGGAGCCTTTCTTCGCTGGCGTCTTCGTCTCGCTCTTGGACGTCGTCTTCGAACCCTTGGCCACCTTGGCCGCCTTGTCGGCCTCCGCCTTCGCCAAAAACGCTACCTCACGGGCTTCTCCTTTCGCCCCCGGACGAGCTCCTCCAGCGAGACCGTGTTGACCTGGATGACCTTGTAACGCACGCCTGGGATGTCTCCATAGGACCGACCCATTCGACCGCCGATCCCCTCCACCAGGACCTCATCGTGCTCGTCGATGTAGTTGATCGCGCCGTCTCCTGGGGCGAAGGCCGTGATCTGTCGCCCGTTCTTGATGAGCTGCATCTTCACGCACTTGCGGATGGCGGAGTTCGGCTGCTTTGCCTCGATGCCGACCTTCTCGATGACGATGCCTCGCGCCTGGGCCGCGCCCTCCAGCGGGTCGCTCTTCTCCCGGAGGCGGAGCATGCGCCGCTTGTAGTAACGGTCGCTCCAGCGGTACCGCTGCCGGTGCTTCTTCAACTTCCGGGCGGCGTGGAGGCCTCTCGCCATGACGGGTTTCAGAGTCGGGAGGCCTATATAAGCCTGGCTCAGCCCGCGAGCCGGTCGGGTCCGATGGCCGAACTACGACGCATCGTAGTCCGTGAGGGAGGCTTGTGCTCGCTTGGACCGGGGCCGCCGGGGCACGGGCTCCTCCTCGTCCTCCTCCGGTACGAGGAAGCGCGAGGTTTCGTCGTCAAGTTTCGGCGCTGTGAAGAAGCCTCCGCCAGGCTTGCCCACGAGGATTCGTTGTTTGAGGCGTTCTCGTAGACGGTCGAGTTCCACGTGCATCTTGCGTTCCTTGCTGCGGGCGGAGTAGAGGTACGCCTCGTCCCGGCTGTCCTTGGTCACGACCACCACGACCCTCCCCGGCCGGTCGCGACCTGTCCGACCGCGACGCTGGATGGTTCGAATCTCCGAGGGGATGGGCTCGTAAAAGACGACAAGGTCCGTCGACGGGATGTCCAACCCCTCCTCGGCCACGGACGTGGCCACCATGACGTTGAACTCCTCCGCTTTGAACCGCTCGACCAGGTCGACCTGCTCCCTTTGCGAGAGGCCACGGTCTCCCTCCCGGTCGGCCTGTCCCACGAAGCGGAAGGGTTTGACCCCCGGGACCTGGGCGAGCTCCCGTACCATCTGGTCGGAGGTCTCTCGGTAGTGAGTGAATAGAATGACACGCGACTCCGGTTTGGAGGCGAACTGCTCTGCCATGATCTCCCGCACCTTCGCCACCTTCGGGTCCTCGGGGCGGGTCGATCGGGCCTGCTTGAACGCCTCCTGGACCTTCGGGATGCGGACCAGGGCCTTGGACGCCTTCGAGCTGTCCTCCTCGCGGGCGTCCCGCTCCAACCGGTTCGCGTAGGAGCGCAGCGCCCCGAGTCCCTGGGTCTCCAGCATTACCGAGGCGTGGTTGATTTTCAGCGCCACGGCCAGGTTCGAGGCGGCCCGGTACAGGTGGTAGTTCTTCTCCCCCCGGGACAGGCGCTGGCTTACCCGTTTCTGCGCAGCCACAATCTCGCGTACGGTGGCCCGGCGCCGTTCCGGCAGGAACCCTCGTCGTTGGAGGTCGGACGCCACTTCTTGGAATGCCGCGCCGAGGAGGTCACGGATGCGTGCCATGGGGGGTGGGAGGGAGACGGTCACCCGCTCCATCTTCACGTCGTGGATGTAGTTCACCACGTCCGGATCGAACTCCGTCCGGATCTCCACGCCTTCGATGCCCAGGTTGCGAGTCACCTCGAGGATGCGCTCCGGGTCGCTCCCGGGCGAGGCAGTCATGCCCATCACCAGGCCCGCCTCCCCCTTGTAGGCCTCTCCCACCTGCACGTAGGCGTAATCCCCCACGGCCCGGTGGGCCTCGTCGAAGACGACGAGACCGAAGCCCTCGAGGGTCATCCGCTCGTGCTTGAGGTCGTTGCGGACCACCTGGGGGGTGGAGACGATGACATCATCATGGATCCACGTCCACTCCCGGTCCGCGGGGGCGACCTCCCCCGTCAAGGTGCCGACCGCGAGGTCGTCCTGGAGCCGTGCGCGAAGAAAGGTGGCGTGTTGCTCCACCAAGGGCTTTGTCGGCGCGAGGAAGAGCACCCGGCCCGCCCTCGCACGCAGTCGTTCCGCGAGGACCAACAGGGCCACGACGGTCTTGCCCATCCCGGTGGGCAAAACGACGAGCGTGCTCCGTTCCAGGCAAACACCCGCGATGTTCACCTGGTAGGCCCGCTCCTCCAGCTCGTTGGCCACGAGGAGGGGGTTCTCGAGAAGCACGTCGAGACAAGGTGCTAGGCGTATAAAGTCAGTAGGGGGGGGAAGTCCGTCGCCGGCGCAGGGCCGTGAGGACCATGGCCAAGGCCAGCATGACCCCGCCGATGATGAGGGCCACGATGAAGCTCCGTCCCGAGAGGTCGAACCCGAAGCCCAGGGGCACTTGGAGGCTGAAGATGAAATCGGCCGAGCTTCCTTCGTCCATGAGGGCAACAAGGACGCCCTGATGGAGGACGCCCCGCTCCGCCAGGAGGGGCGCGCGGACGATGAGATTCAACGCGCGCTGTTGGTCGGGCCCCAATCGGTCCGCGTAGGCCGTCACGGCGATGGCGGAGGTCTCGTTTAGCCCAATGAGGGCCTCCCAGTCCAGGGGAAGACCCTCAATCAGGAAGGTGACGTTCCCCGGAACGTCACCCACGTTCACGACGAGGAACAACAAGGAAGCCGTGCCGCCGGGGATGACCTCTTCCTGGCTCTCCACGGGTTTCAGGAGGGAAACGGGCGCCAGGGGCACCCGCAGGATGACCACATCGTCGATCCACCAGCCCCCCTCCTCTGGCATCGCACCCGCGGTGGCCGTGAAGCGGACCTGCATGCGGGCGGCCCCCTGTGCGAAGGGAGCCAGGTCCACATAGACTGGGGCCCAGTCGAGGTCGATTCCCGTGAAAGAGATCACCTCGATCCACCTCCCCCCCCCGTCGAAGGAAACCGCGACAGCCGCTCTGTCGGATTCCGGCGGATCCCCTCCGCTCTCCTCCGACGCCGTGGCAAGCTGGTACCGCTGGTAAAACAGGAGGTGAGGTACCTCCCCTCCCAGGAGAATTTCCGGGCTCGTCAGGTTGTAGAACGGATAGGCCATCGGGACCCCGAAGGTGCCGAAGTATCCGAACCGCCACGACCGGGTGGGGCTGTGGGCGGTCCCGAAGCCCTCGCCATCCTCCACCACGTCCCACCGATGCGGGGATCCGAGGTCGTTGGAGAGGGTCCAGGCCGAGGTGTCGCCCTCCACGTCCTCCAACAGGAGATGCTCGCCGGCGACGAGGTGGACGATTCGAACGTTGTTCTCCGGGAGCTCGTCCCCCGTGACCTGGACGGCCGCTTCCACGAGATACGTGCCGCGTAGGGTGGGCGTGAAGGCAAAGGCGATGGTCCGGGTCTCCCCCTCATCGAGGAGGAGCAGGGCACGGGACTCCTCGGTCACCAGCGCGCTCCCGTTGTACTCCTCGTAGAAAACGTCGAAGCTCAGGGAGCCGTTGGAGACGGTGGTTAGGCCGCGGTTGGTGACCCGTACGTTGACAGGGACCGACTGATTGAGCGGGACGAAGCTCGGACGGGCGACGTCGAGGACGGCCACGTCGACGACCACGCCCACGCTGATGTTCGCCTGCATCACCGCCTGCGAGGCGCTGATGTCCGTGACCTCCCAGCCCGTACGAGCCCCGTCGTTGTCGTCGCTGCCCGGGACGGTGTCGGGGGCGAACCCCAGCGCGTCGGCCGCCCAGGCGTCCCCGGGCTGGGTGGGGTTGTCGGCGAAGAAGGTTCCGCGGCCGTCGTCCGCCTCCTCCAGATCCACCAGCCGGCGGTTTGGATTGACGTTGCTACTGACCGTCTCGTCCACATGCCAGATGAGGAGGCCCGAGCCGGGCAGGCCCTGATCGAAGCCCAGGCGCTGTCGGTTCTCCACGATGAAGTATTCCTCGCCCCGGGGGGAGTCCTTGAGGGGGAGCTTATAGGCGACGGCGCTCGTGGCCAGGGCCGGGATCGATGCGGGGATAAGGGCGTCGTTCACGACGGTGAAGTCCAACCACCCGAGGTGGGCCTTCGACCAGGCGGTGAAGTGGGCGGGGGTCGATCCCCGGGGGACCCCGTTCCAGGACCCCGTCCCCATCACCCCCCACACGCCGATGCCCAGGGTGAGACCCGTTACGTCATACAAGTCGGGAAGCCCGAAGTCATGGCCGAACTCGTGGACGAAGACCCCCAGGGGCGACCCTTCCGCGGCGATGAGGTACTCGCGGATCTGGACCCCGTCCAGCACGACGCTCATCGTGGGGTGTCCGCACTGGCGGGCATCGATGATAGCCCAGTGGTGTGACCAGATTAGATTCGGACTGGCGGTGGTCTCCTGGCCGTTCCCCGCATGGACGATCACGAGGTGGTCTACCTCCCCGTTGCGGTCGGTGTCGTATTGGGAGAAGTCGACCTCCGCGTCGGCGGCCAGGACCGCTTCGACCACAAGGCAGTACACGGGCCCGTTGGCGTCGTCGATGCCGTCGCTGCTATCCTCCCCGTAGTAGGTCATCGTCCGTCCCATCCGATTCCACTGCTGGGTGGTGGCGCCCACGATCTGGGTGGCGTTGTAGCTGTTCTCCCGATAGAAGGCATTGAGGCTGGAAGCCCCCCCGGGGGTCGCATCGAACAGGAGGTCACCGATGGCTCCAGGGCTGCGGATCGCCGTCTGGTCCGGGAAATCCACGAGGACGGCGACGAGTTCTTCCGTGGCCTCCGTCGGACGGATGGAAACGGGCTGGGGGCCCACTTGGAGGACGAAGGGCGGGGTCGCGTACACCGCGGGGTTCGGGGGCGTCAGGAGGGGGCCCGACACCAGGACCGGTTCGGGGTCTGACACCGTTCCCGCGACCCCCAGCGGGTGGAGAAACGCGAAGAGAAGGGGGAGGAGAAGGAGGGCCCGGCGCATGCCGTCTGGACCACGGGCCCCCGCCTCTAAAAGGTGTCGCGTCGGTTATCGTCCGCGATTCCCCGGGAGGACCGGTGCCACCCAGCTCGACCCTGGGATCAGGGCGTCCGGCGCCATTGTGCGGGCCAGAGAGAACACGGCCTCGGTCGGCCGCGAAGGCGTCCTTGTCCTTTCTGAGTGGCCTCAGACGATGGGCCTGTCGAACTCAGACCGGCCGAGAGGCTTGGTGGCGTCCAGACCCATCTTGGCGGTGGTGTCCCCCGCGCTGGGATCGATGGAGCTGCCCTTCGCTCCCTTGATGACGAGGAGATCCCTGTCTGCCTGGAACCGGGTGGCCAGGGCCCACTCTACATCCCGGTCGTCGTAGATGTCGATGTCTTCGTCCACGATGACGACCTGCTTCATGGAGGTGTGTCCGCTGAGGGCGGCCAGGATCGCGTTCTTCCCGTCCCTTTCGTGTTGTTTCCGGATGGCGACGACCCCGTGGAGCCAGGAGCTCCCCCCCTCCGTGAGCCGAACGCCGGCCACGTGAGGGACCACCCGCGTAACCGCTTCGCGAATCAAAGGCTCCCGAGGCATGCCCATGAGCTGATGATGCTCCTGCCCCCCCGACAGGATGAGATGGTAGACCGCGTCGGGCCGACGGTAGAGGCGGGTGACCCGGATTACGGGCTCCTGCCGCACCCGGTCGTAGGTGCCCGTGCCGTCCACGAAAGGCCCTTCCTCGTGCGTCTCGCCGGTGATGCGCGCCTCTAGGACGTATTCGCAGTCCGCGGGGACCGTCACGCCGTTGGGGAGCCTGACCGCCTCTAGCTTCTTGCCCGTCGTGCCGCGCGTCAAAGAAGCCGCAATGTGGAGCTCGTCGGAGTCGTACTCGAGGGATGTCGCCCCGGCGAGAAGGACGGGGAGGGGCGCGCCAATGAAGATGGCAATGGGGATCTCCTCTCCCTGATCCAGGGCGGCCTCCATCATGGTGCGGAGGTGCCGCGGGACCAGCCGCGCGACCAATCGGTCGCGGTCGAGGACGAGCATCCGGTGGTAGGAGAGGTTCCTCTTCCCCTCCCACTCGGCGGCCACGATAGCGGAGGTGAGGTAACGACCCGGTTCGTCCGGGTACCAACGGGGGGCGGGGAGGTCCTCGTGGAGGTCGAAATCTGGGATCTCCCCCTCAAGGAACCCCGCGTCCTTCGTCATCTCTTCGGAAATCGGGTGGTGAATGGCGTCGAGAAGGGCGAAGGGGAGTTTCTCCCGAGAAACGCCCAGCGACTCGCAAATGCGGGCGCGAGACGCCCAGAGATTGCCTACGGCGGGACGCCCACCCAAGTCGGTGAAGTAGACCACCCGTTCCTCGTCTTGCCTCAGAATGCTCGTGACGGCGAGGTCAAGTTCGACGGGTTCTTCGACCGTGTGCAACGAGGAGAACCGCGCCAGGTCTTCGGCCAGCGGCAAGGGAACCGGCCGCCGTAGGGGCGTGGTTGCCTTTACCCTTACGCAACCGGGCTCCGCTCAAGCGTGCCGGCGGGGAAATGGATCGTCAGGGCGCTCTCCTCGACGGACAGCTGTGGAGAGATGTTCGGGATCGATTCGAGAACCTGCTCGATCCCTCGAGAAAGGAGGAGAGAGAACTTCGGGCCGAGGTCGTGGTGAAGCGAGATGGTATTCCCGTCCGCGCCCTCCTGCATCTCGTAATCCGCCAACCGCCCGTAGCGCATTTGGACTGAGAAATACCGGAGATACGTCTCGAGATTTACCCGCTTAAACCAGAGGAGCGCCATCTCCCTTGTCTTCGCGGGACCAAACTGCTCTGCGATCTCGATGAGCCTTTCCTCGTCGACGGCATCGATTAGGGTGCGGAATCCGTCCCGGGGGATGGCCACGAAGCCGAATCGATCGGCGTAGCGATCCCACTCCGCATATTTGGTCAGAATCGAGGAGATCAGCGCGTTCACCGTTACCCCCGAACCCTTCGCATCCTGCCGGATCAGGTCATCCATCTCCCTGGTGATTCGGATGCTCCGAACCACGGACTTTAGCGTTCGCGTGCTCACGGGCCCCGCCACTACAATGCATTACATAAGGGTTCCGTGGTAACCTTCTACACTCTGCGCCAAGACCCCGGCATGGAGGGGAGGGCCTCACTTGGCCAGAAGGATCCGCCTTCCTGTGAAACGGAGTTAAATAGCCAGGCCCCGCATCAATGCTCGTGGTCCGCGAGCTGGCCCGCAAGTTCGCCCTCCAGAATGCCCTCTCGCACGGAGGCCCTGCCCAGACCAAGGCCGTAATGGGCAAGGTCCTGGCGGCGGATCCCGACCTACGAAGCAGGGTGAATGAGGTGGCGGAGACGATCTCCTCGGTCGTGGAGGAGGTCAATGCCCTCGACCCCGAGGAGCAGCGGAGGCTCTTGCGGGACCTGGCCCCGGAGCTCTTGGAGCGGCAACACGAGACCCGCCGGACGGGCCTCCCTGACCTGGACGACGTATCGGACGGCGTCGTGATGCGGCTGGCGCCCTACCCCTCGGGCCCCCTCCACATCGGAAATGCCCGGATGGTCCTCCTGAACGACGAGTACACGAAGCGGTACGGGGGGCGGCTCCTCTTGGTGCATGACGACACCATCGGGTCGGAAGAGAAGCTCCCCTTGGCCGACGCGTACGGACAGGTGGAGGAGGGCCTGCATTGGCTCGGTGTGGAGGTCCATGAGGTGCTCTACAAGTCGGACCGGCTCCCCCTCTTCTACGATTGGGGACGCCGCCTTCTGGAGGTAGGCGGGGCCTATGTGTGCCTCTGCCCCTTCCAGGAGCTGCGAGCCAACCGGGTGGCAGGACGGGCCTGCGAACACCGGGCGTCGGAGACGGAGGAGAACCTCCGACGTTGGGAGGAGATGCTGGGGGGCGAGCTCGCCCCGGGTCAGGCGGTGGTCCGGCTCAAAACGGACATGCGACACCCGAACCCCGCGTTCCGAGACCGTGTCCTCTTTCGAATCAGCGATCGCTCCCACCCCAGGGTGGGGACCCGGTACCGGGTCTGGCCCCTTCTGGAGTTCTCATGGGCAGTGGACGACCACCTCCTTGGCGTCACGCACGTCCTCCGGGGGAAGGACCTCCTGATGGAGGACGAAATGGAGCGGGCGATCTGGGACTACTTCGAGGTGGACGGCCCCGCCTTCGTCCACTTCGGGCTGCTTCGCCTGAAGGAGGTCGCCCTGAGCAAGAGTCACCAGCGTCGACTGATCGAGGCGGGAGAACTGGCCGGGGTGGATGACCCCCGGACCTGGAGTCTGCAGAGCCTCCGGCGGCGGGGAATTCAGCCCGAGGCCCTGCGGGATTTCATCAAAGGCTTCGGGTTGAGCCTGACCGACATCGAGGTCCCCGCCGAGACGTTGTACACGGAGAACCGCCGCATCATCGACCCCCTCGCGAATCGCTACTTCCTCGTCCCCGACCCCGTGGCGGTTCGCATCTCGGGGTTGCCGGATCGAAGGGAGGCCCACCCCCGTCTCCACCCCGACTTTCCGGAGCGAGGGACCCGCACCCTCCCTGGCGCCGAGGAGGTTTCCCTCGCGAGGCAAGACCTTGAGGCACACGAGGGCGAGGAAATCCGCCTCAAAGACTGGTGCAACGTGCGCCTCGTGGACGGCGCGAAATTCCTGTCCTGGCGGGTCCGGGACATCCCCAAAGTGCAATGGCTCCCGCGGGGCCTCCCCGCCACCGTCCTCATGCCTGACGCCTCGGAGGTGGAGGGCCTGGCCGAAGAGGCCGTGGGGGATCTCCCGGAGGGCACGATGCTGCAGTTCGAGCGATTTGGCTTCGTCCGTCTCGAGGATTCGGGCCCCCCCGTCGTGGCCATCTACGCCCATCGCTGAGCCCCTGAGGGACAGGTTTTAACCCGAGATGGCCTAGGGAGGCCACCATGGTCGCGGAGAGGATGAAACTGGTCAAGGGGTCTCCCACGGTGGGCCTCGCCGGCCGGGTGGCCGAGCTCCGGGCGCAAGGGGAAGACGTGATCTCCCTGGCCGCCGGCGAGCCGGACTTTCCCACCCCCGCTCACATCGTGCAGGCTGCCAAGGAAGCCCTCGATCAAGGCTTCACGAAGTACACCCCCTCCCCGGGCATCCCCGAGCTCCGGGAGGCCATCGCGGAACAGAGCGTGAGTCGGAACGGCATCCCGGCTCGAGCGGAGAACGTCCTTGTCAGTCCGACAAAGCATGCCCTCTTCGCTAGCATGATGGCTTTCGCGGGTCCCGGAGACGAGGTCCTGGTCTCGGATCCGGGATGGGTGTCCTACCTTCCGATGGTCCACCTTGCCGGAGCCACGCCCGTGCCTGTCCCCACGCCGGAGGCAGGGGGATTCGCCTTGACGCCCGAGGCCGTGGCCGAGCGTATCACCCCCCGGACCCGTCTCCTCGTGGTCAACACACCCAACAACCCCACCGGCGCGGTGTACGGTCTCGCCGCGCTGCGGGGCCTCGCCGATCTGGCCGAGGACCACGACTTTCTCATCCTGACGGACGAGATCTACGAGCGAATCGTCTACGAAGGCCAGCACCACGCCGTCGCCTCCTTCCCGGGGGCCTTCGAGAGGACCATAACCGTCAACGGGTTCTCCAAGACCTACTCCATGACGGGGTGGCGCCTGGGCTGGGCCGTGGCCCCTGTGGACTTGCTGAAGCCCATTAACACGGTACAGCAACACTCCGTCACCTGCGCCACTTCCTTCGCGCAGAAGGGCGGTGTGGCGGCCATCCGCGGTCCCCAGGAACCACTGGAGGCCATGGTCGGCGAGTTCGCGCGGCGAAAGGACCTCGTCGTGGAAGGGCTGAACGCGATTCCGGGCCTCCAGTGCGCGGAGCCCCCCGGTACCTTCTACGCATGGGCCCGGTATGATGAGGACCTGGACTCGGTCGCCATGGCCGAAAGGATCTTGGAGAAGGTCCGGGTGGCCGTTATCCCCGGCGTGGCGTTCGGGAAGGAGGGCGAGGGTCGGATCCGACTCTCTTTCGCCACTTCCACCGAGGACCTGAAACGGGCCCTCGCCCGACTTCGTGAGGTCCTAGGGTAGCTCCCGGAGCAAGGCTTCCACCCGATCCTCCCCGAGCACATCGGCGGCCCGGTTCCGAAGCTCCTGGGCCCGGTCGGTCTCGCCCATCTCCCCAAGCACCGCGCTCATCTCCACCTCTCGGTTGGCCCGACTCACGGGGGCCTCCCTGCCAAGGAGCCGCAGGCTCTCCTTGTAAAGCGAGAGGGCTTTCTTCGGGTCGCCGCGCCCCTTGGCGACGAGGCCTCGGTTGGCCTGACAGGCGGAGATCATGACCGGGTCGTCCAGACCCCGCGCGACTCGTTCGGCTTCCTTGCACCGGGCCTCCGCCCGGTCGAACTCCCGCATGCGGGCCAGGAGGTCTGCGGCATTCATCAGGGCGTACGCCTGGCCACGGACCATTCCTGCGGCCTCCGCGATGCGTCGACTCTCTTCCAGCGCCTTCAAACTCGCCTCCCACTTCCCCTCCTCCTTCAAGGCGATTGCCCGGTTGTTCTGGAGGAAGGCCAGGTCCCCCTTTCGGGTCGCCAGGAAGGGCTCGGCCGCGCGGAACGCCTCGATGGCCTCTGCGGGGCGCCCGCCCTGGAGGTGGACGACCCCTCTCTCCATTCGTGCTCGCCCCCGCGAACGCCGGGCCGCGATCCGCTTGAAGATGGCCTCCGCCCGCTCCAGGTCGCCCAGGGCTAGGTCCTCCTGCCCCTCCTTCCGCCAGACGATGCCCATCCCGTAGAGGGCGAGGCCCCGTTCCCGGTGTGCGCCGTATCGGACGGCCTCCTCCTCTGCCCTCAGGAAGGCCGCCTTTGCCCCCGCCAGGTCGCCACGTTTGCTTGCGATCCGGCCCCGGACCAGGAGGAGGCCGGGTTCCTCCGCCCCGGGCTTCGCCGCCAGTCCTGCCTCGACGGCCTCCTCGGCCTCATCCCAATTCCCGAGATAGTCGAGCGCCCTTGCCCGGGCCAGGGACGCCGCGGGGTCCGATGGAAGCTCGTCCAGGACCTTTGCCAAGTCCGCCGCCTTTCCCGTATCCAGGATCTCCTCCAACCGCGATCGAACCAGATCCTTTGCGTCTGCAGCTCGTCCCCCCCGCGCCAGATGATAGACCGCTTCGATCCACTCGCGTTCCTCCTCCCAATAGGAGGCCGCCCGCCGGTGGAAGGCGCGGAGTTCTTCGCCTCCCTGCCTTCGGATCGCAGGCGCCACGAGGTCATGCACCTCATAGCCCGGCCGATTTGCCACCAGCAGTCCCTTCCGACGGAGGGTCCGAAACGTCGAGAAGCCGGCCGGGGCCAATGCGGACGGGGGGACCGGTCGTCGAAAGACGGCAGCCTGAAAGAGGGCCTCGTGGACCTCGCTGTCCAGGTCCGCAAGGACCTCGTCGAGGAGGAAGGCCTCCGTATCGGCGAGGGTCTCGGGCAGCTCCCCGGTGGCCACGAGGCGGAGCAGAAGCGGGTGCCCCATGGTCAGCTCGTAGGCGTCAGCGCCCCCCTCGTCCCGGCCTAGGGCGTGGAGGAGTTCCTCGCTCTCCTCCCGGCTCAGGCCCCCCAGTCGAATCTCGGCCAACCGGCCCTCCAACCGGTCCTTGGTGCCAAGGAAGGTGGGCGTTTCCCGGGCTGTGAGGAGGATCTTGCCTCCGGGAACCGGGCTTTCCAGGAGCAAGCGGAGCACCCGGGAGGCTTCGGGAGAGGCGGTGACGTCGTCAAACACCAGGAGAAGGCCCGAAGCATCCGTCGACAGGAGGACGCCCACCTCCGCGAAGTCCAGCGGGTTTCCGCGCAGGTAGGAGAGCAGACGGGGCCGACCCACCCGGTGCAGGGCCGTGGCCAGGCTCGCCACGAGGGAGGCGGCGCTATCGAAGGGGAAGACCTTTACCCAGAGGCCTTCTCGATCGGCTAGGAGGGTCCGGGCGAGCGTTGTCTTGCCGATCCCGGGGAGCCCCGTGATAAGCATCAGGGGCGGACCCTCCTCCGCCCAAGCTTCGAGGACCGCTCGCTCCTTGCATCGGCCGACGAAGTTCGGCTGGGGGGGCGGGCCGACTTCGGGCGGTTCTGTCCGCAGGTCCACTACCTCCCCACCGAGAATGGCGAGATACGTCGCGCTCAGGTGTCGCCCCTCCTTCCGGGCGAGGCGGATCAGCTCGGCCCCCGGTCCCGTGCCGGCGGTGCCGTCGGGCCCGATCCACTGCGCCACCTCGGAGTGGGCACGCTCCCGCAACGTGGCGGCGAGGCGCTCCCCCTGGAAGGTGTTGAAGTAGACCTTTCGGCGGCTCTTAGCCCCTTGGACGTGGGCGAGCCGGGACTCGAGGGAGCTCTCCTCCAGGAGCTTCTTCAGCTCGAGGGCGATGTGCGAACGACTGAGCCCGAGGGCTTGAGCAATCCCCTGTTGCGTGACGGCCTTGGGGACGTCAAACTCGTCCTGGTGCTTCGCGAAGAGCGATAGGTGGAGCATGACGCGCTGGGCGACGGTCAAGTCTGCGATGCAACTCCCCCGAGCCCCGCATAACGTCTCGGGAAGTGATAAGCCTTGCCTCGGCCCCGGCTAGCGTGCCCTGGAAGCCTCCGACCCACCCCGGCGACCTAGGGCCGCCCGTGGGAGGACAGCAGCTCGCGGAAGACGTCCGGCTCCAGGCCTGCCATCTCCGCGCCCTGCTGCATGTCGACCTTCCCTGCCTCCACGTTCCGAATGGCCTTCCAACGCTTCTGCTCCGTGAGCCCGACCCGCATGATCTCCACGAGCAGTTCGCTTCGGGTCAGCTTTCCCTCCTGGATCAGACGCGAGAGGTCGAGGATGGCCTTCTCTGGTGTGGTGCCTCGCATCGCCATCAGGATACTATGCTCACTCTTGGAAGATAAAGGCTTGTCTTCGGACGGTTCGGACGCCATACCGCTTCAAGGGAAGAGGCGCGGCAGCCACGTTTCCAACGGGGCGGATGGCTCGCCCACCAGGTCCTGAAACTGTTCGGCCCGCCCCACCAGGTCCCGCTGGAGGAAGAAGAGTTCGTCCCGTGTCACGGTTGGCTCCCGGCCGACCAGGGCACCGACGGAGGAGACGGCGCGCGCCAGGCCTGCCGGGATGTGTCGAAGGCGGCGCGACAGGCCCATGCCCCCCGCCAGGCGGAGGACGAACGCGTCCCAGGTGAGGCGATCGGGCCCCACCAGCTCCCAGGTGCGTCGGCCGGGAGCCTGCAAGGCGGCCCCGATGGCTCGGATGGCGTCCCCGATCCAGATGGGTTGGATCTGATTCTGCCCCTTCCCCACCACGGGGACCCGCCGGTATCGTCGAATCAGGGCCAGGATGCGCTCCGTGAAGTCTCCGCCCGGCCCCAGGACGACGGATGGGCGGAGGATGACGTACTCTCGGTCGCTCTCCCGCCACACCTTCTCCCCGACGGCCTTCGTTCGGGCATAGCGGGTAGGGTGTCGCTCGCTGGTCCCGAGCGCCCCCAGGTGGACCACCCGCGGCACCCCGGCTCGTTCGCAAGCCTCCAGCAGATGGCGGACGCCTCCGACGTTCACCTCCTCGAAGGTGGATTCCCGTTCCCGCAGGATGCCCACCAGGTGGATGACCGCGTCCATCCCTTCGACCGCGGCTTTCAGGCTTCCCGGGACGAGTACGTCCCCCTCCGCGAAGGTCACGGCGAGGTCCGCCAGCGGGGCGAGGTCGGAGGTCGGGCGGTGAAAACAGCGGACCGTGTGCCCCGCATCCACGAGCGTCCGGACCACATGCCGCCCCAGGAATCCGGTGGACCCTGTGACCAGGACGCGCACGAGCCGCCATCGGCTGCGGCTCATAACCCTGTTTGGGGAAGGTCGGCCACGACCGCCTGGCCGTGGAGGCAGAGGTCCAGCAGGGGGCAAGGAGCGCACCGCGGGGTTGGCCGACAGAACTCCTTCCCCAGAATCACCATCACGGCGTGGAACCGACGATGGTCCGAGACGTGGTCGGGCAGCTGCTCCCGCAGTTGGCGGGCCGCCTTTTCGTAGCCGCGCGGTAGGGGATGTCCGAGTCGTTGCAGGATTCGCCGGGTGTAGGCGTCCACCACGGGCGCGGGATAACCGGCCGCATAGAGGAGGATGGCGTCCGCTGTCTCCTCCCCCACTCCCTCGATTGCGAGGAGGCTTCGCCGCAACGTCCCGGGAGGGCGCGCCAAGAAGGTCTCCAGGGTTCCGGCCTCCTCGAAGACCCGGGCCGCCATGAGGCGAAGCCGACGCGCCTTCGATCGATAGAAACCCGTGGGGCGGACGCAGGTTTCAATGTGCTCGAGTGAGGCGTGGGCCAAGGCGTCGGGCGGGAGCAGCCCTTCTGCCTTCAGCGAGCGCAAAGCCCGATCGACGCTCTGCCAGGTGGTCTGCTGCGCCAGGATGGCGCCGACCATGACCTCCCACGGGCTCTCCGCCTGCCACCAGTTCTCGCCGCCGAGGGCATGGCGAAGCCTCTCATAGACTCGGAGGAGGAGGTCCAACGGGGGGACGAGATCCCAGGAGACTAAAATGCCACGGTCCTGAGCCGGGACCTATATCGCAAACTTGTCCAACGGACGCAGGGGCTCCAGGACCCGTTGGAGGGCGTCCAAGGCCTCTTTGGTACGGGTCTTCAGCTCCCCATCGCCTCCGACGGCCAGGAAGAAGGTGTTGCGCTCCACCCGGAGGACGGTGAGCATCCCGTTGGCCGTCTCGGCGGTAATCCGCTCGGGCGGGGCGAGGCCGATTCCTCGATAGAGGACATCCATGGATCCCACGAAGGTCGCGGCCATGGTGGCAAAGTGCTCCTCCCCGATTTCCACGGTGGCCTGAATCGCGATGGGCACGCCCGTTCCCGTGACGAACGCCGCCACCTGCGTGCCGTAGGTGAAGTTGAAGTCCCGCAGGACCCGCTCGAGCTCGTCGGGAGCCACCATAGGCCCGAATCCTTCCCGACGCAGGCCCATAAACCTATCGCGGACATTATCAACCCCCGGAAGGGTTTTAGACCCCCCCGGCCCCTACGGCCTCGTGGACCTGAGCGCGGGCGCTCGCTCCCTGGTTGAGGTCTCCCTCGCGTTGCAGGAGGAGGAGACCGCCATGGTCCTGGTGGACGAGCCGAGCCTCGCCATCGGCCAGGCCCTCGTCCAGGCTGCCCAGCGAACGGGCGCCGATGCCTTCCTGGCGGTTCTCGACCTGCCGGAACCCGGGAGGGAGCCGCCGGATCCGGTGGTTTCGGCCATGAAAGACTCGGATGCCGTCATCATGGCCACCCGCCGCTCGCTCAGTCACACTGACGCGCGTCGGGAGGTGACCCGAAGCGGCACCCGGATCATATCGATTCCCCAGGTGACGGAGGCGATGATGGCCGAGGGGTGCCTCACCGCGAACCACGCGGAGGTCGAGGAGACCATGGCCGTCACGAACAAGCGGTTGCGCCGGGCCAAGTCCCTTCGGCTCACGACAGCACGGGGGACGGACATGGCGGTGAGCGTGGAGGGGAAGTCCTGGATCACCGAGGACACCGGCCTCTGCCGCGAGCGGGGGGACTTCGCCACCTTCCCGGCGGGGGAGCTCCTCGTGCCCCCCGTCAACGGGTCGGCGGAGGGGTCCCTTCTGGTCGACGTCTTCTTGCAGCACCCGCTCCGGGCGCCGGCCACCGTGACGTTGCGGGAGGGCTACGCGGTGCGGATCAGCGGCGCGCAGGCGGCGGAGTCGGCCATGGACGCCGGGGGACACGAAGGGAGGCACGTCTCCCGTCTGGGGATTGGCTTCAACCCGCAGGCCAGCCTCAACGCGAGCCCGCTGGAGGCCCAGAAGGCCCTTGGCGCCCTGCACGTCGGATTTGGGGACAACCGGACCCTTGGCGGTGACGTCCAGGCTGGGGCGGAGGTGGACGCCATTCTGCGAGGGGTCACGCTGGAGGCCGACGGCAGGCTCCTCATGGAGCGGGGCCGTGTCACGACATGACCGGTCGGAACCGGAGCTCCTGCCAGGTGTCCTGCAGGGCGCCGACGATGGGGAGCTGGTAGCCGCACTCCTGGCACCGGTTCTGGTCGTCCAGGTCCCAACCCCGGATGTCGAAGCCGTGGCGCCGGATCGCGATCCGGCCGCAGCCCGGGCAGTACGTGTGTTCCAGCGGGTGGCCGGGGACGTTTCCGATGTAGACGTAACTCAGGCCCACGTCTCGGGCGACTCTGTGGTGCTTCTCCAGGGTCTTCACGGGGGTCATCGGGAGATCCATCATCTTGTAGTCCGGGTGGAACCGCAGGAAGTGGATGGGGGTGTCAGGCCCCAGCTCGTCGAGGACGAATCGGGAGAGCCTCTTGGCGTACTCCAGATTGTCGCCCACCTTGGGCACGACGAGGTCGGTGATTTCGATGTGGACGTCCGTCTTGTCTCGCATCTCCAAGAGGCTGTCGAAGATGGGCTGCGGGTCGGGGATGCCGATGATCTGGCGGACGAACTTGGGCTCCGCATTCCCCTTTAGGTCGACCGTGATGGCGTCGAGGAAGTCCGGCATGAGGGCCACCGTCTCCGGCGTATCGTAGCCGTTGGAGACGAAGATGTTGATGAGGCCCGCCTTCCTGGCCAAGACGCCGATGTCGTGGGCGAACTCAATGAAGATGGTGGGCTGATTGTAGGTATAGGCGATTCCCTGGGCACCTTGTTGGTGGGCCAGCTCAACCACGCCCTCGGGGGAGATGTCCGTCCCCTTAATTTTCCTTCTCTGTGAAATATCGTAGTTCTGGCAAAAACGGCACAACCAACTGCATCCGGTGGTCGCGATAGAGAAGATCTTGGAACCGGGCATGTAGTGAGTAACCGGCTTTTTCTCGATGGGATCCACGTGTCCCGCGATGACTTTCCCATAAACGAGGAGCTGAAGCTTTCCATCCAGGTTCTGCCGGACTCCACACAGCCCAATCTGTCCCTCCCCGATCCTGCAATAGCGGGCGCAGGCCGTGCAGACGACCTTCCCGCCCGCGACGGGTTCGTACAGAAGGGCTTCCTTCATGCCAGCCCGTAGCAATCATCCCGCGCGGACTATATATCTTGGGCTCCAAGGCAGGCTATCTGAAATGCTCGTAGCCCCTGGGATCCAGGATTTCCTCCCGGCCCTCGATTACGAGGACGTTGTCCCCTGCCTCGAGGACCTCCCCGATGGCCGTCGCCTGTGTGCCCATCTCTAACAAGCTCCCACGAATCCCCTCCCATCGCCCGGGCCGACAGGTGAACACAAGCTCGAAGTCCCCTCCCTGGAATAGGAGCGTGTTCTTCCGCGCCGCGGCCTCCTGGTCCACGAGAGGCGGGGCCTGCGGAAGCCGGTCATACTCGACTCGGAAGGCGACCTGACTGGCCTCACTTAGCTGTCCCAAGGATGCCGCGAGGCCGTCCGAGTCATCTATGCAGGAAGTCACCCCTCCGGACGCGGCGAGGAGAAGACCCTCTTCCACGCGGGGCTGGGGGCGCATGACGGCGTCCATGGCCCGATTCTCTTCGATGCCCTCCTTCAGCCGGGACAAGCCCCAGTCGGCCCAGCCGAGGACGCCGGTCACGGCCAGGACGTCCCCCGGCCGGGCGCCCTTCCGACGCAGCACGCGGTCGCCCTGGGTCCACCCCGCCGCCGTGACGCAGATCGAGATCTCCGCCCCTTCCTTCGTGTCACCCCCGAGGATCGCGACGTCGTAGTTCTCGGCGCAGGCACGAAGGCCCTGGGCCATCGACTCGACGTACGAGACCTCGAGCTGGGGGGGCAGGATTAGGGAGACGAGCAGGCCGAAGGGCTTCCCCCCCATGGCCGCGATGTCGCTGAGGTTGACGGCGGCCGCGTACCAGCCCACTTGGTCGCCGGCGACCCCCGGGGGGATGTGGGTTCGAGCGTTGATGGAATCCGTTGCGAGCAGCAAGTAGCGGTCGCCCACGGGGAGGAACGCCGCGTCGTCTCCCAGGCCGCGCTCCTCTGCCTCCCCATAGATGGCGAGGAGGCGTCGAACGAGGGCCCTCTCCCCGAGATCCGCGAGGGTTCCCATGGCCCCGTCCAAGGGCGGGGGAGCCTATATGAACTCCCCTGGACGCCCGGAAAGGATCCGGCCGCCGCCCGCGCGATGCTCGCGCCGCTCGCGGAGGCGGGGCTGACGGTCTGGCACGAGTTTCTTCCCCAACGATTCCAGGGCCATGCGGCGGCGCATCGAAGCGGGTCCTCCCCCGTGGGAATAGGGACGGCGGGACGGATGCGGGCTGCGGGATTTGAACCCGCGCTACGAGCTGTTTGCAGGTGTCTTTGGCAAGCTCGAGTCCTGACCAGGCTAGACTAAGCCCGCCCGGACTCCCTAACGGACGGCCTTTCTTAAAGGTCGTCAGACCCCTGGGTTAAGGGTTAAAGCGTGCCTGCGACTTCCCCGCGGCAATGGCGTCCGATCTCGTCAAGGAGGTCATGGAGGATATCCGCTCCCCCCTCTACAAGAACGCCATCTTCCTGATCTTCCACACCCTCCTCGTTGCCGGGGCCGGCTTCCTCTTTTGGCTCATTGTGGCGCGCCTCTTCGGGAACGAGGAGGCCGTGGGGCAGGCCCTGCTTCTCGTCAGCGTGATCACTCTCCTTACCACGGTTTCCACTCTGGGGTTTGGAACCGGCCTGATCCGCTTTCTCCCCAATTCCAAAGGGGACAGGAGCCGGATGGTCAACAGCACGCTGACCGTCAGTGCCATCGTGGCCGCGGCCCTGGCGGTGCTGATCCTGTTGACGGTGAACGTGTGGTTTCCCGCCGGGGCCAACGTTCTCAGCCTCGCGACATTGGTTCCCATCTTCTTCCTCCTGGCGGTCGTGTCCGTCGCCGTCCCCATCGTGGACAGTGGATTCGTCGCGGGCCGGAAGGCCTCCTACGTCGTCCTGCGGAGTAGTCTCTTTCAGGCGGTCCGCCTGGCAACTCCCCTCATCCTGATCGGCCTCCTAGGGGTCATCGGCGTGCTAGCTTCTCTGATGGTAGCCCACATCCTCGCCCTGGCGGTGGCCTTTGTCTTCCTCCTCCCTCGCCTCTATCCGGGGTTCCGGCTCAAGCCGGTGGTGGACCGCGACCTTCTGGGCGAGATGTTCCACTTCTCCCTGGGCAACCACGTGGGGGAAATCTTCCACGTCCTTCCGTACCCTGCGCTCCTGATTCTCGTCTCCTGGCTCGCGGGGAGCGCGGCGGTGACGTTCTTCGGCATCCCCTGGCTCATTGCGGGCCTACTGTTCTCGGTTCCGATGATGGCGAGCACCTCCCTCTACGTCGAAGGGTCCCACTTCTCCGATCGCCTCCGCCAGGATCTGCGGCGGACCTTGCGATTCGTGCTCCCCCTCCTGGTCTTGGGCATCGCCTTCATCTGGTTCTTCGGGGAGTGGCTTCTGTCCCTTTTCGACCTGCGCTTCCAGCCGGAGAGCCTGCGGCTCCTTCGGCTCCTGGCCGTCTCGGCCATTTTCGTGGCTGTGAATGGGCTCTTCATCGCGGTCGCTCGCGTCATGAAATGGGTGAAGGCCATCATCGGCCTGTGGGCGTACGTGGCGGTGTCAACCGTCGTCCTCGCCTACTTCCTTCTCCCGGTGTACGGGCTCGAGGGGGTAGGGTACGCATGGCTCCTCGGCAACGGGACCGCCGCCCTGGCCGTGATGGTGGCCTACCTCCTGAAGCGGGGATCCATCCGGGCCCTCCTCACGGCGACCCCCGAGGGGTAGTCAGGGTTCGAGGACACCGCCGAGGGCGACCACCTCGAGACCTTCCTCTCGGAGCCGCTGGATGTAGGGGGTGATTCCCACGGAGTCGCTCGCGATGTGGCCCGTGACGACGAGGGTCTTCCCCTCCAGGGCCGGGTCCTCTCGCAGGCGTTGAAGGTCCGCCGGCAGGATGTGGATGTAAACCAGGGTGTCCACGCCGTGGGAGAAGTAAGCTTTCGCCACGGGGTAGCCGCCGTTCGTTCCCGCCCCGTGGGCGACCGCCCAACGGCCGAGGGGGTGGGCCGGTTCCCCCAGGCGGATGACGATATCCGTCTCGGCGACGCCGAATTCCGGGAGGGCATGGAGGGCGGCGACCCCGTCCCCCACCGCGGCGTCCTCGTCGCAGGCCTCCAAGGCCCCGACCATTCGCTGTCGCCCCATCTCGTCCCAGGGCTGGTGGATGTTCAGGAAGGGAAGGCGGAGAAACCGGGCGAAGGCGGGGACGCGGTCGTAGTTGGCGGCATGGCCGGCCGTCTCCCGGGGGGCGGACAGTTCCTCCACGGCGCGGAGGGCCTCCCCGTGCGGGACCCCCGCCCCCTCCATGAGCTCGGCGTGACGGCGGAGGACGTGGTGGAAATGGACGCTGGCGTGCCCCCCGGCCGGGTGGTGGGCGATCACCCCGTCAAATCCTCGCTCTCGGGCCAAAAGGAGTTCGCCTACGCCGATGTCGATGCCCACGAGGAGGCGGCGGAGGTTCGTTCCGGGCACGAGGATCTGGGAGTCCGCGGGCACCTCCGTGAAGCCGACCATCTCCAGGGCGAGGGCCATCAACCCGTCCGTGTCCATGGGAGGAGGAAGGGAGCGGCCGATAAAGATGGTCGCCTCATCGTCGATTGTCGAAGGAAAGATTTATCATTGTCGAAGTCCGTGGTCACGGTCTCGAGGCCTGGTCCATGGAGGAAGCCTTTGGGGCCCCCGACGTGCGAGGGTGTCGGCACGACGCCGGTTACGACTGTGACGGGCTCTTTCACTACTGCCACCTTTGCATCATGCCGCTGGACGACTGCTTTCACGCCTCTTAATGTGCAAAACCTCCGTCAAACGGGGGAAAATTATTAATGCTGGGTTCATCATCCGGCTGCGGGATGGGATGAGGTTGCTCCGACGCCGACGAGATTGGTTGCTTCTCCCCTCCGCAAACTCCTCCCCCGCGGTCTTCTAAGCGTCCGAGCGACGCCCATCCCTTCTTTCTCCGGACTGAGGCGGGGGGCCCCGCGCTTTGGCCGTTCCAGGCCGATTCCAGGCAAACCCCCGTGGTCCGGTCTGATGCGTGCTTCGGGTCCATTTTCCCCACCTCGACCACCGACCCGGGCAGGGCCTTCTTGCTCGCGCATTCGGGACCCGTTTTGATGCCTTCCTTCAAGCGATTGAATGAGAACATAAGGGGAGCGAGGCGTAGTTTACCTGCATGGCGGTCAGAATTCACCGTCGCCCTGTCGGTGAACGGGTTCAGGGGGGGGAGAGAAAGGCCCCGCGGGACCCGGGATTTATTCCTTAGGGCGACGATCCTCGTAGGCCTCGGAGTTCTCATCCTCTCCGTGGTCCTGACCAGCCCCCTCCTCCAACCCATCTCGCCAGGAGCGCCCGTTGAGATTCGCTTTCGAGATCTGGACAACCGTCAATACTCAACGCCGGCCGGACCCCTCCAAGCCAGGAATTCAGGGCTGAGGTTCCCGCTTGGCCGCACCTCGGGACAAAGGTTAAAGGCTTAATAAGCTAGGTCGAATGAATACAGGAGGAATGAGCCGGCAACTGAGCCCCGCCACAGGGCACGATGGGTGAGATCTTTCCGTGATTCATGAGTTCATCGTAAACGGCATCGCCCTGGGAAGCATCTTCGTCCTGGGGGCCGTGGGTCTTTCCCTCATCTACGGGGTGCGCAATTTCGCGAACTTTGCCCACGGGGACATCTTGACGCTCGGTGCCTACCTGGCGTTTACCGTCAACGTCATCTTCGCCTGGAATTGGGTCTCCGTGGCGCCCTCCATGGCCGTAGCCACCGTCCTCTTGGGGATCGCCGCCGCGGGGCTGGGGGGCGCCTTGGGGCTGCGCCTCTTCTTTCGAGCCCGAGGGGCGCCCCCCTCGCCGCGCCGCCGGGGCCTTCCCCTCCTCTTCCTCCTCGTGGGAATCCTCGCCCTCGGGATCTCCCTCCCGATTCTGAACCTGGTTCGCCTGGGGATCTCGGAGGTTGCCTTGCCCACCGGACTCCTCCTGTCCGGCGTGACGGCGATCATCGGGGCGGGCCTCGCCGGGGTCCTCTTCGAGCACAGCATCTTTCGTCACCTGCAGTACCGGGGACCCGTGCCCTCCCTTATCGCCTCCATCGGCCTGGCCTTCATCCTGCAGAACGTCATCTCCGCCATCTACGGGACAGACCAACGCTTTTTCTCTGTTTCATCGGGGGTTGGGCTCGACGTGGGCGCCGGGATCGTGCTGACGATGGTGAAGCAGTACATGATCGTCATCGGCATCCTCCTCGTGGTGTTGCTGCATGTCGTCTTACGGTACACGAAGCTAGGGAAAGCCATGCGGGCCACCTCCGATAACCTCGACCTGGCCCGGGTCACGGGCATCAACGTCCGCTGGGTGATCATCTGGACCTGGGTCATCGGGGCCGGGTCTGCCGCAATCGGGGGCATCCTACTGGGTCTCAACGCGCAGGTGAAGCCCCTCATGGGGTTCGGCATCCTGCTCTTCATCTTTGCGGCGGTCATCCTCGGGGGCATCGGCTCGGCGTACGGAGCGCTCCTGGGCGGATTCGTGATCGGAATCACGAACGAGGTATCGAAGGCCCTTCTCTTTCGGGCAGGATTCGACACGGCGTGGTCCCCCGCTTTCCCTTTCGCGATCATGGTCGCGATGCTCCTGATTCGTCCAGAGGGGCTCTTGGGTGGCGAGCCGTTGGTTCGATGGGGCGCCCTCCGTGCCTCCCTGTCCCGCTTCGCCCGACGGATTCGGGGGCTTCGAGCGCCCTCGAGGTGAGACGATGGTCGAGCTTGGCTTTCTCCGGGAAATCGTCTTCTTCATGAGCTTTCTCGGGATTTTCGCTCTGCTGGTCCTGGGCCTGAACCTTCAATGGGGATACACGGGCCTCTTCAACATCGGAGTCGCCGCCTTCTTCGCCGTCGGGGCCTACACGTCGGCCATCCTCATCACCCCAAACGTTCCCCCGTCGGATTTCTATCCAGGACACCTGGGTTTCGGCCTCCCCTGGGCCGTCGGGATCATCGGCGCGGTCCTCGTCGCCGCCGTGCTGGGATTCCTGATCGCCATCCCTACGGTGCGCCTCCGCGCGGACTACCTCGCCATCGCCACCCTCGGCCTTGCGGAGATCATTCGCCTCTCGCTGATTCAATCCGAATCCATCACTGCGGGAACGATTGGGCTGAGGAACATCCCCTCGCCCGTTATCGTGCCCGGCGATCCCTTCCTCACGAACGTGGCCTTCGCCGTCATCGTGGTTCTCGCCGTCGTCGTTCTGTACGTCTTCATCGAGTTCGTCGGGCGATCTCCATGGGGGAGGGTTCTGAAGGCGATTCGGGACGACGAGGATGCGGCCGTGGCCCTGGGAAAGAACGCCTTCAGCTACAAGGTGCAAGCCTTCGTACTGGGGGCCGCCATGATGGGTGCGGCCGGGGCGCTGTTTGGCTCCTTCCTCCATTTCATCGAGCCGCTCACCAGCTTCACCCCCATCGACACATTCTTCATCTGGGTCATGGTCATCTTGGGAGGGGCCGGGAATAACCGCGGGGTCCTCGTGGGAGCCTTCCTCGTCTGGGGCTTTCAGTTCTTGATCATTCGGACGCCGTTCCCGGATCTCGGCTTTGTGGACTTGGAGTCGAAGAAGGCCTTCCTTCAGCTGATCGCGCTGGGTCTGCTTGTGGTCCTTGTCATGCTCCTCCGGCCCAGGGGAATCCTGGGAGAGGAGAAGGTTATCTCCCGGGGCGTCCTTAAGGGAACCAAGAGGTCCACATGACCCTTCGCATCAAGGACGTCAGCAAGCGATTCGGGGGGGTGCATGCGGTGGAAGAGTGCACCCTGGGCGTCCAAGACGGGACCATCACGGGATTGATTGGCCCGAACGGAGCCGGCAAGACGACTCTCTTCAACCTCATCACGGGGTTTCTGCACCCCGACGGGGGGGAAATCCACCTTAACGGGGAGCGGCTGGACGGCTTGCCCGCCCACGCCACGGTGAGACGGGGGGTTGTCAAGACCTGGCAGATCCCGCGTGAATTTGAGAACATCACGGTCCTGGAGAACCTCATGCTCGCGGCGAAGGACAACCCAGGGGAGAGCATCTGGAACGTCGTCTTCCGACCCTTTCGCGTCCGGAAGCGGGAGCGCGAGGTGCAGGAAAAGGCTCAAGAGATTCTCGAGTTTCTCGAGCTGGACCACCTCGCCACGGAACTCGCCGGTAACCTGTCCGGAGGGCAGAAGAAGCTCTTGGAACTCGGTCGGGCCCTGATGACGGATCCGACCCACCTCCTCCTGGACGAGCCCGTCGCCGGGGTGAACCGGGTGCTTGCCGAGAAGCTGCTGGATCGTCTGGACCAGCTTCGCGAGCAGGGGATGACCATCTTCCTCATCGAGCACGACATGGACGTCGTCATGAGTCGCTGCGATGTCGTCATCGCGATGCACAATGGCCGGAAGCTGGCCGAGGGGACTCCCACGGAGATCAAGGCCAACGACGACGTGATCGAGTCCTACCTCGGGGGCTAGGGATGCAGCCCCTCCTGAAGGCCGAGGCGATCCATTCCGGGTACGGCGACGTGGAAATCGTCCACAATGTCAGCGTGGTCGTGAACAAGGGCGAGCTCGTGACCATCATCGGGCCCAACGGCGCTGGGAAGTCCACGCTGATCAAGACCATTTTCGGCCTCTTAGCCCCCATGGCCGGCCGGATATGGTATCAAGGCCGGGACGTGACGGGGACGGAACCTGACAAGCTGGTTCGGATGGGGCTCAGCTACGTCCCCCAGGTGGACAACGTGTTCCCCAGGCTGACGGTGATCGAAAACCTCGAGATGGGTGGCTTCGTGCGCGAGGGCGATCTGACGCCCCGCATCGACGTGGTCCTGGAGATGTTTCCCAGCCTGAAGGAAAAGGCCTCGGTCAGATCGCGCAATCTGAGCGGGGGCGAGAAGCAGATGGTGGCCTTGGGGAAGACCCTCATGCTCGATCCCGAGGTGATGCTCATCGACGAGCCCTCCGCCGGGCTGGCCCCAAACCTCGTGGAGGCCGTCCTCGAGAAGATTCGGGAGATCAACGAAGCGGGGACCGCCATCGTCATCGTCGAGCAGAACGCCCGGAAGGCCCTGTCCATGGCGCACCGAGGCTACGTGCTGGACATGGGGGAGACCAAGTACGAGGGGACGGGGGAGGACCTCCTGGCCGACCCCCGTGTGGGCCGGATGTACTTGGGCGGCTAAGACCGAGCAACAGCGGCCTGCAGGGTCACGATGAAGCTAGGCTGGGCCTGGCTCACCGGTGCAGGTGGCGCCGCCTCCAGCAGGTCCTGCGTGATGACGTCCTCCTGGACGAAGGCGTCCGACTGGATGCTGAAGAACTCGTAGTCGCTTCCCGCTTCGCCCCACAGGTCGAAGTTGAGGCTTCCGGAGGCCCCCTCGAAGTCGATCTGTCTGCCCGCGGCCAGCTCAGTCTTCGCCTTCGCGAACTCACCGGGGAAGATCTTCGTCCCTGTCGGCGAGGAGACGGCGTACAGGTTGTCGCGAATCGTCGTGCCGTCGGCCGCCCCACCGCGCTCGATGGCGAGGGCGATCAGGTACACGGCGTCGTAGGTGTGCGCGTCGAACGGGAAGAGGTCCAGCCCGAAGAGCTCGTCCATCCGTGTCACGAAGTAGTCAAAGGATGCTCCCGCCGGCGGGAGGGGCGAGGTCCCTACAAACCCGTCTGTGTTGATCCCCTCGGTATCCAAGTCGGTCAAGAAGTCGGTGGACTTCAGGCCCTCGGACCACTGCCAGTCCCACGCCCAAGCGGGATTGGCCAGCCAATTCTTGTACATCGTTATGCCGTCCTCCGGATACGCGATCATGAGGACGGCTTCCGGGTTCGCGCTGGCCAGGAGCTGCAGATCGGAGGTGTAATCCGCCTGCTCCTCCGTGTAGTTGACCTGCGCGACGATGGTGCCTTCGTACCCCCCACGGAAGGCGGCCGCGAACCCCTTTCCGTACGGGTTGTTCACGGCGATGATTCCCAACGTGTTCCAACCCCCGAATCCCGTGAAGTCCCCGTTCGCGATCATGGCGGCGGCCTTGCCCTGCAGTGCGTCGGAGGGAGCCGTCCGCCACCACCACCCTGGGTTCCCAAACGTGTCGGGAACCGGGTCGTCGGGACCGAGGAAGCCTCCCGCAACGAGCGATTCGTGTCGCTCGATTTCGAAGAGGGTGAAGAAGGGCGACGTGGAGGCCGGGCTTATCTGGACTACGTTGTTCTCCATCGTCACGCCGCTTACAGCCTGAGACACCCCCGAGGACGCCGCGCCTACGATGGCGCCGACGCCGTCGGTTGCGACCAGTTTCGTTGCAACGTTAGCCCCGGCGATGGGTCGGGTCTGGCTGTCCTCGTGAATAAGTTCTAGGGGAAGGCCGATGACGCCTCCCGCGTCGTTGATCTCGCTCATTGCGAGATTGGCGGCATTCTGCATGCGTGGTCCGAAGTCGGAAAGCGCCCCGGTCACGGGGAGAATCGTTCCGACTTTCACGCTCGCGGCCGGCTGAAACAGCAGAGGAGCCGCGAAGATTGCGGCCACAACGACGACGACCGCAATAATCACGACGGCAATGGCAATCCATAGGCCACGGCCTGCACCTCCGGCTGGTGCTGGTGCCTGTGCTTCTCCTTCCATTTTACCTCCACCCGAGTAAATGAACCGTTAGCGGGATTGATGTGCAGGTTATAAATATTTCGCCGACACCGTGGCTTGATGAGGTGCGAGCAAGCCCGCGCCTGTGGCGAGCCGGACACCGATTGTCTGGCATCAGGAGAGTGAGGTAGTAACGTGTTCCCGTTCGGGCACCTTGGTCTGACGCTCGCCCTCGTGGTATGGCCCCGCAAGCGGCATTTCCCAATAAGGGTCGACTACCGCGTCCTGCTGGCGGGGGCCCTCGTCCCCGACCTGATCGACAAGCCGCTGAGTCTCATTCTCGGGGTCGGAGGCAGGGCCGTCGCCCACACGCTGCTCTTCGCCCTGGCCCTCAGCCTCTCCTTCCTCCTCCTCCGTTCGCAAGCGGTGTCTCCGCGACGCCAGATCTTCTGGACGACCATTCCCCTCGCACTGGCCATCGGCACCTGGACACACCTCATCCTGGATCGGATGTGGATGCAACCCGAGATCCTGTTCTGGCCCTTTCTGGGGTTTGCCTTTCCTCTGGACATCTTTGACCCATTCAACTTCTTGGAGGGGTATCGGGACCCTTACGTTCTCATCGGGGACATCCTAGGAGCATTGGCCCTTGGCTACCTTGGCTGGAGACACCGCATCTACCGTGTTGCCAACTTCTTCCGGCTCCTTCGAAAGGGACGTCTCGGGACGGGCGAGGCTTCCTCAATCCCGTAGGACGAGAAGGAGGGCAATGAGGAGGGCGGCGATGGCCACCCCCGTGCCGTAGGTGGTGGCATAGAGGAAGGCGGTGCTGAGGGCGACCTGCCCTTCCAGGAAGGGAACAAAGCCAGGGATGGCCCAAAGGGAGATGGCCACGATGGCCGCGAACCCGAAGGCAGGGACGCCGAGGAGACGCGCCGACCAGAATCGCATCCGCAGGAGACTCCGGCGTTCCTGGAGGGCCTCCTTGATGTCCTCCTCCCCGTCCGGGAATTGGCCGAGTCGGAGGCCCTCCTCAAGGCCTTTCTCCAGGTCTTCGTCCCATCCCCGCGCGGTCCACGACCCGCGGGCCTCGAGCCAGCGTAGCATCGCCTGCTCGATCTGATGGGTCCGGTTCCGGAGGATGTGGTGCGCGGCGATGAGGGCGAGGACCGATACCCCCACGAGAGGGAACAGGCCCCGCGCCAGGGCGGGGTATCCCTGTTCGATGATGTCGGCCCCGTACCGATAGCCGGTGGCGGACGCGAAAACCCAGGAGAGCACGAAGGTAGCCGCGAGGGCGCCGAGGAGGGAGAGGAAGGCAACCTTCAGGACCCTCTCGTTCATGTCCAGACCGCGGGACCCGGACGAAATAAGGGTTTCTACCTTGCTCGCGGCCCTGATAACGAGGGTTCGCAGTCCCCCCTCCGTCAACGAGAGGAGGGCGGCGATGCCCACGCCCTTCACGCGGACCCGCTTCCCCCCTTGGCCGGGCCTCCCTCCGCCTCATGCCAAGAGGGCTCCGGCCCCTCATGGAGCAGGTCTCGTGGGGGCTGGCGGAGCAGGAAGCCGAGCCCCACCAACACGACGACGGCGAAGGCTGCCAGGTACACGGCGCCTAGAAGGAGGAGCTCCGTGGCATCTAGCGTATAGGGAAGCGCGTGGCCCAGGAACGAGTAGGCGCCCGTTGCGTCCAACAGCAGTCCAACCCCTACCCCCGCGAGGAGGCCAGCCACCGTCGCGGGAATCCCGAGGACGAAGAGCCTCATGGCAAAGAGGCGAAGGGCCCCCGACCCCCGTCCTCCGAGGGCACGCAGAACGCCCACTTCCCGGCGGCGCTCCACCCAGTAGCGTGTGAGGGTGGAGGCCATCATCACCACGAGGAGGAGCACGGTGAGCGCCTCCATCCCAATGACCAGGATCGAGAGGCTGTTTCCGCTATGCTGGGCGAAGGAACCGATGTAGGCCCGTCCGAGCTCTCTCCCCAGGGCCGGGTTCGTGAGGATGAGGGAGCCGATCCGGTCGTCGAGGACGAGGCCCCCCTGCACGAGCCGGGTCTCCCCCCCTCCCGCGACGAGGACCTCCTTCTCGTGGGTGGCGAGGTAGGCAAGGAGGGACTCCACATCCTGCGTCCCCACGCGGACAAGGGTCAGGGAGGTGCTTCCCAGACCGGCGAGTAGACGGGCCCGGGGCAGGTCGACGAGGACTTCGTCCGCGGGGGCCCCCTGGGCCCGGAGGATCCCGTCCACCCGGGCCTCCATCAGGATCGGCGATGTCGACCCGGGAAGGAGGAGGGGATCCCCGGCCTCCAGACCGAGACGGCCGGCAAGTCGTTCCCCCAGAAGCAGGAACTCGGGACCGAGTGGGGCCCCGAACGACAGTCCTTCCAAGGCCAAGAAGGGCTCGAATTGAATGCCACGAACGACGACGGCCTGCCCTGCGAAGCCGAGGAGGGCGTAGACCTCGGGACTGACCGCGGACGACCAAGGCGCTCCCCGTAGCTCTTCGGCCAACTCCTCGGTCAGGGGTTGCCGGGACGAGGCTTGGCTGAGGACGTACACCCCCGGACCGAAGAAGAGTTCCTCGGGGGTACGGGCCAGGGAGGCGTAGAAGGGGAAGGAGGCGGTGAGCAAGGCCGCGCCCAGGGTGACGATGACGAAGAGTTCAGCCGCCGGCCGCGCGGTTCCACCTCCGGACGCTCTGGAGCAAGCTCAACCCACCCCCCGCAAGCCCCGCTCCGAGAGAGGCGACCAGGGGAACCACGAGCCCCGTGAGGGACAGGTGAGGTCGAATCACCGTCGGGAGTCCGAACAGCGGCGCGAAGGAGACCAGGCCATTGGCCGCCACGATGCCCCCCGCCACCCCAAGCAACGTTCCCCCGACCACGATGAAGGCGAGTTGGAGGCCGTACAGGCGGCCCAACCCGCGTCCGTCCATCCCGAGGGCGAGGAGGGTGTGGGTCTCCGAGCGTCGGTATCGGATCTCCAGGGCGATGAGGCTGTACGCGATCACCGCGATGGCGACGGCGCTCACGCCCACCAGGCTGGAGACGAGGCGCCGGGCCTCCTGCACCGTCGCCCAGAAGAAATCCGGGGCCGAGGCGAGGGAGAGCACCGTGTGGCCCCCATCGGCCAGCCGCAGGGCGTCTTCCCGCCGCTCCAGGAAGAGGAGGTCAAACGAGCCTGCCTCCCATGTCGCGAGCCCACGCAGGTCGGACTCCGCGATCACAATCCAGGACGCCGGCAGGACCAGTCCCAACGCCTGGGAACCCTGCAGGGTGACTTGGATGACTCCGACGTCGGTACGGAGGACGAGGACGTCCCCGCCCGCCCCTTGGGCGAGTTGGGGACTCCCAAACGCCGTGCCGGGGGACGGCGTGGGCCCGCCCAGGCTTCCGTCTGCAAACGTCGCGACACGGACGGGAACGGGAGAGGGGTCGGTCTCAAGCTCGGCGGGGCGAAGCCAACCGGCTCGATACGCCCCGCGAAAGTCACCGTCGAGGGCGAAGGGCTCCAGCAGCGGAAACACGCCCCGATACGCCAGGTAGGGGCCCGTTTCGAGTCGGTCCAGCACGGACTGGCTGCCCGCCTCTAGCCCGTCGAGGAGGACGAACGCTCCGGCCGCGTAGGTGGCAGACACCGCGATGCCGAGCATGGCGGCGGCTACGCGCCAATTGAAGCGGGTGGCGATGCGGAGAAGCGTGTTCCCCCTTCCTTTTGGCTGGGTGGCAGATCGTCCTTGGCCTCGCAGGTCGGTCCGGAGCCCGGCCGTGCAGCCCAGAGTGGCCAGCGGAACCGACGCGGGGGCATAAAGCGCACGGTCACGGCCCGGAGGCACCTCGTTAGGTTCTTAGCAGGAAGGCGGAGTAGTGGGCAGTCGGTGCCCGCCCTCCTTGAAGCCCGGGACCTCTGGAAGAGCTACGATGGGGTGGACTACGTGCTCCGAGACGTCCATCTGAGCCTTGGCGCCGGTGAAGGCCTGGTTGTGTGGGGGCGGAACGGGAGCGGGAAGACGACCCTGCTGAACCTCCTCGGCGGCTTGGACTGGCCGGACCGCGGGGAGATTTTCCTGCGTGGTCGAGACGTGGCTGGGCTCACCCCGCGGGAACGGGCCGCCGTGCGGCTCCATGAGATCGGTTTCGTCTTTCAGGAGCACAACCTGCTGGAGGAGCTGACGGTCCGACAGAACGTGCAGCTCCCGCTCCGACTCCGTCGAGCGCACACCATGGAGGCGCGGGGGGAGGAGCTCCTGGCTCGGTTCAGCTTGGAGGCTCTGGCAGATCGACGGCCCCCGACCCTAAGCGTGGGGGAACGGCAGAAGGTCGCGGTCGCCCGGGCCCTGGCCAACGAACCTGACCTCTTCCTGGCGGACGAACCGACGGCGTCCCTGGATGAGGAGACCGCCCCCGATTTGTTGGACCTCTTTGAGGGGCTTCGTGCGGAGGGAAGAACCGTTATCTTGGCCTCGCATGACCCTCTTTCGCGAGCCCTTCCTTGGCCGGTACGACGCCTGCAAGGGGGCCGCCTCCGTTCCGAGGGCGAGGGGGAAGAATAAGGCCCCTCCGCCCCTGGCGGACCCGATGGCAACCATTGCCTGGGAGGACTTCGGGCTTGTGGACATGCGAGTGGGGGAGGTCACGGAGGTCGAAGAGTTCCCCGAGGCGCGCAAGCCGTCCTACCGGATGCGCATCGACTTCGGTCTTCTGGGCGTGAAGAAGAGCGCGGCGGCGGTCAAGGAGTGGTATGCCCCCGAGGATCTCCGGGGACGGAAGGTGGTCGCCGTGGTCAACTTCGCCCCCAAGCAGATCGCCAACTTCCTCTCCGAGGTGCTGGTCTTGGGTGCTGTTCGAGCGGACAGGCGCGTCGTCCTCCTTCGGCCCGACGACGGGGCCCAGCCCGGCGATCCGATCGCCTAGGTCCGCTGGTCGAGAGGGGTGAAACTCAGCCCCTTCGGTCCCGTGTACTCCGCCTTGGGCCGGATGATCTTGTTGTCCCCGTATTGCTCCCTTGCGTGAGCCACCCAGCCTGCGACCCGGCTGACGGCGAAGATCGGCGTGAAGATGTCGACGGGGATGCCCATCGCGTAGTAGGTCGTGGCGCTGTAGAAGTCCACGTTGGGGCTAAGCCCCTTCTCCCGCATCATGGCCTCCTCCATGATGTAGGACATCTCGTGCCACTTCTCCTGCCCCGCCGCCTTCCCCAGGCTTTCGGCGTACTCCTTGAGGATGGCGGCCCGGGGGTCCATCGTCTTGTACACCCGGTGGCCGAACCCGGGGATCTTCTCCTTGCGCGCAAGGGCCTCCAGTACGTAGGTCTCGGCCTTGGCGGCGTCCCCGATCTTCAACCGCAGGTTCATGGCGTCCCGGTTCGCGGCGCCGTGGAGAGGACCCGAGAGGGTGCTGAGGGCCGTCACCACCACGCCGTTGAGGTCGGCCAGGGTGGAGGCGGTGACCCGAGCGGCGAAAGTGGAGGCGTTGAAGCCGTGATCCGCGTGCAGGACTAGGGCGACGTCCATGACCCGGGCGTGCTCCTCGGTGGGGGCCTCGCCGTGGAGGGCGTAGAGGAAACTGGCGGCGTGGCCCAAGCCCTCCGGCGGCGCCCGGTACTCCTTCCCCTGCCGCAGGCGATGGAAGGCGCCCACGAAGAGCGGGAAGGCCCCGACGAGCCGGACCCCCATGCGTCGGGTGGCCTCGGGCGAGACGTCACCCCGATCGGGATCCGTGAGGGCCTGGCGAGCCACCATGGCCCGGAGCACCTCCATGGGCAGGGCCTCCTTGGGGAAGGTCGCCAGCTGATCCAGCTGCTCCGCCGACAGGCGTCGGGCTTCCCCCAGCTCCTCCGAGAACGCGTCCAGTTCGGGTCGGTTCGGGAGCCGCCCATTCCACAGCAGGTAGACGGTCTCTTCGTAGGTCACGTCTCGGGCCAGGTCCCGGATGTCGTACCCGCGGTAGACCAAGAGGCCTTCCTGGCCGTCGATAAAGCTAAGCCCGGTTGTCCCGGCAATGACGCCGGCTAGGCCCGTTGCGCTCACGAAGTCATCCCCCTTCGTCGATTGTCGATGGGAATGATGTCCCATTAACTCTTCGCCCTTACCGTAAGCGGGACCGTACCCGCGTTCGGAACCTCACGGAGGAGGTTCCAGGCCAGGACGAGGCCCAGGGAGAGGAAGGCGGCGGGCATGAGAATCGGAATGAGGCCGGTCAGGCTGGCGGCGGAGACGGCCCCGAGGGAGATGGCCAGGCTCGGGGCACAGCAGGCGAAACCCGTCAGGAAGGCGGGGGCGCTGGCCAGGATCCCGGTCGCCGAGCCGGTAATCCCACACGCCCGGAACTCCGTGAAGAGGTAGAACGCCACGGCGAGGCTCAACGCCAGAAGGATCCCCAGACTCGCCGCCAGCAAGAGGTTCGGGACCGCGAGGAAGACCGCGAACCCTTCCACGGGCTGGAAGACAGCGATGGGTTCGTAGTTGTAGGGGGCCCGCTCCCGCCAGATGTTCTCCAGGCCGACCACGGCGAAGACACCCGCGTTGGGCAGGGGGGTCGAGCCCGGCTGGATGACGATGTGGCCCAGGGTGAAGAGGTAGAACAGGGCGTAGGCGGTGCCCGCGAGGATACCCCCCCATTTGAGGCGCGGGCGGGCCAGGGCGTCGTGGAAGCGGTCTCGGGCGCGATCCCATGCCGTCATGACGCGGCCTCCGTTCTCAGCTGAGCACCTGCGTCCCCGGATAGAAGGCGTACCAGGCGAACCACATCACGTTGACGGCCGAGATGGGCGTAAGGGCGGTCCCCTGGAAGGAACCCTCGAGGCCGATCCCCTCCGGCGACCAGAGCGTCCCGCTCTCCGCATCGAGGATGCGCCCCTCCTCGTGCTGGAAGGTCAGGGGGCTCCCCTCGACCTCCCGGCGGAAGACCCGGACCGCGTTCAGGTCCCCGTCCTGCAATGCCACGAGGGGGGTGCCGCTCAGAGCGACGTTCTTGACGCGGACGGCGTGAAACTCCTCCGCGGGGATCGCCAGCTGCTCATCCCCGACCTTGACCCCGTACACGACCTTCTTGGGGGGGAACCGGTCGGAACGATTCATTACGTTGGGGAAGATGAGGCTGTCGTTCCGATAGTAGCCATGGGGGTCGGGGTTGTAGAGTCCGTAGGGGTCCCGATTGTAGTCCCGTAGGAATCCCGTCTCTGTCGTCAGGACCTCGGTGCCGGGGTGGCGCTGTCGCCATCGGTCCCACGTGGTCCAGACCAATGGGACCTCTGCCAGGACGCTCGCGCATCGCTGGCCGTTGATGGCCGTTCCGAGGATCTGGGGCCAGTTGCTGTCGCTGGCCCGGTCGTACATGAGAAGGTTGCTGTTCACGAGCTGGCCCGATACCCCGAAGGTTTCCCCGTCCCCTCCAGTGGGCGGCCGGAAGGCGATCTGCGACCCGGTCAGAGGGCAGTAGGTGATGGCGAGGTGCTGGCCGCTCGGGCGGTCGTTGACGATCTCGTGCCACACCAGGATGCGCTGAGGGTACGCCCTCTGGACGCCCTGGTAATCGAGGCCGAAGACGATGTCGGTCGGCTTCAGGAAGTTGCTGGCCGCCTCCGCCGACATGAATCGAGGGCTGTCGACACTGGGGATGCCGTCCTTGGGTGGGCCCCCGCTGAGAATGTTGCGCTGGAAGGAGGCGAACTCTGTGCACGGCCCGGCCGGCTGGGTCCCGGTCCCTCCGCCGCTCGTCCCTCCCGCAAGGAGGCGGGCGAGGGCAGGACCCACGAGGACACCGACAAACGCTGCTCCCCCCAGGCCCAGCGCGAGTTTCACGAAGTTGCGCCTCGAGGGCGTTTCGGATGACGTGTCCTTGTCGGATGCCATGACGCCCTCAGGATGAAAAAAAGGGGCTCAACGCTATTTAAGCCGGGGCTCAAAACCTTCGATCCATCCCAGGAGGGTGCGGATGGGGGGATGGGGCGTCCCGGAACCCGGTCAGTACTCACCGGGACGCCGGACACGACGGCCCAGGATGGACCGCAAGAGATGCTCCAGCTTGGGGGCGTGGGCCCTTCCCACGCGAAAGCGGTAGCTGCCACCACCCGTCTGGACCTTGAAGGAGGAACCCAGGAGGGAGGGGTAGATCTGGACCCAGCGGATCTCCTCCAGGGGAAGCGTGTAACGACTCGCCGCCTCAAGGGCCTCGATGCCCTGGGACAGAATGTGCTCCTTCGTGGGCGATCTCCCCGACGACTTCCGTCTCAGGACGAGAAGCCGACGCTGGCTCAGCAGCAGTGTACACGGCCGCTTCCTCTGGAGTCCCCAAATCTCCGAGGCCGGAAAGACGCCCAGGACGTCCTCCGCCATGACAATTCCCTGTCCGTTTACGGGAACTTCGCCTTAAAGATTCCTGAGTCGGGCACGAGGGGGAGGCGGTCTCCCCGGCAAAGGTTCTTCTCCCGGTCGGCCGATGCGCCGAGGAGGGACATGCCGGCGAGTCTAGATCTCCATCGGTTGGTTCACCTGTCCCAGGAACTCCTCCTCATGGCCTGGCACGGCGTTCAGCCCAAGCGGCTGGGGATGCTGGCCCTGGATCTGCTCCTGGCACGCGAGTCCGCGGCCCGTATGGTCCGCCAGGGCGGGGATTCGGCGGGCGGAGAGCGGGCGCGACACGCCTTGGCCTTTATCGCACGGCTCGAGGAGCAGGTCCTGCGCCTCTACGCCACCCACCGGCCGGGGCCCCGAGGGCTCCTGGGGCGCGCGGCCGGGTACGGCCCCCGGAGGCGGTGAGGATGGAGGGCGCCGTCTTCAGCGCGGAGGACCTCTCCAAGGCCTTCGACCGCGCCATCGCCGACGTGCGGGCCAACTCCACGACGGAGCTCGCCAGCCTGTCCGTCCTCCTTCAGGTCCTCGGGGACTTCCGGGACGACGGATTGTACTTGATGGCGGGGCTCATCCTGGGGCAGCTGGGCGGGGCGACCTTCCAGCTTCGCAACCTGCAGACCCTCGACCCGACGGTCGAGCAGGTCCTGAAAACCATCGCCCGGGAACTGGGTCAGGGGCTCACGGCCTTGAAGGCAGAGTTCACCGGTGAGGACGGTCCGAACGCCGAAACGTTCAACGAGATCATGGGGAACCTCGCGAAGGTGCAGTGGCGGTTGATTCAGCGGCTTAACGTCGTCCAACAGATGCCTTTCGGGGCCCCGTTCGGGGGTCCGGGGGAGGACTAGACCGAGGCGGACTGACGGCAGAAGATCGCCCATGAAGAAGCTCGCCGTGGTCGCTCTCGCAGCCCTCCTCCTCGTAGCCCTCTACGTCCTCATTCCTCGCGTGACGACGCCTCAGCCGACCCTCCCCATGGCGACGGTCACCATCGCCTCCCCTTCGGGCCCCGTCCAAGTCTCCGCGGAGATCGCCGACGAGCCCGAAGAGTGGTCGAGGGGGCTGTCCTTTCGCCCGAGTCTCGCGGAGGGTTCCGGGATGCTGTTTGTGTTTGACGACGAGAGGTTCCGTCAGTTTTGGATGAAAGACACCCTCATCCCGCTGGATGTGATCTTCATTAACGGAGAGCTCGTCGTCGTGCACATCGTAGAGGGCGCCGTCCCGTGCGAGGCCGACCCGTGTCCCCTGTACGGCTCCGGGGGGCCCGTTCGATACGCCCTTGAGGTCAACGCGGACTTTGTCAAGGTTCACGGCATTCGCGTCGGCGCGGAAGTGACGATCGAGCTGTAGCCCCCGCGCCCATCCGGAACTCCCACGGTTGACTAGAACGCCGGAGGAGGTGGCGGTGCCGCATCCAACGGGCCTTCGCAGCTCCAGCACCGTTCCATGTCGGGGAGGACGCGGAGGCCACACCAGGGGCAGAGATAGTCCATCTCCCCCGGAAACATGGCGGCGGCTTCAGGGGGTATGCCCGGGTCGCCCGGCCGCGCGAAAGGTTGTCCCGGCGGCATGGCGGGAGGGTACTCCGGGAGCATGTGCGGAGGGTAGGGTGGGTAGGGGGCCATGTTCATGGGGACGGGTCTCGCCGCGGGTCGCCCGGCCACGGCCCCCGCCAGGGCTCCGCCGAGGGCCGCCCCGACGGCAGGCAGGCTCACGAGGAGGAGGAGCTCTACAAAGACGTCTCCTCCGGTGAGGGCGATGAGCTGCCCGAGGACGGGCTGCATGAGGAGGCCGATGCGCGACCAAAGGCCCTCCATGAGCATCACGTAGGGCACCAGGCGAGCCATCTCCGGCGAGGCGCTCAGGTCGAAGAACCCTTGGTTGGACAGGAGGATGACGGCATAGGAGAGGAGGAGGATAAGCATGAAGAAGCCCCCCGAGCGGGCCGCGGCTCCCGCCCCCATGCGGGCCCCCCCGCGGGCTATGGCCCCGGCCAGAATGCCAGCGAACACGAGGGCGCCTGCGAAGGCCATGAGCCCGTAGCCGAGGGCGTAGGGCACGACGAGGCCCAGGAACACGAGGCCCAGGAAGGCCCCCAGGCTGGGATGCGACCCGGGGTGGGCACGCCTAGGGGTAACAGGGTACGGATACACTGCCCTCAGGTGTTTTAGGGAAGATGAGGGCGAAAAGGTTTACTTCCCCATTATCAGGAAGCATCGTCGCGCTCATGCTCCCGAATGTGAATGATGAGGCGATTTCGGGGCAGGATGATCTGCCAGAACTCGAAGAGCGAAGGCGAAAAAAGGGGGAGGATGTTGGCAGGGCCGCGCCTCCTCTCCCGCTCCCGCTTCTCACCCATCTTCCCGCGACGAGGCGTAGTTGGGCTTTAATCCTTGCGATGTTCTCGTGGGCGATAACGACTCGACCTCGGCGGGCGGACTGGCTCCCCATAGGCGGTTGCGCTCAATCGTGGGCGGGGATCAGTGCTCGCAACGGTACGGCGGCCACCTTACGGTACACGCGCTCCGGAGGGAGGCTGCGGCCGTTCCACGAAAGGAGGCGGTCGACGGGGACGCCAAGGAGCTCCTCGTTCCTCTGGAGATAGGGAAGGATGAGTTCCCAGTCCGCTGCCGAGAGCTCTGCGAACTCCCCACCGTTGAGCTGGTTCTCCTCCACCGCGCCCTCGGGATCGCGGACGTACAAGGCGCCCCCGGAGGCGAGGGAGAAGAGGTTTCCCCCCTCGTAGGGCGTCTCGCGGTCGACGAGGTAGCCCCTCTGGTCCACATTGAGGCCGTTGATGATGACGAAGCCCCCTCCCTTGAGGGGGTCCCCGGCCATGAAGGACTCCGCGAGGTAGTCCAAGGCCGTGCCGTTGATGACAACCCGCGGTCGACCGACGGCGTTGATGAGGGGTCGTCCCGCGGCGTCGCCTAGGATGTACGCTTCGCCCCCCTTCGCCCCGTACATGAAGGTCTGGCCGACATCCCCGTGAACGACGAGGCGGCCCGTTTTCATAACCTGGGCCACCTGGTCCTGGGCCGATCCGTGGACGTGGATTTCCGATCCATCCAGTCCGGAGGCCAGGTAGTCGCCGGAGCTTCCATACACGTGGATCTCGGCCAGGGAGTCAGGGCCGAGACCGCAGCCGATGAAACGCTGGCCCCGGTTCCGAAACACCCGCATGCGCCGCCAGCCGAGCTCATGTGCCTGCACGAGGAAGCGCGACCCGCTATCCTCATTTTCCGCGGGGAAGCCGGCCAGGTCCACGAGGAGGGTCGAGTCCGGCTCGGTGGGTGGGTCCAGGAGCTTCCGTCCACCCCAATCGACCTTCACGAAAGCCTTCCCGTCCCCGGGCGGACCAACGTCCAGCAACGCTTCGATGGCATCGCTGATGTCCGCCCGGGCCCGGCTCCGCCTCCATCCCTCCATCGGGTACGGGCGGTCCAGGAGGAGGGTGAGGGAACGCAGGGCGAGGCGCCAGTCCCGGTCGGACCGCTGTCCGCGCTTTCGTAATCCATGAACCAACCCGGCGGCCTCGGCCGGGCCACTCTTGCGAAGGTAGCCCAGGGCCTGCTTCGCGATCGCTCCGGGATCCTCCCCCTCGAGGGCAGGAAGGGTTCCTCCGTTGGCCGCGACCCTCGTCGTCACGGGCGCGTCGGAGACCGCGACGGGGCTCCCGAACTTGTCGGTGCAAGTGAGTTCGAGGCCTTCCGAACCTTCCCGCAAGGAGAAAATGAAGGAACCCCCGTTGGAGTAGCTCCCCCCCCGCGCATTCCAGTAGCGGTCCGCCACCTTCCAGATCCGCGGGTCCTCCTCGTGCACGCTTCGCAGGAAGGCGTCGATGGCTTGCTTCTCCGAGGCCACCATGCCGAGAGAGACGTCCCCACTCTGGAGGGCGAAGACCTGCGGCCGGAGCATGGAGGTGTCGGTGATTCCGAGGAGCTCCATCTCCCCCCCCGGCTGCCGCCCTGCGACGATGAAGAACCACGGGCCGTCGGGGGACCCATGGATGTGGGTGGCCTGGATGCGCCGGTAGGCCTCCTGCTTCCTCTCCGGGAGCATCGTGAAATCCCGCTCCGTGGTGGGGGCCATGGCCTCGATGACGTACTCCAGCGGATACCGGTAGGTCCGCCGTAGGAGGTCGAACAGGAGGACCGAAACCTCCGTGTCCGTGAGGAAGAGGGGGACGATGTTCCGCTGCCGCAGGTACTTCGTGACCCGGGCGTAGTTCGCGAAGTCCCCGTTGTGGACGAGCGCCTCGTGAAGTCCGACGAAGGGGTGGGCCCCGCCCGGATGCCAGACCTTCCCTCTCGTGGGATACCGTTGGTGCCCGATCCAGACGTGGGCCGTGATGTCCTCCAGGCGGTAGTAGTGGACGACCTGTTCCGCGTACCCCACGATCTTCAGGACCATCAGGTCCTTCCCGTGGGACAAGACGAACGCACGCTGCTCCCCGAGGGAGGCGTAGAAGGCCGTGTTCAACCGGTACGAGTTGCGGTAGACGAACTCGTCCTCCAGGTCGCCCGGCGGCAGGTCCTCCAGGTCGGCCTCCTTGGCGAAGGTCCGAAGACGATTCTCGCGGGGACGGACGAAGTAGCGGACCACCTCCGGCGGTTGGACCTCGAGCCCCGGGACTTCCTCCATCTCCCGGGTCGGCAGGGCCTCGGTGTGGTCCACGTCGAAGGGACCATCGATATACTCCGCTTCCACCTCCTCCCGGCAAGAGGGGTCCAGGTAGGCCACCAAGAGGAGGTAGTCTCGGGCGAGGACTTCGGGGGAGACCCCCATCTGTTCGGGATCCATCCCCACGGCGGCGATGCCGCCGCCCTTCCCGTTCCCCCGGTTGTGCATCTGGTGCATGGGGGGGAACAGGTGGCGGCCCGCGATGGGCTTCGTGGAGGCGAGCCCCAGGACGCCGCAGCCGCCCTCCGCCTCCCGCTTCTTCAGGCCCGAGGGGAGCCCGGCGACCAGGTCCTTCCGGGCCGCGAGGACGCGCCGGACCGCATCCCTCACAGGATGGCCCCCTCGTACCGCAACAGGTCATAGCGGCCGCGCAGGTCCCGGAAGCTCTCCAGGCCCAGGCGCGTCAGCAGGTCCACCCACTGGAGGCGCCAGGCGTGGTACATGTTGTAGATGCGTTGGGCCCCGAAGTCCGCGGGGATGAGGGGCACGAGTTCCGGGTCCGTGGTGGCGATGCCATGCTGGCAGCCCCGGCCCCGCTCGCAGTTCCCGCAGCGGGTGCAGTTCAACGCCACGAGCTCCGCCGTCCCGATGACGCAGCCGTCCGCCCCGAGGGCGATGGCCTTGGCCACGTCATAGGCCGTCCGGAGGCCGCCGCTCGCCATGAGGACGATCTCGTCCCGGATGCCCTCGCCCTCCAAGAAGCGGTGGACCTTGGGGATGGCGAACTCGATGGGCATGGCGATGTTCTTCTTCGCGATGTCCGGCGCCGCCCCCGTGCCGCCGTAGCCGCCGTCCAGGTTCAGGATGTTCGTTCCCGCGTAGTAGGAACCCACGGCCACCATGTCCACGTCCACGGGTGTGGACACCTTCACCGAGATGAGCGCGTCCGGGTTCACGGACCGAAGCCAGTCCACGTGCTTCTTGTGATCCTCCACGCTGTACACGCTGTGGAAGGGGAAGGGAGAGAAGAGGGAGGTCTTCTCGACCGCCTCCCGGATCCGGGCGACGTCGGGGGTGTTCTTGTCCGCCAGGAGGTGCCCCCCCAGCCCGGGCTTCGCCCCTTGGGCGTATTTGATCTCCACGATCGGCGCCCGCTGGATGCTCGCCTCGGAGACGCCGAAGAGGCCTGTGGCCACCTGGGTGATAACGTGGTCCGCATACGGGATGAGGGCCTCCGGGTAGCCGCCCTCCCCCGTGCTGCAGAAGGTGCCCCATGCCTTGGCCGCACGGATGCGACTCAGCATGACGTTGAGGCTGACGCTGCCGTAGGACATCGCGGCGCCGTAGATGGGGATCGGGGTCCGGATGCGGGGGCCCCACGGCCGGCGGTTGAGGTCCAGGGAGGTGTCGACCTCCTCCACGGGTTCGGGGTCCTCCGGGAAGACGAAGTGCAGGCGGTCGAAGCCGCCTCCGGAGTCCCCGATTCGGGACTCGATGCCCGGCGGGGGCAGCTGGCCCGTCTCCGACATGTACCACGTGGACGTGATGAGGTCCGCGGGCCACCGGTCGTCGCCGAGGTCCTCGTAGTAGGCGTTCTCCCCAACCCGGATCGCGTCCGTCGGGCAGTTGTCGACACAGAAGAAGGATTGGCCCTCGCAGTTGTGGGGGCCGATGCAGTTGGAGCTCTTCGGGGCGGAGATGTGGACGAGGCCGGGCTTCATCTCATAGACGTCGTAGGGGCAGACCTGGGCGCAGATCCCGCAGTCGATGCAGGCGTCCGGGAGGATTTCCACCGCGTACTTGTTCACCGTCCGCCAGATGTAGGAGGGGGCGCTCACCACGCGCAGGGGTTCGGCCTCAACCATGGCCGTTCCCTCCCGGGAAGAGGGCCATGAACTCCCGTTCGAGGTCCTCGTGGAACATGGCGCGGCCGATCTCGCCCGCCATGCGACGGGCGTCCCGAATGCCCATGGCCCCCATGATCTCCAGGAGCTGGTCGCGGCAGGCGTTGGCCCAGTTCGTGATGCGCTGGACCCCCCACTGCGTTCTGATGGGGGACGGAAGGCCCCCCTCCGGGTTCCCGTTCCAGCCGAGGGCGACCAGGTAGGTGGTATCCAGCCCGACGGCGTCGGCCCCGCAGAGGAGGGCCTTGGGCACGTGTTCCGAGGCCACGACGCCGCCGCTGGCCAGGATGGTGACCTCGTCTCGGAGCCCCTCCTCCACCAGGTACTGATCCAGATCACGCAGGACCGGGGCGATGAAGCGGGTCTCCTCCGGCCCGATCTCACGTCCGTGAGGATCCGCGTAGAGGTGAAGGACGTCCACGCCCGCGCGGATGCGGTCGGCGTACGCCTCCCGCGCGTCGAACCGGAGGGGCATTCGCAGGAAGGCGACCAGGTCGGGGCGGGCCTCCTTGATCGCGTGGTACGTGGCCAGGCCGTCTCCCGCATCATCGACCTCCACGGCCCGCGCCCCGTCCAGGAGGTCCCAATCCACCTCCTCCTCCGCCGCGAATCGTGGGATGACGTGGCCGTTCTCCCCGCGCACATCGGAGGCCTCGAGGATGGCGTAGGTCCCCAGCTCTGCGGCGGCGCGCGCCACGAGGGGCTCGAGGCCCCGCCCGATCGCCCCCGGGGGATTCAGCAGAAAGGGAACGGGGATTTCCAGGATGGGAGGGAAGGGCTCGTCGTCCTCCCAGGTCAGGTAGGGCGGCTTCCGCCCCAGGTCCACCGCGGTCGAGATGTACTCCCGCCCGTGGATGCCGTCTCGGGTAGGTCGGACGATCTCCGACATGTCCGTCCAGATCGCGTCGAATCCCGGCTGCACGAAGGGACCCCGATACCCCGCGCCCGAGACGGGAATGCGGCCGCTCGCCGCCTCGTCCCAGATCCGGGTGACCACCCGCGGTCGGAAGGTTCCCTTTCCGATGGCCCTGAAGTCCGGATGGACCCCGATGTCGAGGACCCCGACCGGGCACTCCATGACGCACCGCTGGCATCCCACACACAAGTCGTCCTCCGGGAGGGCCATCAGGCGGGCGTCCGCCTCCTGCTTCAGGTGGACGCCGTAGGGGCAGGCGGTCACGCAGGTGCCGCAGTGGATGCAGTCCTCGCCCCGGATGACCTGGAACCGGCGGGGGGCCTCCTTGGGCGGGGATGCGAGCTGGATGGGGATCTCGTACCGCTCATACATCGGGACGCCTCCCCCGCGGCGTCTGGACCGGGTAGGCCAGGCCGCGGTTGACCAGGTCGTGGTACTCCTCCTCCGCCTCCACCCGCTTCACGAACGCCTCGATCTGCTCCCGGGGCTTCCCGTATCGGCGGGCGACCAGGTTCTCCAGGCGGTCCCATACGGGAACGAGGTCGATGGCGCTCTGGCAGACGTTGGAGCAGGCGGCGCAGTGGATGCAATCGAAGATCTGTCGGGCCCCCTCCCCCTCCATCGCCTCCCCCCGGGCCATCTTCTCCATGACCAGGAGCTTCCCCCGCGCCGTCACGAGCTCCGTCTTGTCTGCGAGGTAGGCCGGGCAGACCGTGATGCAGGCCCCGCAGTGGGCGCACTCGGCGGCGGAACGAAGGTCCTCGTCCGTGGGTCCCTCCAGACCGGGGGGCGCGAGGTCGTGCAGCATCGGGGCGGAGGGCTGACCCAACGGGTTGCGCGGGAGGAGCCGGCCGGCGGCTCGAGCGAGGAGGGGGGCGAGGAAAAAGGAGGAAATCGACCAACGGGGAAGGAAGGGATCCGCCCCCGGGTCGAAGGCCTTGCCGGGGTTGAGGAGGTTCTTGGGGTCGACTTGCCGCTTGTAGGCTCGGTAGGCCCGCATGTCCCGTCTGGAGTAGCGGGTCCGGAGGAACGGGCGGTTCCAGATGCCGACGCCGTAGGCGCGCCCGCCGGCTCGGATGCCGGCCTCATGCAGGAGGAGCACGAGGGCGATGTGGGGGAGATACCGCTCCAGGTCCCGCGGGTCCGTGAGAAAGGAGGAGATCAGGAGGGCCTCCGTGGGGCTCACCAGGTGGCCCTCGTGGGCGAGGGAGGCGTCGAAGCGCGCGGCCAAGCCCTCGGCTCTCGCCAAGTAGGCGGGAATGGATGTCAGCGGCAGGAGGGTCTCCGCCCCCAGGATGCCCGGGCCGAGCCGCTTCACCTGCATGGGGAAGAAGCGGTGTTCCCAGAGGAAGGAGGCCTGATACGGCTCCGCCAGGACGCCTTCGACCGAGCCGGCGTCCTTCGGCTTTCCCTCCCCCTCTTCCGTGACCACGAGGAGGCTGTGGGCCTCGTCCAGCACCTCTCGCTCTTGCAGGGCATTGAGCTCGCCCAGGCGGTGCGGGTCGTAATAGGTCATGTGGACCGGGTCCCAGGTCTCGGCGATGGACCGGGCGTCCATCAGGGCCTCCTCCGGGTCGGGGTAGGTGAAGAGGAGGGGGCGTTGTGCGGCGGGTCGCGGCCGCACGCTCAGCCCGACCTGGGCCACCACCCCCATCTGGCCCTCCGTGTGGACGTAGTAGCGGAAGGCCTCGTCTCCGCCCGCGAGGGTCCGTGTCCCGTTGAAATCCACGACCCGGATCCACGCGATCTGGGAGGCGAAGGAGCCGAAGCCGAGGCTGTAAAGGCCGTATCCCCCCGTGTTGAGCCACCCCGCCACGGTGGACCACCAACTCGTGGGGTGAGATCGGAGGGCGTACCCGTTGCCCGCGAGGAACTGGTCGAGGTCGGCCCATCGGACGCCGCCCTCCACGGTGACCACGCCCGCCTCCGGGTCGAAGGCCACGATCGTCCGGAGGAGGGACAGGTCCAGGACGATGCCGCCGCGGACCGGGAGGGCGCCGCCATAGGGGGAGGAGGCGGCCCCCCTCGGCACCACGGGCAGGTGGTGCTCCTCCGCGTGCCGAAGGACCCGGACGATCTCCTCCTCGCTTCGGGGCTGGGCCACCATGGCGACGGGCTTTCGGAGAAACAGCCGACGGAGCTCCGCCGGCACTTCGGCCTGATCGAGGCTGTAGATCTCCCGCTCGAGGGCAGAATCGAGGAGTCGGACGCCCTCTAGACCCCCGCCCCTCACGAGTCCACGACCCCCCACATCACGCAGACGATTGTAATGCAAAGTCGATACTTAGGTTCACGATATAAGGTTTATCCGAGGAATGTTGGACGAGCATCTAGAAAAAGTGCATTCCTATCGAACATTCGTCCTTCGCCTCTCAGGTCTGATATCGGCGGCGACACGGTTAAGTCGCGGCAGCCCGACACAGGCGGCCTGGAGGATCGCTTTGGGTACCTCAGAGACGGAGGAAACCGCCCCGGGGCAGGACCCCGAAGGGCCTCCCGCGCCCGCCCGCTTTCCCAGCTTTCTCCTGGCCCTCTTCGACGAGATGAACGTCCAGATTCTGCAAACCACGGCGGAGCGCTACATGCCGGTCAAGGAGATCGCGAAGACGGCGCAACTGCCCCTTCGTGCATGTTACCGCCGCGTCAAGACCATGCATCGGGAGGGTCTATTGCGGCTCGAGCAATCGGACCCCGAGGGGCGCGGCCGACCTTCGACGCGGTACAAGTCCGCCCTGGGGGACGTCACCGTGGTTCTCACGGGGAACGAGTACAAAGTGAGCCTCGTCTGGCCCGAGGTGAGCTTCAACCTCTCCGTCGATTTCTCCTAGATCTGGGGGACCGCGAGGAGGAACTCGAGGAACTCCTCGTCCGCGCCATCGCCCGTGGCGATGTAGCAGTCGCTGCACAAGTCGACGTCCTTGCCCGTGGCCGGGAGGCGGAGGTGCTTGGACCGGCCCACCGCGGCCGAAACGGGCTGCCCGCAGAGGTCACAGGCGGCCTCAGAAGTCATGGAATAGCCTTGTTTCGACGGTATATAAGCGGTGGTTGCCGCTTATCACGGGTCGGCAAAAATGGGCAGACCCAAGGCCTAAGAACCCTCCTGCGACTCGGGGGGCCAGATGGGCGAATTCCTCTTTGGGGTGGCTCCGATCCGGGCCCTCTGGGAGGCTTCGAGCCCGTTCCTGGACGCATTCTTCGTCATCATCACGTCCACGGGCGACGTCTTGTTCTTCCTGGCCGTCGTGGTCCTGGTCTACTGGCTATGGGACAAGCGGCTCGGTCTCTTCCTGGGCTCTCTCCTGCTCGTCAGCGGCGCCTTGAACGGGCTCCTGAAAACGCTCTTCGGACTGCCTCGGCCGCCCAGTTTTCTTCATCGGCCCTTCGCCCTCGCGAGCAACGGCTTCCCCAGCGGCCACGCCCAGACTGCGACCGCCTTCTGGTCCGGGATCGCCCTGGTATTCCGGGGGGGATGGGTTCTGGCGGCCGTGGTGATGACGGCGCTCGTCGC
>JAUVFR010000035.1 GCA_030594205.1 Methanobacteriota archaeon
TCCCGCGCCTGGCCGAGGCGGCCGAGACGATGGGGTTCGACGGCCTCTGGATCGGGGAAACCTCCCACGACTCGTTCCTTGCTTCCGCCTTGGCCGCGGAGCACACCCAGCGGCTGGACCTGGGGACCGCCATCTCCCTCGCCTTCTCGAAGAGTCCGATGGCCCTGGCCTACACGGCCTGGGACATCCAGGCCCTCGCCTCCGGGCGGTTCATCCTGGGCCTGGGGAGTCAGGTCAAGGGTCATATGGAGCGGCGGTTCTCGGTGCCCTGGGTCCCTCCTCGCCCGAAGATGCGGGAGGTGATCTCGGCCCTCCGGACGATCTGGTCCGCCTGGCAGAACGACGAACCTCTCGACTTCCAGGGGCAATATTTCTCCTTCAATCTCATGACGCCCTTCTTCAACCCGGGGCCCCTAGAACATCCGGAGATTCCCATCTACCTCGCCGGGGTGAACCCGGGCATGGCACGCCTCGCGGGCGAGGTCTGCGAGGGTCTCCATGTCCACCCCTTTCACACGGTCCGCTACGTCCAGGAGGTGCTTCGGCCCGCGGTGGAGGAGGGAGCCCGACGGACGGGTCGGTCGCCCGAGGCGGTCACCTTCGCGGCCCCCGTCTTCGTGGCGGTCGGCGCCTCCGAGGAGGAACGCGGCGCCGCGCTCCGATTCGCCGCCGACCAGGTGGCCTTCTACGCGTCCACCCGGACGTACCGACGCGTCCTCGAACTCCACGGCCACGAGGCGGTGGGGGAGCGGCTTCACAAGCTCTCCTTACAAGGTCGCTGGGACGAGATGGGCGGCGAGCTCCCGACGGAGTTCCTCGAGGAGGTGGTCCTTCGAGCGCATCCCGACGATCTGGTCCCCGCCCTCCGTGCGAAGTACAGAGGCGTCCTGGATCGTCTCTCCCTCTACGTGCCCTTCGACGGCCGGGGGAGGTGGTGGTCCGACCTGCTCACGACTTGGCGGCAAGGCGACGGCTAGTTCACTTCCACGAGACCAGGATCTCCTCCCTTCGGAACAGCCGGAGTGCCAGGAACGCCATGACGACGTTCACGCCGAGGAGTCCCCCCGCGAAGCCGAGGATGCTGACCGGGCCCAGGGTGATGACCCCGAACAGCGGCAACATGAAGAGGAAGATGGCCGGGAGGACCACGAGGGCCCCCAGCTGCTGCGAGGCCCGCACGTCGCTGACCCGGCTGGAGATGATGACGTTGGCCGTGATGCTGAGGGTCGCGAAGAGGGGGGCGAGAAGGACGAGGGCCACGAGCCAGGTGGGCGTGGGGAGGGGGGCGAAGCCCAAGGTAGGCTCGAGAAGCAGGTTCACGAGGAGGATGAAGATGACGCCCGAAAGCCACGTCGCGCCCATGGTGGGGAGGAAGATGGCGAGGGCCTTCCCGAAGAGCAGCTCACCGTCCGTGGTCGGGGTGGCCAGGAGCGGTTCCAGGCTCTTGTTCAACTTCTCGCCCACGAAGCTGTAGCTGGCCATCAGGGCCGGGATGGCCGCCGGGATGATCACGAAGAACAGCAGGAAGGTGTCTAGGAGGAGGAGGATCACATTTACGAATTCGCTCTCGCCGCCCACGATGGGGCTGTTGACCAGGTTGCTCCCGCTGATCTCCCCCGGTTCGATGACGTTGGACCCTCGGATTACGGAGTTCTTGATGGTGACCCCCTCGAGGATGCTGCCCTCGACGGTCACCCCCACGAGGGTGGAATTCATCACACGGGAGTCTCGGATGACGGACCCGCGGATGACCGAGTCCGAGATGCTGGCGTTCACCAGGACGCGGTCGACGAGGGTCTCCCCCTGGATGGTCATGTCGGGGGGCGGAAGATCCAGGGGAAGGGGCTCGCCCGAGGGCGCCTGCGACGCGATGGGAAGAACCAGGGCGAGGGGCATGACCACCGCCATGCTGAGGGGCAGGAGAAGGAGCGTGATGAGGACGTACTTGTTGCTCCGGAACTCCGCCATCTCCTTGGCGGCGACGGTCCAGGCCTTCTCGAATCTCATGCGGCGTCCTCCAGCAGCCGGAGGTACACTTCCTCCAGCCCCATCTCCTTCTCGACGATGAACTCGATCTCCCCGCCGGCGGCGATGACGGCCTTGGCGATGGCGGGGTTCCCCTTCTGGGGGTCCTCCAGGGAGACGTGAAGCTCGCCGTCCTCCACGTGGACCTCCTCCACGAAGTCCAAGGCATCCACCGCCTGGACGACGTCCTCGGTGGCCTCGCGCAGGCGGAACACGGAGGCGGGTTTCAGGTAGCGGGCGGCGAGCTCCTTGGGCGTCCCCTGCGCCAGGAGTTGCGTGCTGACCACGCCGATACGGGTGGAGACCCGCTCCGCCTCGCTGAGGTTGTGCGTGTTGAGGAAGATCGTCTTGCCCATGCTCCCCAGGTCCACGAGAAAGTCCCGGACCGTCTTCGCGGCCGAGGGATCGAGCCCCGCCGTCGGCTCGTCGAGGAAGAGAATCTGCGGGTCGTGGACCATCGCCCGCACGATCGCGATCTTCTGCCGCATGCCCTTCGAGAACGTCGCGACGGGGGAGTCGCGGCGCTTCCAGAGCCCAATCCACTTGAGCAGTTCCTCGATCCGGGCCTTGCGACGACTCTCTGGGACGCCGTACAGCCGCCCGTAGAAATCGAGGTTCCGAGCAGCACTCAGCCGCTCGTACAGCCCGGGGGCCTCCGGGAGGAACCCGGTCATGGCCCGAATGTTCATGGAGTCGGGCTCCCGCCCCACTTCGTTGCCCCCGATGTAGGCCTTCCCCGACGTGGGGTGGATGAGGGTTGTGAGCATGCGGACCGTCGTCGTCTTCCCCGCGCCGTTCGGGCCCAGGAAGGCGAAGACCTCGCCCTCACGGATGCGGAGGTTCAGGTCCTCCACGGCCACGATGTCCCCGAAGGTCCGCTTCAGGTCGACCGTCTCGATGAATTCCATCGGCTCTCCGTTTCCCGGAGTCAGTCCTTGGATTTTATCTCACGGGTAATGAGGAGAACATACGTAAGGCCGACGGCGGCGGCCGCGATGAGGAGGGGCACCAGGACGGCGGTGAACAGGTCCAGCGTGGTGATCCACTGGGACAGGATGCCGGTGGACACGAGGTTCTTCCCGATGGACCGGAGGTAGTGGGTGATGCTCAGGAGCGGGACGTTCCCCGGGAGGATGGGGAGGATGGTCTCCCAGAGGAACCCATAGAGGAGGCCCGCCATGAGGGCCCGTTTCAGGGCGAACCCGATGAGCAGGAAGAGACCTCCGAACGCCGCGATCCCGACGGCCGCCATGGCCACGAAGGCGCCGAGCACCTCGATGTTCTCCGCCGCGGGCACGCCTGTGGAGGCGGCAGCCAGGAAGTAGGTCGCGACGATGGGGAGCGTCACGATGAGGAGGGCGCTGCCGTAGTACCCGAGGAACTTGTAGGCGACGAGGCTCGCCTTCGAGATCCCACGCGTCGTCAGGTACGCGAGGGTGTTGTCCTCGAGTTCCTCGCGGAAGAGGCGCGATCCGTGGACGAGTGCGGTCACGACGAGGACGAGGCTCAGGAGGGCGAGGATGAGGATCTGGAACAGTTCGATGTCCACCTGCCGCCCCGCCGCGATGACGCCGCCGATCACGTAGAGGGGCAGGAGGGCCACCACCCACGTGACGGCCCCCTTGCGGGAACTCAGGGTGGTCTTCGCGGTCAGACCCGCCAACGTCGTAAATCGGCCCCACTCTTCCGCGATCATGGTCACTCCACGAGGTAGCGGAAGACCGCCTCGAGGTTGTCGTCCGGGCTCTCCATGGACGTGACGGAGATGTCCGCCTCGACGACGATGCCTGGCAGCTCCCGGTAGAACGCCTCGGGGTCCCGGGTCCGAACGGTGAGCATGTCGCCGTCGAATACGATCTCGGCCACGTGGTCTTGGGCCGCCAGCTCGGTCGCGAGCGACCGGGGGCGCGGCGTCCCGATCCGGACGGTATGGGGGTGGTCATCGATGAGGCGACGGATCTCGCGGATGAGGCCGGACGCGATGGCCTTCCCGCGGTGGATGAGGACGATCCGGTCCGTGAGCCGCTCCACCTCGTGGAGGATATGGCTGCTCACGATGACGCTGACCCCCTGCTCGGGGAGTCCTTGGATGACCTCCATCATGCGCGCCCGGCCCACGGGGTCGGTCCCGTTGAGCGGTTCGTCGAGGATGAGGAGCCCAGGATCGTGGGCCAAGGCCTGGGCAAGCTTCGTCCGCTGCCGCATGCCCTTGCTGTACCCCCCGAGGGGTCGGTCCATGTCGGCTTGCAGATCCACGAGCTTCATGCCCTCCACCGCCCGACGCTCCGCCTCCTCTCGGTTGTATCCGCTCAGGCGCAACAGGGTCGCCACGAACCGTCGGCCGCTCATGTAGTCGTAGAGCCTGTTGTGCTCCGGGCAGTAACCGAGGCGCGCCATGAGGCGTTGGTTGTTGAACGGCTTCTCGCCGAGGACGACTAGGCTCCCCTCATCTTGGATGAGCTGTCCGATGACCAGCTTGAGGAAGGTGCTCTTCCCCGCCCCGTTGGGCCCCACGAGGCCCGTGATGCCGTCGTCAAAGCTGGCCGTGAACCGGTTGAGGCCCAGGACCTCGCCGTACCACTTGGTCAGCCCCTCCCCCTCGATGACGCTCATCCGGAGACCACCTCGACGGTCCGGATGCGGAGGAGGGTGACTGCGAAGGCACCGACCATGATGGCCGCGAGAATGGCGAGGGAGACCTGCCACGTGATGCCGACCTGTTCCACCCCGTAGACGAGGCGTCCCACGGCCAGCAGGTTCTCGTAGAGGGAGATGTGCAAGATCTCGTCCGCGTCGAAGAGGTTCCGCAGCGGGAAGGCGAGGCCCGAGGAGGCGAAGCCCATGGCGAACATGGCGGCCGCCGCGATGCCCTTGCGGGTCGTGAGGCTCGAGAACATGAGGACCGTGAGGCCGAAGACGCCCACCGCCAGGAGGCCGAAGGCGAGACCCGCACCCAGGGCAAGCATGGCCGTCACCCACCCCACGTAGCCCAGGAGGGCCGCCACGATGGGGCCCACGACGCCCGGGAAGGCGACCGCTATGAAGAGGGCCAGGCCGACGATGGAGGCCTTGGCGGCGACGTACCCCACGGAGGTCACCGGCCGGCTGAGGTAGAGGGTCAGGGAGCGGTGGCGCATGTCGTCGGCGATGAGACCCGCGCCCACCCCCGCGGCGACGAGGAGCATGAACACGAGGATGGCGGGGTTCGTGAGGGTCTGGAAGAAGCTGCTTAGGGTGATCTCCTGCCCGAACAGCCCCCCCACGAAGATGTTGAAGATGGTCGTGATCACCCCGACCGCCAGGGCGAGGAGGATCGTGATCAGGGCGAAGGGTCGCCGAAACCCGCGGCGTACACCCGAGGCGAAGATGCTCCAGACGCGAAAGAACCGGCCCCGCAGGGGTTCCTCCCGCCGCAGATAAGTCGGCTGCCGAACCGTACCCACCTATGCCCCCTCCATAATCTCCAGGAAAGCGTCCTCCAGACTGCGGGCCTCGACGCCGAGGTAGCGGACTTGCACGCCCTGCGCATGGGCGGTCCGAAAGATCAGGTCCTCCACGCCGTCCGACCGGGCAACCTGCAGGAAGGGATCATCCTGGGTCACCTCCGCCCCGGCCTGGCGCAGGGCCTCTGCAAAGCTCCCCAGGTCCCCTTCGATCCGGAGCCGCAGGGTGTTCATCCCCTCCCCGAGCAGCTCCTGCAGATCCCCCTCCGCGATCACCTGCCCGTCGTTCAGGATGACGACGTGGCGGCAGATGTCCTCCACGTCCGGCAACAGGTGGCTGGAGATGAGCATGCTCTTCTCGGGCATCTGGGAGACGAGCTTCAGCAGGTCGAGCATCTCCGTCCGTCCCTCGGGGTCCAGGCCTGCGGTGGGCTCGTCGAAGAGGAACAGGTCCGGGTCATGGACGAGGGCCTGGGCGAGCTTGGCCCGCTGCTTCATCCCCATGGAGTACTCCTCCACCTTGCGGTACCGCTCCTCCCCCACCCCGACGAAGTCCAGCATGTCGTGGGCGCGACCGAGGGCGACGTTGGGATCCAGGCCGCTGACGCGCCCCATGTACGCCACCAGGCCGATGCCCGTCAGGTCGGGGATGAGGCAGTCATGTTCCGGCATGTACCCGATGCGTTCCCGGACGGCGAGGGGGCGGGCGCGGATGTCAAAGCCGAGGACGCTCCCCCGTCCCGTGGTCGGTCGGAGGAGACCCAGGAGGAGACGGAGGAACGTCGTCTTGCCGGCCCCGTTGGGGCCGAGGAGGCCGATCGGGCCCTCCGGGATCTGGGTTGTGAGCCCGTCGAGGGCGAGGACGGAGCCGTAGCGTTTCGTCAGGCCGTCGGCCTCGATGATCATCGAGCCATCCTAGGCTCGCGGGGTGAAAAAGGTTCCGACCTCGCTCAGAGGCCCCTTCGGCGTTCGCGCCCGTAGCGGAAGAGGAGGAGCGCAACCGGGACCGCGAGGAGCCCCCCCAGAAAGAGGGGATTCAGCCAGAAAGGAGGCGGAACGCTGGAGGCGAAGGCGTAGGTCTCAAGTGAAGCCCTCCCCACCTCCGTCCCGTTCGTGAGGAATTGAAAGAGAACGGGGCTGCCCACCGAAGGGCTGTGATGGGTCACCTGGGTCGCTCCCTGGATGAGGGCGAAGAAGGGGGAGGGAAGGAATCCGGTGAGGGCCTCCATGGTCACCCGTAGCCCCGAGAAGACGCCCGCGGGCACGTCCACCATCGCAAACGACGTGACGTCCCACCGGATCGTGGACGGGACCTCCTCCGCGGTGGCGTTCTCGAATCCCATGCCGAGGAAATCCAACGACAGGTTGGTGGCCAGCGTCCCGGTCGTCGTGAAGGTCTGCGTCCCCTCCGATAGGGGGAAGGTGGGCGACCCGGCGGTCGGAGGAACCGTCGCGTTGACGACGAGGGTGGCCGTGTACGGCACGGTGACGATGAAGGTGATCGCGCCGTCGACGACGGCCTGGGCATCGAAGGCAGCGGGGAGGAAGTACGGGGCCTGTCTCTGTTCCTCGAAGGTCGTGGCGATGGTGCCGGAGATGGCGGCCTCGGAGGTTTCCCCCGGGATCGTGAACCGCCCCTGCAGATTCAGGTCCCCGGTCCAAGAGACCGTCGTCTCGTCTTGGGCGACCGCGGAGACCTGCGCCCTGGTCTCCCCGGTGGCCCTGAGCGACCCGGAGACGTTCCCGAAACCGAGGAGCGTGTCCAGGCGGACATCGACGGTATACTCCCATAAGTCCCCCAGGGTGAAGGTCGGATAATCCTGCGCGGACGCGGTGGACAGGGCCCCAACGGTGACGGCAGAACTCAGGACAAGCGCGAGGAGGAGGCGCAGACCAGAACGCACCTCCTACTCATCGGCTAGGCCGGGTATAAGGACACGGGACGACGTCTGGATTCGGGATTCGGCAAACCTTTTTAACCGGAGGACGTACTCTGCCGCCTACTTCAACCCAGGCGGTTGAAGGAACCCAACGCTGAAGGATATTAGGGGGAGACGAGCTTGATTGGAAATCGTCCAATTCGTGCGATTAGCTTCGCGATTACGATTGCCTTGGTCTTCTCCGCCTTCGTCGCGCTGACATCCCTTGCGGCGGCCCCAGGAGGGGTGCCCGCCGAGCCCGAGACGGGCGTGCCGGTCGTCCCCGAGACGGCTGAGGATGTCGCGATCGAGGCGGCCAAGACCACACCGGGCCCACTGGTCGGATTGACCCGAGAGGGGGTCCGAGCATGGGCCGATAAGATTGGCGTACCATCGGCCCGACTGGCGATCCAGTCTGATGGGATGGCACCGTTCCTGGAGATCGAGGAATCGGGCGGCGGCATCGTCACGCCAAGTGACGCCAACGAGGTCGCGATGCACAATTCCGACCTGGCGCACGCCATTGGCTTTGATGGGACAGACGTGACCGTCGCCGTCATCGACACCGGCCTCGACTTCGCCCACCCCGATTTGTTCAATGCGACGTTCCGGGTGGAAGACCCAGGCTCCGACTACTTCCTTCACCCCATGGCCTACGACGGGGCCTCCCTCAACGACTGGCTCGTCTTCGGAGACACCGGTCCCAACTCTTGGTGGGTGAACACGACCTTCTCCACCACCGTCGTCGAATTCAACCTGACCCGGTGGGTCAACTGGACCGACGGGACGACCAACCTGTCCTGGAATGTGACCGGCGTCACCGGCTTGGCGGCCGGGGAGGAGGTGCGGATCGGTTTCCA
>JAUVFR010000057.1 GCA_030594205.1 Methanobacteriota archaeon
ATGGTTGACCTGCGTGGCCTTTGCGACGCCTGTCCATGCGATGTTCGTAATCACCCCGGCCGCCGTCCAAGACCCGGCCGTACAGGCTGGGGGGAACTGAGGGAGCGCGGGTGGTTGGACTAGTCGCCCATCCGTGAACCTGGGGGTAAGGCTGGCGGCGCCTCCAAACCAGAAGGCGACATTAAGGTTCATGTCACCTACGGGAATCACGTGAATATCGGTGATCACTGCGAGGACGCCGATCGGGGCGTTCATCCACCAGGAGGCCTTTTCAGCCACGACCGCCGCCTCGTAGCCCTGCACCGATACGTGACGCCTGACGGGAGGGACGCCCGGCATTGAGACGTCCCCCACGGAGATCGTCGGGACGATGAATTGCTCGATCTGGGGGAGGTACTTCCCCCTGATCCCGAAGAACTGCGCGACCCGACGGGCGACGTCCGGACCCTGGATCTTGACCGGCATCGGAACTCCAGGTCCTAAAGAGGCGTGATGCGAACGGCGGTCCTGAAGGAGGCGATGCCCCCGGTCCCGTTGACGCCCCTCACCCCGAGCCTCTCCCCAGCGTCGGCCGCGTCACTCAGAAAGTAGTGGTCCGGGTAGAGGATGGGAGCCGCCGTGGCCAGGATCGGCATGCCGGCGTTTTCCATTAGGACGTCCGTCCCGCTGAACACCGAGAGGGTGAACACGTCGGCGGTGTCAGCGTAGACGGCGAACTCGACGAAGGCCGGGAAGGGGAGGTACTCGTACTGAGAGTCCCTGAGCGGGCTGGTCGTCGAGCCGTCGGCCGCGTCAACGGTCGCTACAAGAATGAAAGGCATCGGTCACACGTCCCAGATGTAAGGTGGGTCAGGATCGTACGTGGCCACGTCGGGCCCGGGGATCTTCATCAGGTCACAGAGGCCCGCGATCCGGCGGGCAGTCGCGCACATGGAATGGAGTTCGAGGTCCCCAGGCAACCGATCGGCCAACGTTACGGCGTCTCGGCCGCCGCCGACGTCAACGGGGCCCGGAGGACCTCTCACTCCTAAAGGATCCGCGTCGCCCTCCCTCCGGAGGGTGCGGTCCCCCGGATTGCGGAGGGCCAGGAGGCGGCGGATCCCGGGTGAAGCAATTACTCCTCTGATCATGCAAAAGGCCTATTCGTGATTCTTTTCACGGTTGGAGGCCTCCGGCCCCCGTGGACCTGGGGAGGGCGGCTCCCAGGCCCCACACGTCCGCCGCCCCGGACAAGGCCCTCGCAGGGGGCCGTCACTTGTGAGGGCAGGCCTTCCGGTTGCCCGCCTTCGTAAACTTCTTCGTCTCGATCTCGGAGAGGGTGTGCTGGAACCTCTTCCCGCCATCCACTCGTGAGATCGCGCTCGAGAGGGCCCGGGCGTTCATCGGATTCTTCCGACGGTTCTTCACGCACCTGGTGCCCTTCTCGACGTACGCCCCGCTCTTCAGCCAGTAGCCGGCTTTGTTCGGGTGGTAGCCCTTCGGGCAGGCGACGGAGACCGTCTCCATCCCGGTCTCGCCTCCGGGCACGAACCGTTCGATTCGTGGCACGATTCCTGCTTCGGGGCGCGTAACCTCTATCTGCCCGGGGCGCGGCACTGCCGCTGGACGATACTGCGCAGCCGGCAGGCTGAGGACCGGCTGGGCAACGGGTCGGGGTCGGTCGCGCCCGATGCCCACCGCGCCCATCAGCTCGCTCGCGATCGGGCCGACGCCCGGAATGAAGCTGACCGCCTTCTTCGCCACCTTCCCGATCCAGGAGAACACGCCAGGATCGCCGGGCCCACCACGTGGTGCGAAGCGGGCTTGCGCCCGGGCCCGGGCGCTCTTGATTGCTATGCTCACGACGGTTCCTCCTCTTCGGTCCCGGTGCGGGCCAGCTGGTCGGGGCTGTGGAACTCGCCGTGGCGGCCCAGGTGGAGGTGCGCGGCCCTCGTACGCAGCTCAGCCTTGCGATCTTCCCCGGGCGCGGCCACGGGGACGGGGGGGGCTGGGGGGGCTTCGGCGAGCTGCTCGTCAAGCCTCCGCTTGTCGGCTTTCGCCTGCCTAGCAAGAAGCGCGCCAAACCTGTCCAGGATCCCCGAGAAGGTCACCTGGTACTCGATCCACTCGCAACGGATTTGGTCGGGTACCAGGGCCTCCCCGCGAAGGACCATCAGAGCCCCACGAAGACGGCCTGGAGGTCTTACGTCTGGGACCGACTCTGGCTTCTCTGTGGCCTTCGGATTGGGCATAGGAGCCTCTTTCGGCAAAAGAGCAGATAGGAGCACCATACGAAACACCAAGGGAAAAAGCAATGTAGTAGGGCCAATACGAGATTGAACCCGCTGCTACCTCCCCCTTCCCCGCCCTACCTCCCCCCGCAGGGGGAAGTAGCAGCGGGCCCCCTCTCCGGAGGTTTCACTATCACGGGTGTGCGCCGGTGTTGAAAACCTCTCAGGGAGCCCGTCAGATCGCGCCTAACGAACGTTCACGACCTCAGAGGTGGGCAGTCCGACACTCGGACTGCGGAGGGTCTTACGCGGCCCCATGGCGCGGTGCGCCCGGCTCGCTACATCTGCCCACTTGCCGATTTTGCTCGCCGCCCTCTTTTCCTATGAAACGCCAGCTCTCCAGGTCAGTATGTCGTATAGAGACCTGGAGAGCCTGGGTTACTAGATGAGGGGCAGCTGGTCGCTGACCTTCGTCGGGGAGTTGGTGTGGGCGCGGTCAAGAGCGCCACGAATGACCCGATTGATGTGGGTGATCTCCCGGATGAAGAGGACTCGCCACCCGACGTTCCCACGCTCGAAATAGATGAGCGCCTTGTTGAGGTGGAGGCACAGAAGCGTGAGATCGTTCTCGGTGAAGGTGAACTGCTGCCCGAGGATGACGGAGAGACCCCCGGCCGGGGCCTCGGGTGTGTTGTTGCCGTTCATACGTAGGACCTCCAGTTGGGTACCTGTGCGTGGGGTTGATCGTAAGAAAGGACTTCGAACCCTACGGCGCGGCGGACCTCATCCCACCACGCCTGGTAGTGTGGATCTATGGTCGAGTCCCAGGAGAGCCCCCATTCATGTGAGCTGTCCCCAGGACGATTAGCAGGATACCTGCAACGAGCAGTGCGACCGAATTCTCCACTCTGAAGGCACCTCCGGTACTTCCTGTAGAGGTCCGCCTGAGCCTGCCAGTTCCGCAACCCGGAGGTCACGTCGACGGGGACCTGGTAGTAGTCCGCCCAGGCCAGGCACCACTCGGCCGCCTCTTTGACCACGGGATGGAGCCCGGTGAGCTTCAGGCGTCCGGAGGCCATTAGTCGACGTGGTACTCATCCCACTCGACAGTGAGGCTGACCGCCACGTTGTTTTCGCTCGACTGGAACTGCACACCCCCCGCGCCGGTCCCCGCGCCGACAATCCAACCCACCGGCCGGTAATGGTTGACCTGCGTGGCCTTTGCGACGCCTGTCCATGCGATGTTCGTAATCACCCCGGCCGCCGTCCAAGACCCGGCCGTACAGGCTGGGGGGAACTGAGGGAGCGCGGGTGGTTGGACTAGTCGC
>JAUVFR010000048.1 GCA_030594205.1 Methanobacteriota archaeon
CTCGCGCCGGAAGGATACTTAGGGCGGTCCGTCTTTAATCTCGTAGGCGGGAGGCATGGACCGGGAGCACGCGCGGGAGGCGCTGAACGAGGGTCGCTACGCCATCCTGGAGGAGCTGGGGGAAGGGAAGACTGGGGCACCTCCGAGGAGATGCTCAGGAGGAGTGTGACCACTTGGACGCGCCTCGGACTGCCTTACGAGCGGGCCCGGACCTTGTACGGGCTTGGGACGATGTACCAACGGAAGGGGGTTCGGGAGAAGGCGGTCGCGGCTCTCGACGAAGCGCTGACGATCTTTAACGATCTCGGCGCGAAGACTGACGTGGGAAAGGTCCTAGCCAGAAAGGACCTGCTAACGGCTTGAGGGCGCTCTGAGATTCAGTCATCCCGCAGGCGGGTCGGCTGCCAGGCCACCAATTGCCAGCCCAGCTGATTCATGGTGTCGTCATCCGTGCTCACGTGGACGGGGGAGGCACGGGAATCTCCCATCGCTGAAATCGAGAAGCTCTCTCTACTGCATCCTGATGAATCCCCAGCTCGGCAACGTCCGCTAGATCCGCGAGTTTGCTCGTTGCGGTTTGGGACGGGTGCCCCGAGGAGAGGATCGAGTCCGATACGACCATCTCTTCAACCCCGGGGACGCCCGCACCAAAGAATTCTGGGCGAGGACCCGCTCGTCGGCCCCGGAACTCATCAATGCCTACGTCATCACTGAGGGGTAGTGCTACCGTGCCGTTGCCGTGACCACGTGCGCCGTGTAGGGAAGGGCGAACCCATCGCCCCGCGCGTAGGCTTGGACGGATTCCTCAATCTGGGCCTGAATGGCCGCGAGGGCCTCTGGTGTCTGGAGTGCCAGGAGGGCCCCGGTTCGGACGCCGAAATCGCGTTCACACTCAAAGACGTACGAAGCCGTGGGGACCTGCCAATCCACGGACACCGTCCGGAATCCAAGTAAAGCCCGATCGAATCCTCGCTCACCCAAGATCCGGCCGCATGTCCCGGGATCCCCGTATCCGAAGTAATCCGGCCCCTGTGGAAGGGCGACATCCCGGTCGGCATGGGATTCAATGGCCTCCTCCACGATGCGTGCGCCGGGGCTCTCCTCGGGTCGTGCCCACACCGTGAAACCGTACCGACCGCGCGACCGCAACACGCGGTGCGCCTCAGAGAAAGCCGCTTCCGGGTCTGGGAGATGGAGCACCCCGAAGTTCATCGCGACGACGTCAAAGGAATCGTCCTCGAAGTCCAATGCCTGGGCATCGCCTGTACGAAACTCGATCCGGGGATTGCGCTCCCGCGCGAGGCGGACCATCTGAGGCGTGAAATCCACGCCGGTGGGCTCGGCGCCCAACGCGAGGGCTGCCTCGGCCACATAGCCCGGCCCGCAGGCGACATCCAGCAGGCGGGTCCCCGAGGTGACCCGGGCGGCCTCCAGGAGATGAGGGATGAAGGGGCGAGTCAGACCGCTCCAGGTTGCCTCGTAGTGGCTCGCCACGCGCTCCCAGCTCTCGCGTTCAAATTGGGCGAAGTCGTCCGACTCCAAACTCAACGACGGTCTCCTCCTCTCAACCGGATGGCACGGCACCTATGAGCGTTCTTGCATGTGAGGGTGCTGCTTCGCGTGGCAGTCCTTGCAGAGCGTGATTGGATTCGAGAGACCGTTGAATCCGTCCTCCGAAAGAAGGTCGATGGGATGCACATGCAACTCCTTTCTCCGGGTTCCGCACCGTCGGCACCGCTTCCCGGCCGGGAATCGGACGAGCCGCCTTCGCAGTCTTCAGTCCAAGGGAGAGCGTGGATAGTGGGTGCCGCTCTCGCACACCTACAGGAAGCCCAGTGCCCGGGATTCGCTGCCTACTCCTGCTGGGCCTCTTCCGCCTCAGCCCGTCTTCGCATCTCCTCCGGTGGGACGTCTTCGACGTGCGTAGCGAGCCACCAGACGTTTCCAAAGGCGTCCTTCACGGCCGCAGTTCGGTCGCCATAGAACTGATCCTTGGGCTCCATCAACGACACCGCCCCCGCCTTGAGGGCGCGCCCATAGGTCTCGTCCGTGTCGTTCACGTACACGTACAGGTGGGCCGGCTGCGCCTCCGTTCGCTCCGTGGGCTCACCCATCATCACGATGGAGTCTCCGATGCGAACCTCGGCGTGGGAGACGCGCCCATCGGGGGCCTCCATCCGCTCCTTGACCTCCCCATCGAAGGTGTGCTCGAGGAATTCAATCAGCTCCCCCGCCCCCGGTACTACCAGGTAGGGGTTCACGTTGTGGTATCCTTCGGGTTTCGGTTGCACTCCCATGTCCCCTCTCCACTCCCGGGTACCACTTGCCAATTTCGGTGGGGAGGCCGAAAGTGCCTTCCTGTCGTTTCGCACAACTCTTTAGGGATTCGCGCCTCCGGGGACCATGACGGCTTCCGTCCAACTGTACGCGATGCCCATCAGCCACTGGTGCGTCTCGGCGGATCGGATGTTGGCGTTCAAGGGTATTCCCTTCGAGAGCCTGTACGTCGCCTACCACGACAAAGAGGACCTGATCGCCGCCACGGGCCAGGACTACGTACCCACGATCATGTGGGACGATCGGGCCGTGATGTGGTACGACATCCCGGACTTCTTGGAGGGGGAGGTCCCGGAACCCCCCCTCTACCCGAACGGCTGGCGGGGCGTGGCCGTGGCCCTTGAGCGGTGGGGCCATGCCGTCGTGGAAGAGGCGGTGTGGCGCTACGTCGTGACGAAGGTGCCCCCGGTCCTCCGTGATGACCACGAGCGTTGGGTATTCGAGGAGATGCAGGTCAAGGCTCGTGGACCGTGGCACGTCCTCGAGGCGCGCCGTGACGAGTTCCGGGAGGGGATGATGGAAGAACTCGGACGCATCGAGACCATGCTCGAGGGGAAGGAGTGGATTCTCGAGGCACCGAGCCTCGCGGACTTCGGGGTGTTCGGCAGCCTGTCTCCCCTCCTGACGGTGGGCGAAGAGGTGCCTGCGGAGCTCCCGAACCTGGTCGCTTGGGCAGACCGGATCCGAGGCATCGGGGGCTGAAGTCCCGAGGGGGGGAGTCCCGAGCTGCCAGTCCACGACTCGAACGACGTGAAGGGCCCCTTGGACTCCGAGAGGCTCTCGTACTCGCACGCCTCTTCAAAGTCCCGCCACGAGGCCTTCACGGCCGCGTTCTCGTGGTCCGCGTCGATGGCCTCCTGGGACTTCCACTCGAAGACCTCGCTCAGGGTGCCGTCCTTGGACCGCATGACCTGGGAAGGGCGTCCGGGGCCAATCCCTCAGCACGAAGAATCGGGAGGTGGGTCTTGAGCGCCTCCAAAAGCCGTACCTCCTTCCCCGCCTTCGGCCAATAGGCCGAATCACCATCACGCCCATGCCTTCTCCTCGCGGGAGCGAGGCCCGGCGGATCTTCAGCCTTCGCCCAGCCTGACCGGCTCGGGCGGCCGTAGGGCCTTAGGAGCTCCTCGATCTCCTGGTCGAGCTCGTCCAACTCCGGCTCGGGCGGCTCTTCCGGAGGCTTCTTGGAGGCCTCCTTCGGAGGTTTCTTCTGTGCCTTCCCCTCGGGCCGCGTGGGCGGTCCCCTGGGGCCGGCAGCCCGAGCGCCTCGCCTCCAGTAGAGCACACCCGCGGTGATCCCTCCCACTGCGAGGGCCGCGAGAAGGCCGTAGAGGGCGGTGTCGGAGAGCTGGAACCCGCCGCCGTCGGGTGCCGCGGCGAGGACGGTAACGGCGAGGGTGTCGGTGTCCTCATTCCCGGATGCATCGCGGACCGTCAGGGTCACGGTGTAATCCCCTGCCTCGTCGTAGGCGTGGGTGACCGTCGGGCCGTAGGCCATCGTGCCGTCCCCGAGGTCCCAGGTGTAGTTGGCGACCTGATGGTTGTCCGTCGAACCGCTGGCGTCCAGGCTGAAGCTCGCGTCTACGTCCAACTCCGTCGGCCCGGTGATCGCGGCCGTGGGAGGCTCAGAATCCTGGATGATGAAGGTCCCGCTCCGGGACGCGGTGTTCCCGGAGACATCGGTCGCCCAGATCGTGTAGGAGTAGGTCCCGAGTGCGTCGAAACTGTCCGTGTGGGTGTACGCACCACCGACGAAGGTCATGGAGACGTTGCTGACAGGGTTCGCATCCGGGTCTTCGATGGCGATGGTGACCGAGGCTAGGTCGTGGTTGTCCGTCACCCACACGGAGAAGGCCACGTTCTGGCCGAGTTCTTGGGGGTTGGGATCCGCGGTGGGTTGTCCGAGGTTCGGGGCCGTGGTATCCTGGATGGTGAAGTCGCCGCTCCGGCTGCCCACGAGGCCCGCGTCGTCGACGGCCCAGACGGTGAAGTTGTACTGCCCGAGGCTGCCGAAGGACGCGGCGTAGGTGTACATGCCCGCACCGGCAGTCTCCATGGAGCAGTTGCACACGGTTCCGCCCGACGGGTCCGTGATGTTCACCCAGACGGCCTCGACGCCGGCGTTGTCCGCCACATCGGCGGTGATGGTGACCGTAGCGAAGACCTCCTGGGGATCGGGGGCGGCGGAGACGTCGCTCACCAGGGGCGGGGTCGTGTCCAGCGTCGCATTCAGAAACACGTCAACGGTCCGAGGCCCGCCCGATGGCCGTCCCATCGGGTCCACCGTGACCGTGTTGTTGTTGAGGCCGATCACGGTGACGTTGATCGGGGCCCA
>JAUVFR010000019.1 GCA_030594205.1 Methanobacteriota archaeon
AACCATGGCAGCCGGGAAGTTCCAGGGCGTGATCCCCACGACAACCCCCACCGGCACCCGAAGAATCATGATCGTCCGATCCTTGAACTCGGCCGGGAGGACCTCGCCCTCGATCTGTCTCGCGAGACTCGCATAATAGCGGGCGTACGCGGCGGCCCCGTTGACGTCGTCTCGAGCCTCCTTCAGGGGCTTTCCCTCTTCGGCGGTCACGACCCGCGCGATGGCCTCGAGGTTTTCTTCGATCAGCTCGGCCCAACGCAGGACGAGCTTTGCCCGCGCGGATGCTGGAACTTCCTCCCAGGTCGCCTGCGCATCCGCGGCCGCGTCGAGGGCCCGTCTTGCGTCCTCTCTCGTGCCCTGGGGGACGCGATCCACCACCTCCTCGGTGGCGGGATTCCAGACCTCAACGACCTCCCCCGACTCGCTCTCGACCCACTTCCCCCCAATGAAGAACGGTTGCGTCATGGGACCAATCTGAGCTAGCGGCTGCGTGCCTATTTAGCCTTGCCTGAGCGTCTTCCGAAGTCGGGATACGGCGGCGACCGTGGGAGAAAGGTTAATCAGGTCTCTCGCCCGACTGGGAAGCCGATGCATCGAATCGTCGTCGAACCCCCCAAACCCGGGGTGCGTCTCATCGAAGACGACGAGCCGATCCCGGGTCCCGATGAATTGCTCATTGAGACCCTGGAGGTTGGGATCGATGGGACCGATCTAGAGATCGCACGGGGCGAGTATGGCGCCGCGCCCAAGGGGGAGCCGTTCCTCACCCTAGGCCACGAGGCTCTGGGACGCGTCCTCGAGGCCCCCGACGACAGCGCAATCCGCCGCGGGGAGCTGGTGACGCCGACCGTTCGGCGGGGCTGTGACCTGTGTCTTCCGTGCAAGTCCGGGCAGAGCGATTTCTGCTTCACGGGACTCTATCGGGAGCGAGGCATAAACGGACTGCACGGCTTCAACTCCGAGCGCTGGATGGAGACGGAGGAGTACCTCGTCCCCGTGGAATCCGGTCTCCGCGAGGTGGCGGTGCTTACAGAGCCGTTAAGCGTCGTCGTGAAGGCGCTGGATCAGCTCCTGAAGATCCAGGAGCGGCTTCCGTGGAAGGAGACGGGGGACCTGGCGGAGAAGAAATCCCTCGTGGCGGGATCCGGTTCCCTGGGGCTCTTGGCGACCTTCCTTCTCCGCGTCGAAGGGGCGGAGGTCCTCACCATGGACCGACAGGCCGACGACGCCGTGAAATCGCAGCTCATCGAGCGTCTGGGGGCCCATCACCTGAACGCTCGGGAGGTGGACCCCCTCACCCTGGCCCGTGACTTCGATGGTTTCGATATCATCGTGGAGGCCACGGGGGCCCCTCAGATTCCCTTCCATCTCCTCCCGGGCCTGGGAGACAACGGCATCATGGTTCTGTTGGGGGTTCCGGGAAAGAAGATGAGCATTGAGGTGGACGCCGCGCTGATCGTGAGGGAGATGGTGCTATCGAATCAGGTGGTCTTCGGCACCGTCAACTCCAATGCCTCTCACTTCCGCAGGGCGCATGGCGATCTCACGAAAATCCTCGCCCGGTACCCGACAGAAATCCGACAGTTCATCAGCCACCGACAATCTTGGCGGGAGTTCGAGGTGGTCTTCGGCGGACAGAGGAAGGACGTCATCAAGGATGTCCTAGTCTGGGCCGAGTAGGTGCCTCCGTTGCCGGCCTGCGAATCCGAGGAAGTCAGGCCGAAGGAGCCTCCTCAATGAGGACCGCTCTGACCGGGGCGCCGTCTCCGTCGATGACTCGGAGCGGAAAGCAGGCCAACCAGTACCGTCCGGGTGCCACCGACGACAGGTCCAGGCCCTCGATGATGCCGATCCCCCGCCCGAGGAGAAGGCGATGCGCGGGATGCCCTTCGACGTGGAATCCCTCGATGGAGAGAGAGTCGATGCCGACCGCTTTGACCCCTCGATCGGCCAGCAATCGGGCCCCACCCTCCGAGAGGTAGATGTAATCCTCAAAGAACCTGCCCCGCTGCCACCGCCTCGAGTTGCGTGTCTCGAGGAGGACGATGTCTCCCTCCTCGAAGGCGTGGGCCCGGAGGTTGTGAGCTTGGACCACGTGGCTGGCGCCGCGGACGTCCAAGACCGTCGCGGGCCCGGAGTAGGCACCCACGGTCAGGTCGGAAACCGTGGCGCCGTCAAGGAGGAAGTGAGACGGGGCGTCGACGTGGGTCCCCGCGTGCGCACTGAGCGTCAGCTCAGAGAGCGTCAGGTCGTCACCCTGGTGCAGGCTTCGCTGCTCCCGCCGACCGAAGGGCGTGTCGCCCGGATAGCCCGGGGTCCCCGGACCCAAAGGCATGCTGATGTCTACGAACCCCATGAGAAGGCCTCAGGGGGAACAGGCGACGGCCTTCCTAAAGGCTTACGACGCCCTGGTCTGATCCTCGAGACGACCAAAGAGACGAAGGTAATCCAAGAGATGACGGGTAATCAGGAAGTTCTGCTGGACATGCGCGTGACCCGCGGCCCCCATCCGTCGGCGCAGGTCCTGGTCCGTCAGCAAAGCCTCCACGCGCTCGGCCGCCGCACCGGCGTCCTCCACGAGGAATCCCGTCTCCCCGTCCAGGATCTGGAGGGGGATGCCTCCGGTCCGGGTCGCCACCACAGGAACGCCCTTCCAGAGGGACTCGGAGACCGAGAGACCGAACCCCTCGCGAATCGAACGTAGCAAGCCGACGGCGGACAGCCGTTGAAACGCGTTCACCTCGGGGGCGTGCACCCCCCGCAGGTTCGTCAGGAAGAAGATGTCCGGATCTTCGCCGGCCTTGCGCAGGGTCTTCTCGTAAAAGATCCACCCCTCGGGATCGTCATGCGCCATGGAGGCGATGAGCAATAGCTGGAGGCCGGGGACCGCTTGGCGAACCTGTCGGTAGGTGTCAATGACCCCCAGCAGGTCCTTCCACTGGTCGAACCGGGAGACCGTCGACAGGATGGGTCGCGTGGGATCCACCTCATATCGGGTGGCGATCTGCTCGATTTCCCCCGAGGACATCGGCTGGTTCTTGGGGGCGAGGGGATCGATGCTCGGAGGGATGGTTGCCCGTGTGCGGGCCGGGAATCCCTCCGAGTAGGCATCGAGGCTGAAGATCCCCGCTTCGTACTCGGGCAGGTACTCCGAGACAAGCTCCTTGCACGCCGGCACCGCGTGGCTCGGGTCGACGTGGCATCGCCAGACCCAGTGCGCGGAGCCGGGGACCTCCCGGATGAGGGGCATGGGCTGGGGGTCGTGGACCACGACGAAATCCCAAGCGTCCTCCAGGTTTTCGGCGTTCTGCCGGTTGACCTCTCGATACGTCGCCAGCATCGCCGGGGTGATCGTGACGTCCCCCCCGTGCATTCCGTTATGAATCGTCTTCGTGATCCAGAAGAAATCCTCGTTCCCCTCAATCACTTGCCAGTCGGCATCGATCCCGAGGCTGCGAGTCAAGGGGACCAAGGAGGCGAGGATCTCCGCCACCCCCCCGCCATAGGACGTGGCGTTGATGTGCAAGACCCGCTTGCCCTGGAGAGGTTCGGCCGCCGTCCGGAGGGATTCAATCGCGGCTTCTCCCGCAATTTCGCGATAGTCGTCCACTTCCTTGGTCGGGAGCTGGACGCTTCTCACGTAGAGTGCACCCACCGGTCAGTCTTAGGAGCGCGCCAATCTATCGCGGTGCTTAAACGTTTCCTCGTGGTTCGAGCCTGCGTGGGGAGCCCTCCGAGCGTGCTTGACAGTCGAGAGGCCCTGCGAGACCTGAAGGCCCATCCCGAGGAGACGGGCCTCTTCCTCGATCTGGATGGGACGCTGGCCGAGTTGGTGGATCTGCCAGAGGCCGTGGACCTGCCCGCCCGAACCCGGGAGCATCTCGCGAGCCTAGGAGACCGCTACCGCGCCGTGGTCATCATCTCGGGTCGGGCCGCGGCGGCGATCCGGGGGATCGTGGCGCTCCCTCACCTCACGTACGTGGGCAATCACGGCCTGGAAGTCATCGAATCCGACCAACGAAAGGTCTGGCTCCCGCCCCCTGACGCCTCTCGTATGCGCCTCATGGAGGAGGTCTTGAGACAATCCATTCGGCTCCCGGGTGTCGCCCTCGAACTCAAGGAGCTCAGCCACGCCATCCACTACCGGGGGGCCCCCGACCCTGGGGAGGCCCGGACACGCATCCTGACGGCCCTGGAGGGGCTCGACCTCGAGAGAGTCACCATCCGGGAGGGGAAATTCCTGGTCCAGATCCGTCCTGATGCATCTCTCGACAAGGGGACGGCCGTGGAAAGGCTCGTGCGCGAGCGGGGAATCTCGAAGGTGCTGTACGCGGGAGACGATACCACGGACCTCGATGCCTTCCGGGTCATTGGCAGGCTCGGACGGGAGGGGGCCATCGAAGGACATCGCATCGCCGTCTGGTACCCCGACACGCCGCCTGATCTGCTGGAAGAGAGCGAACTCCGGGCGAATGGGGTCCGGGATATCCAGGCTCTCCTCGGCTGGCTCGCCGAGCCGGACTAGATGGCCCCAAGCACGGCTTCACCTCGCGAGCGCGCGGGGTCCCGCCGGGACCGACGTCGACGGCGAGTTGTCTATATGTCAATAAGAATACTCCGTGTATCGATATAATGGATTATATTACCATATTCGAGAAGAATACGCGTGGAGCCCGGCCCGGAAGAGGAAGTCTTAAATCCTCTACGCCATCCCGGGGGGCTGGATGGGATGCCCTCGCAAGCCGCGCTTTACGCACGCGTTTCAACGGAGGACCAGGCGAGAGAAGGATTCTCCCTAGAAGCCCAGATCGAGAGACTCCGGTCCTACTGCAAGGCGCGGGAGTGGGAGGTCGCCGGGGAATACATCGACGAGGGGCATTCCGGTCGGACCCTCAGACGTCCCGCCTACGCGCGGATGATGGAGGACCGCGACGAGTGGGACACCATTCTCGTCATGAAGATGGACCGGATCCACCGGAACAGCCGAAACTTCATGGAGATGATGGACCGACTCCGCGGATGGGGGAAGGAATTCAACTCCATGCAAGAGTCCCTCGACACCGGGACGGCGATGGGGCGTTTCGTCATGGACATCATCCAGCGAATCGCCCAGCTCGAGAGCGAGCAGATCGCGGAGCGAGTCTACATGGGCATGCAGCAGAAGGCCAAGTCCCGCGCGGGGTCTCTCGGGGCTCCCGCCCCCTATGGCTATCGGCATGTGGGGGGCCAACTCACCGTCCGCGAGGCGCAGGCGGTCCAGGTTCGAGAGGTCTTTCGGCGGGCCGTGGCCGGGGAACCGATGAGCTGGATCGCGGAGAGGCTGAATCGGCGTGGCATGAGGACGAACCGCGGACGAACGTGGTCGGTCTGGTCCGTCCGGTATCTGCTCAGGAACCCGATCTACGCGGGATATGTGCGATGGGACAAGGTCGTCCGGCAGGGAGATCACGATCCGATCGTTCCTAAGGAGGAGTTCCTGCGTGTTCTCGAGGACTTCCTTCGCCGGGCCCGGAGCGAACGCGAACGGGAGGAGATCCAAACGTTGGCGGTCGCGATGCAGTCCTCGGAGGAGTCTGAGATTCCCGGCGCGGCACGGGGGGTGGCGGAGCACGCAGTGTGACCGGTGCTGGTCGGAGGACGGCGTCCGAATCGACGATGACGGCCACGCCTTATGCAGCCCCTGTCGAGCCATCCGACCCAGTGACCCCCTCATCCGAGGTTCGCTATTCCTACCCTTCGCTTCTCGGAAGGAACTGCTGCGACACTACCGCGTCAAGGATGGCACGGCCGCCCTCCGGCGGTGGGCGGACGAGAACCAACTGTCCCTCCGGGATGCCATGGACCGGCTTCTGCAAGATCCCGGCGCGATGGCCCTCCTCGGAAGGGAAGCCGTCTTGCGGTTGCGTCCCAAGGCCCGATCGATTCCGTACGGTTACGACAAGCAGGATGACGCCCTGGTCCCGGACTCCGAGGAAGCCGCCAACGTCACGGCCTTCTTTGGCATGTATCGGGCCGGGATGTCCCTTCGACAGATCGCCGAGGTTGCAAATCGACAGGGCCTCCCGACGAGTCGGGGTGGCCAATGGCAGGCCTCGACGCTTCGACACATGCTACGGAATCCCATCTACGTCGGGCGCGTGCGAAGAAACGGCATGGTCCGGGAGGGCGAGGTCCCCGGACTGATCGAACCGGAGCTATTCGAAACGGTTCAGAACGGGCTGACCCGCCGGGGAAAACATGTGAGAGAGCCGATCCGAGAGGGCCCCCTCGCGCCCCGCGTTTGAGGTTCGGACTACCGTACCTCAAATTTCCTTTGTACAATCAGCGAGGGTCGAACCCACGATGGAACGTTCAAATGTTATATTGTACAGAGAAGAGATGCCGGCCAAGTCAGGCCATCCGTTCCGACCGAAGACAATCCGCTTGAGGGATTCGTCGTTTAGGATTTCCTGACCGGTTTCCCCCCATCACCTTCTGTCCGGCGACCAAGACATACTCCCGACTCGCAACCTCGAGGGCCCGCCTTGCGTACTGCTCCACAAGGAGGATGGTGAGACCCAGGGCCATCATGGCGTACCGGCTGCCAGGAGGAAGGACTGCAGGAGGGTGCCGCCAGCTCGACCATGAGTCGCGACGAGCGAGGGAGAGGACGAGACCAGATATCGGTTTCGTCAGGCCAGTTCCCGCAAGGCCTCACGACTCAAACCGGGAGAAAGGGGTCACGGTGCTCTCCCCGCGCCGCAGACTCTCTGCGCCCTCGAGGATACGCCGGACCGCCTTGCTATCTTGCTTCTGGCCCAACACATACGCGACCTCCCGAGCGCCGAGATCGAGGCGTGCCGTCTGGAAGAAGCGGAAGGGCTCCTCGGTCTGAAAGAGATGGGCGAACATGGGAAGGACGGTGAGTCGCGCTCGTCGCCGGGAGACGTGGTACGCATCGCCCATCTTGCCGAGGAGCGAATCGGCCGTCGCCCGTCGATACCGACTCCGAGACATCTTGACGAGCCAGAGGGGGAACCGATACTGGCTTCCCGCGGAACTCCCCTCCCGCGCGACAGCCACGCCCCCTGTCATCCAATCGGAGGCGTACTTCCAGAGGGCGTAGCGCTGGCTCCGCCGAACGCGGCCCAAGAACTCATCCGCCCTCGCGAGTGCATGGATGCCCCGGTCCAGGTCTTCCGGGTTCCAATATTCCCGGGGCAGATTCTCGTCGATCCATAAGATGAGACGCTCCGGATCCTCGTCGAGGGTGAAGGTGCTCTTCCGGGCCGCATCCAAGTCTCCGGACCTCAAGATCGCCTCGAGGGCCTGGAAGACCTCCGTATGCTCGTCTCGGTAACCCAGGGCCAGGAGGTCCTCCTCCCGTACGACCTCCCTCCCAGCCGCCAGGGCCTGCAAGTCGTTGATGGCGGAGCGAAGATCACCCCCGGAACGCTCGGCAAGGTAGGTCAAGACCTCCTCATCGAGACGTATGCCTTCAGCCGCGGCAACACCGCGGAGGACGCGAGCCACCGTCGCGTGCCGGGGCCGCCGGAAGACGATCTTCAGTGCGAGTCGCTTGAGGGCCGAGGAGCGGCGTGTGAGTTCGTAGTAGTCGTTCACCACCAGGACGATGGGCTGTCCAGTCTTGCGGATCGTCTCGGCGATCGCGCCGATCCCGCCGTAGTCCTCGCGTCCGAAGAGGTTGTCCGCCTCGTCCAGAATGATGAGCTTCAAGCCGCCGTCGCGACGTCGTAGGAATTCGCCGTCGTCCGTGAAGGTTTCGTAAAGCGCTCCTCGCGTGGCAACCTCGTGAACGGCGGCCTTGTTTCGCTTGTCCGAGGCATTCATTTCTATGAGACCCCAGCCAAAATCGGCAGCGAGGGCGAGGGCCGCGCTCGTCTTCCCGATGCCCGGATCCCCTACCAGAACCACCGCTCGCTTCTTGGGCCGGCCCGTTTCCCACACCTTGGCCCATGCTTCCAGCTGTCGGACGGCAGCCGGATTCCCCGCCACCTCCCGGAGGGACTTGGGACGATGCTTCTCGGCCCAATCCAGCATCAATCTTCGAAGGGATTGCCGCGTTAAGAAGGTGGAGGCCTCACTCAAGTCGACCTGGAATCAGAACTATTCCTTTCAGTATCGATATAGACAAGGATAGTTTCATAGTCACAGAGACCCCGCGGTCGCGACGTTCGAAGAGGGTCCCCTCGTTTCTGATACCCATCCACCCGAGAACCGCCGCGTGCGGCGTTCCACGAGAAGGATTTAAGCATCGCCTTCCGTGCCCGAACGCCATGCTGGAACCCGAGACCGCCGAGCTTCTCGAGAAGCAGGGCTACAGGCTTGTCGGGTCCCACAGCGGGGTCAAGCTGTGCCACTGGACGAAGCAGTCCTTGAAGCACGATCGTGGATGCTACAAGCAGCACTTCTACGGCATCGATAGCCACCGCTGCCTGCAGATGACGCCGACGGTGAACAACTGCAACCTTGGCTGCCTCTTCTGCTGGCGCGACCAGGCCTACTGGGGCGAGGGCCTCGGCCAGGTGGACGACCCGGAATACATTCTACAGGAGTCCCTCGCCGCCCAGCGGGCCCTCCTCTCCGGGTACAAGGGGAACCCGCATGTGGCTCTGGACAAGTGGATGGAGACCAACGAGGTGCGGCACGTGGCCATCTCCCTCACAGGAGAGCCGACCATGTACACCCGGCTGCCGGAGTTCCTCGCGGCCTGCCATGAGAAGGGACTCACGACCTTCCTTGTGACCAACGGGACGAACCCCAAGGTGCTGGCGGACCTGGATCCCCTCCCCACGCAGCTCTACGTCACGGTGGCCGCCCCCAACGAGGCGATCTACGAGACTCTCTGTCTGCCCCACTCCCGCCACGAGTGGCGGAACCTGATGGAGACGCTGGACCTCCTGCCCTCCCTGGACACCCGCCGCGTCATTCGTCACTCCCTCGTGGACGGTTACAACGTGGGGCGGGAGGAGGAGTACGCGGCCCTCGACGGACGGACCGAGGCGGAGTTCATCGAGTGCAAGGGGTACGTGTGGATCGGTCAATCCCGGGAGAGGCTGACCCGGGGGAACATGCCCTCCCACGAACGGATTCGGGCTTTCTCGACCCGGTTGGCGGAGGCCGTGGGGTACGACGTTCGGGATGAGGTGGAGGTTAGCCGGGTCGTCCTCCTGACCAAGCCGGGCATCGAGCCGAAGCTCGCGGCGTGAGAGTGACACCCCAAGAATCACCACCGATTCCCGTCGGATGGTATTTTAATATCGACCGTCGGAACATCGTCGCGTGCTCGACCTCGCCCTAATCCTGGGGTACCTCGCGGACCCCATGATCTTCCTTCCCCTGCTGTTCATCTATAGCGTCCTGGTCGCCGTCGTGCTCCCCACCCCCGTGGAGGTGGCGCTCGTCCCGCTCCTCACGCAGCCCGGCTTCTGGGCCATCGCCGCCGTCACCATTGGCGGGGGGAAGGCCGCGGGATCGTTCCTCGTCTACCAGATTGGGAAGCGGGCGGACAGGATCATCGACAGGGCCTCGTCCCGGCGTTCCTGGGGTAAACGGTTCCGCGACCTATGCGTCCGGTTCGTGGCGAAGACACGGTACGTGGGCCTCTTCCTTCTCCTCAGCATCCCCCTCATGACCGACACCGTCCCCCTCTACGTTTACTCCTTCTTCAACCACCAGGGGGAGCTCCTGAACGTCTCCTACTTCGTCTTCACAAACTTCCTCGCCGGGGTGAGCCGGGCCCTCATTCTGCTCATCATCCTGGTCGCACTGGGGATTGATCTCTTGCTCTAGGGCGCATTGAAACCGGGAACGGTTCCCGAACCCACTGGTCAAAGGGAAATCGTAAGACGTGCAATTCATGCTCTCCGGAGAATGGTGACCTTCCAGGATGCCGTCGCCGTACCGCAGGACCGCCGAGGCCGTGTCCGAGGGGGGGCATCTCGAGCAAAGAGATCGTCACGATTGAACCAAAGGCGCCGCCCCTCGATGCGATCAAGCGCATGTTCGACCGCAAGATCGGGCGACTCCTGCGACGGATGGCGGCCTGCTCGTAGGCATCCTCACGCAGACGGCATTCATGAAGGCCGTGTCCATATGCCAGGCCCAACGGGTCCTTTGAGGGTTTCATTAACCTCGGACCCCTCATGGTTGGCGTGTTCCGACTGCCTCCCGTACCCACGGCCGCGGAGCTTCTGGATCGTGGCTTCCGAGCGAGCCGAAAGGCAAAGGGCACAGGTCGGACGGCCCACGATCGGGCTCGCTCGCGCGCTTTGCAGAGTATCGGTGCCTTCGGGAAGCCGATTCGGACCGGCTTGCAGAGGGTCTACACCTCCTTTCCCTCCATTGACACCCTGCCCCCCTTCTATCGTGAGCTCCTGGAGGTAATTGCCGGCATTGACGAAACGAAGCAGAACCTGGGATCCCTCCGTTGGGCGCGGGAACAGGTGCTTAAGCGGACTCAGGACGCAAGGAGGACGATTCGGGCGAGCGGATTCAAGGAGGAGATTGACCGAGCTAGCAGGGCGCTCCACGGACGCGTTGCGTCCGTTCTAAGGGCGATCGATTCCTCCCTCACCTTCCTCCGCAAAGTCCGCGGTGACCTGCGACTCGTCCCTGGGGTCGATCCCGATCTCCGTACGATTGTCATCGCCGGTTCTCCTAATGTGGGAAAGAGCCAGCTCGTCCAGACCCTCAGTCAGGCACGCCCGACCGTCGCCACGTACCCCTTCACCACCCAGGACCTCGCCCTCGGTCACTTCACACTCGGGGGACGTCGATTCCAGGTCATGGACACACCGGGCCTCCTGGATCGCCCGGTGAGCAGTCGGAACCAGGTGGAACGTAAGGCGCTTGTAGCTTTGCGTCACGTGGCGGATCTCATCGTGTTCCTCCTCGATCCAACGGGGACCTCCGGCTACCCCTTAGAGGACCAGGAGGCCCTCCTTTCCGACCTCCACTCTACCTTCCCCGCGACGCCCTTTCTCGAGGTCGAGAACAAGGCGGACCTTGGTCCGGGAACCGGAACGCGGCGCCGCATCTCGGCGCTGACGGGTCGCGGCGTGGACAGATTGCTTCGGGAGGCCGTCCAGGCCCTTACCAGCCCCGCTCCTGCATCCGTTCCTCGGGGGCGAGCTGGGTGATGTCGAGACCCTTCATCGCCTCGCCTAGGTCCTCGGACACCTTGGCCACGAGTGCGGGGTCGTCGAAATGGGTGGTAGCTTCTACGATGGCCCTCCCGCGTTCGGCGGGGTTGTCGGACTTGAAAATACCCGAGCCGACGAAGACGCCGTCGCATCCCATCTGCATCATGAGAGCCGCGTCGGCAGGCGTGGCGAGACCGCCGGCGGCGAAATTCACCACAGGCAGACGTTGACGGCCCCGGACATCCAGGACAACCTCGAGAACTCCCTCCTCAATCTCCCGGACCGTGCTCCCGCCAAACACCACGTCGTCCTTCGACACGGCGGTCCCGTGGCCTTGTGATTCCCGCACGTCCCCCAGAAGGCGCGCATAGCCCTCGGCGTAGTGGGCCGCGACCTGACGAAGGTCCTCGGAATCGAGGGCCTTCAGCTCTGAAATGGCCCGATTCAACAAATGCGTGTGGCGGACCGCCTCAATGACGTTGCCCGTCCCCGCTTCCCCCTTGGTGCGAATCATGGCCGCGCCCTCCCAGATCCGTCGGGCGGCTTCCCCGAGGGAGCGGGCCCCGCAGACAAAGGGGATCGTGAAGTCCCGCTTGTCGATGTGGAAGTACGGATCGGCCGGGGTGAGCACCTCCGACTCGTCCACCATGTCGACGCCGAGGGACTGCAAAGCTTGGGCTTCCAACACGTGGCCGATCCGCGTCTTGGCCATGACGGGGATCGTGACCGCATCGAGGATCTCCTGGACCCTGCGGGGGTCGGCCATGCGGGCGACGCCGCCGGCCTCACGGATATCGGCGGGGACGCGCTCCAGGCTCATCACAGCCACGGCCCCTGCCTCCTCGGCGATGGTGGCCTGGTCTGCGTTGATGACGTCCATGATGACGCCGCCCTTCTGCATCTTCGCGAAGCCCCGCTTCAGCAGGTCGGTCCCGAAACGCAACTCTTCCAGCGACAATTCGAGGGGCATCGCACTTCTCTCCAGTGCTCCGAACAAGGGGACGGAGGTTATTTGACGTTTTCGAAAACCCCACCGAAACGGAGGTGCGGCCGCTACCAAGGGAGCGCCAGCCGCCCCAGTGTGGGGGGACCAAAACGTTATTCTGAACGACTCAGGTTTGAAGCCGAATGGGCGGTGTCAGGGCTCTCTGCGTCACAGGAATGCCCGGGAGCGGGAAGGAGGTGTTCCTGGAGATCGCGAGGAAGAGGGGCCTCCCGGTGATCCGGATGGGGGATGTGGTCCGGGAGGAGGCGGCCAGCCAGGGAATCGACCTCACAGATGCCGAGGTAGGGGGAATGGCGGACCGCGATCGCGAGAGGCACGGGACCGACATCTGGGCGCGACGAACGCTGGATCGGATCGAGACAGATCACGTGGTCATCGACGGCCTCCGGGGCCTTGAGGAGCTTGACGCCTTTGCGGAGCGGTTTGCCGACGGTTTGGTCCTCGTGGCGGTCCATGCCTCTCAGAGCACTCGTTACCGTCGCATCACACGGCGGGCACGTCCCGATGACATCAATTCGGAGGATGCCTTCCGGACGCGTGATCGGAGGGAACTCCGGTGGGGCCTGGGTGGCGTCATCGCGTTGGCCGACGAGGTCGTCGTGAACGAGGGCGACCTTGGGGAGATCGAAACCCAGGTCGTCGCCATTCTGGAGCGGGTCTTCCCGTGACGGAGGCATTTCGCCGATTGGACTTTCGGGTCCATGTCCACGCCACGGAAGAAGAGGATCGCGTAAGGGAGGCGTTGGCCTTCCTCAGCGGGGTGGAAGATCCCGCCGTGGAGCAGGCAGAAGGGCACCATGGCAACCCCATCTCCATTCTAATCGCCAGCCTTGATCGACCCTCCGACATCCGCGCCTTCTGGGACCGGGTGCGCGACCACGGGCAGATGACCCCTCTCCTGGCGAGGCTCGGGAAGCGGTTGGACGCCCGTGGCCAACTCTTCCTCCGCTTCGACAAGCAGGAGGCCTACCGTGGACGGATGAAGCTGGTCCGCCATGACGATGTCGTGTCCGTCAAGGGAAAGGTGGCGGCCTATCCGGCCCGAAGGGAGCGGGCCCTGGAAGTGAGCCGAGCCTATTTGGAGGAGGGGTAAGCGACGGACTTGACCCGGGATCAGGTGACCCTCCTCGAAGCGGGAACGCCCGCCGAGCGGAAGGCCATGCAGCTCCTGGTGGCTCTGGGCACGATCTACGAAGCAGACCGTCTGGTCCCCGTCAGCTCGGTCCACGTGGCCGGGGCCAGCTATGCCATCGTGGGAGAGGCGGGGCGCCGCTTTCTCATGGATTTCTCCGCCACGGCCCAGGTTCGGGTCCGAACCACCGTCAACCCCCTCGGCATGGACACGGAGGCCTGGCAAGCGATGGGCATCTCGCCCGACTTTGCGGCCCGCCAGGCCGACATCGTGGAGGCGTACCGGCGGATCGGGGCCGAGGAAACGTGGAGTTGCATCCCGTACCAGATCGGGAACCGACCGGGACTCGGGGACCACGTGGCGTGGGCGGAATCATCGGCCGTGGTGTTCGCCAACTCGATGCTGGGAGCGCGAACGAACCGAGAAGGCGGGCCGAGTGCCCTGGCCTCGGCCGTGATCGGGCTCACCCCCAACTATGGCTTGCACTTGCCCATCCACCGCGAGGCCACCGTCCGAGTCGAGGTCGAGCCTGACATCCACGGGTATGAGTTCTCCGTGTTGGGCCACCACCTGGGCCGCGAGATCATGAGAGGTGTGCCCTTCCTCGAGGGGATCGAAGGATCCGAGGACGCGTGGAAGACCTTCGGGGCCGCCCTCGCGACGAGCAGCGACATCGACATGTTCCACGTGAAGGGACTCACCCCCGAGTGGGAATCGGCAAACGCAGAGGGCCGCCCCACGCTTCGGGTGCGCCAGGAAGATTTGGATCGTGCGAGGGAGGATCTCGTGACCTCGGACACCTACGGCGTCGTGGCGTTTGGGTGCCCTCAGCTCTCCCCCCGAGAGCTCGCGGAGATTGCGGGGTTGATGGGGGACCACCCACCCCGGGTACCCGTTTGGGTTTTCACCAGTCGTGCGGCGGCCGACCAGGCCGCGGAGGCCGTGAGACAGATTGAGGAACATGGCGGACGGGTGTGGACGGACACCTGTCCCGAGGTGATGCCTTGGCCAGAGGAAGGCGATGTGGGTACGTCCTCGGCCAAGGCGGCGGTCTACCTGCCGAAACTCTGCCGCCAACGCGTCTTTCTGGGCCCCCCCGAGGAGCTTCTGGAGGGCGGAGCGTGAGGATGCCTGCCCGACGAATCCAACCCGGCACGGCGCGAGGTCCGGTGCTCGCATCCGCGACCCCCCTCTCCCTCCTTGGCGGGCTGGATCGCGAGTCCGGTGAGATCCTGGACGAGGCAAGCGGCTTGCTGGGGGAACGGGTCAGGGACCGGATCCTAGTCTTCCCCCATGGCAAGGGGAGCACGGCCGGCTCCTACGTCCTGTACGGGTTGAAGGCCCAAGGCCAGGCGCCGGCCGCACTCGTTGCGGGAGAGGCCGAATCCGTCGTGGCCACGGGCGCCATCCTCTCGGAGATCCCCGCGGTGGATCGCGTCCAGGCCGACCTCTTCCGAACGGGGGATACAGCCGTGGTCAACGCGACGGAGGGGTGGGTCGAGCTGGAAGACATCAAGCGGCGGGACGTCGTGACGTCATTCCTTCGGTACCGAGGACGCATTCTCCTCCTCCAACGGAGTGCCCAGGTGGGCAGCTTCCAGGGCCACTGGGCGGCCGTCTCCGGGTACCTCGAAGGAGAGGAACCCCCGCTGGAGCGCGCTCGCGTTGAGATCTTCGAGGAAACGGGACGCGAGGACGCGCGCCTCCAGGGAGCCGGGCATCTGGTCCTCGCCCGGGATCGGGAACCGGGCGTGATCTGGGCCGTTCACCCCTTCCTCTTCGACATCTCGTCGGAGGAAGTCCAGCTCGATTGGGAGCACGACGCCTACCGCTGGGTCGCACCGGAAGAGCTTGTGCAGTACCGGACGGTGCCCAAGCTCCGGGAGGTCCTGGATAGCGCGCTCTCCGACGTCAAGGAAGCGCCGTGAGCCCGATGGTGATCGGCTCCCCGTCCAACTCCCACCTCTTGACGTGCTCGCTTCGAAGGGCCCCTCCCGTCAACCCGAGCTCTTTGGCCCTCGTCTCCCGCCGAATGTAATCCGTCCAGGCCTCAAAGAACGCCGTGAGACGGTCCCCTGCCTGGACCTCCACGCTAACGTACTCCTCGACCCGGAGGTCCATCTCCTTCCGCATCTGCTGGATGCGACGGATGAGCTCCCGCGCGTACGCCTCCGCTTCGATCTCCGGGGTCTGCCGAAAGTCCACGATAAGGGTCCCGAGTGGCGTGTCCGATTCCACCAGGCCCTCGACAAGGACGGATTCGAAAGTCACCATCTCTGAGGTAATCTGCACCGGCTGCCCACGAACAGACAGCTCAAACGAGCCCTGGGCCACGGCGTCCTGAACGTCCTCCGGGTCGGTCCGACTCAAGGCTTCCTCGATGTCAGGGAGCAGCGCGCGGAACCGCCGGCCGATGGCGGCCTTGTCGGGTCGCATCTGAAGGACTCGGTCACCCCAGGATGCCTCAGGCTCGGTCACCTCCAGTTCCTTCGTGTTGGCCTGCAGCAAGAACGTCAACCGGAGGTCCCGGAGTGCCTTCGCGATTCCCGCGTCACCAGGAACAATCGCGCACAGGGCGACGGGCCATCGGAGTTTGTAGTTGCGAGTCTGCCGCACCTTTCCCACTTCCTCCACGAAGAGCCGAACGACGTCCATCTGCTCTTCGAGGTCGGCATCTCGAAGGAGAGGGTCAGCTTCCGGCCAGTCCTCCATGTGCACCGTGGGAAGGGACCCTCCCAAATCCGAGTACAGGGCCTCCGACACGAAGGGGGTAATCGGGGCGAGGAGGCGGGCAAGCTGGAGGAGAACCAGGCGAAGAGCGAGATAGGCAGCCGTTTTCTCGAAGCTCTCCCCCTCCGTCCACGTTCGGTCCCGAACCAGTCGGACGTACCAACGCGAGAGATCCCGAAGGATGAAGTCCTCGAGGGAGCGGGCAGCCTTGTGCAAGTCGTATGCGGTCAGGTGCGTAGAGACCGCCTCAATGAGGGCCTGGAGCCGGCTCAGGATCCAACGATCTTCCGGGCCGAGGCGTTTCTTAAGCCCCTCTCCCGAAGCCTCCGAGGGTCGGAACCCATCGAGAGCCATGTACATCGTGGAAAACCGGTGGACGTTCCAGAGGATGTTCAGGGCGCGGTGGGCATTCCGTAGCTCATCCCAGTGAAAGGCGAAGTCGTCCCAAGGGGCCGCCGCTTTCAAGTTGTAGAAACGGAGGGCATCCATTCCGTACTCCGCGGCCGCCTCCTTCGGCGTCAAGGCGTCGCCCCGGCTCTTGGAGAAGGCCTCCCCCTCCGGGGACCAGACCCATCCGTGCATCAGCACGGCGTCGTACGGGGCGCGGTCGAAGGCCACGACCCCCGCGCCCAACTGGGAGTAGAACCAGCCGCGCGTCTGATCGAGGCCCTCCATGATCCAGGGAGCGGGCCACCACTCGTCGAAGACCTCGGTGTGCTGGGGATAGCCGAGGCTCGCCCAGGTAGCCACGCCGGAGTCAAACCAGACGTCGAGGATGTCGGGCACCCGGCGCATCTCTTCGCCTTCCTCTTCGCACACCAGGGTGACCTCGTCGATCCAAGGACGGTGCAGGTCCATGTCTTCCTTGAATCCGGAAGCGCCCCGCAGCTCCGAGGCGGAGGCGATGACACGCAGGTGGCCCTTGGCGCACTCCCAGATCGGGATCGGGATGCCCCAGTAGCGCTGGCGGGAGACGGTCCAGTCTCGGACGTTCTCAACCCAATCGTGCTGACGCGCGCTACCCGCCCACTCCGGGGTCCACGCCACCCGCTCTACCTCGGCCAGCATGCGGTCTTTCACCTTCGTGATCTGGACGAACCATTGATCCGTTGCCCGGTACAGAATGGGCGTGTTGCAGCGCCAGCAGTGCCCATACCGGTGGAGAGTCTCCCCGCGGAGGAAGAGGGCTCCGCGAGCCTCGAGATCGCCCATGATGACTTCGTTTGCCTCCTTGGTCGGGAGGCCCGCGTACTTTCCCCCCTCCTCCGTGAATCGGCCAGCCTCGTCGATGGGACTGAAGATCTCCATGCCGCGCTGCCGGCCAATCTCGAAGTCTTCCGGCCCGTGGCCGGGGGCGATGTGCACGAGACCCGTAAACTCCCCCGTGACGGTGTCCGAGGTGAGAACTCGGTGGACCCAATCTCCCTTGAAGCGGGTCTGGACGGGCACTTCTTCCGCGAGAGGATGCCGATATTCGAGACCGTCGAGATCGTCTCCCTTCGCCGTGGAAACGACCTCAAAGTCCTCGATGCCGGCCTCCTTCATCACGGTGGCGACATTCTCCTCGGCCACCCACACGGTACCCTCCTCGCCGTCGCGACGATAGCGGACCGCCGCATAGCTAAAGGCCGGGTTCACCGCCACGGCCAGATTGGCGGGTAGGGTCCAGGGGGTCGTCGTCCAGATGAGGAGACTTTCCTCTCGGTCCACGACGGGGAACTCGACGTAAATGGAGGGGTCCGTCTCGTCCCAGAACTCAATCTCGTTGGCGGCGACGGGTGTCTCACACCGTGGACACCACTCGAGGGCCCGCTTGGCGCGAACCAGCAGCCCTTTCTCGTGCGCGCGTCGGAGGGTCCACCACGCCGACTGGAGGTAGTCGTTCGTGATGGTCATGTAGGGGTTGTCCCAGTCCATCCAGACGCCCATCTGCCGGAACGCAGCCGTCTGCAGGGCGAGGCGCTCCAAGGCGAAGGCCCGGCACTGCGCTACGAACTCGGCGACTCCGACCTCCTCCTCAATCTGTCGCTTGTTCTGGATGCCAAGAGATTTCTCTACGAGCACCTCGATTGGGAGGCCGTGCATGTCGTACCCCGGCTGGTCCCAGACGTCGTAGCCCTGCATCCGGCGCCAGCGCAACACGGTGTCCTTGATGATCTTGTTCCGGGCCGTTCCGACGTGAACGCTGCCCGTGGTGTAAGGCGGTCCATCAACGAAGAAGTACTTCTCTCCGCTTTGGCGGAACTCTTTCGTCTTTGCGTAGGCGTCCGTCTTCTCCCAAAAGGCCCGGATGCGGTCCTCGATTTGGAGGGCCTGATAACGCTCGTCGGCCTGCTTGATCATCGCATCGCCTCGTTCGTCCGGGATTTATCTTCTCCCAGACAGAAACACCAGGTGGGTCCCCGCGTAAGAAACTTTCCCTCTGCATTGACATAGGGAAAGCCAAGTAGTGGCCAAGCCATCTGCCGCCATGGACACCAAGTCGTTGTTCGGAATTTTGCGTGGCGTGGGCTGGATTTTCGGCGCCGGCGCGGGGCTGTTCATGACGGCGCTCGTGCTCGTGACGTTTGACCCGGGACTCTGGCTGTGGTCGCTGGTCCTCGTCGTCGGCGGTGCCCTGCTGTGGGCGGCGTTCGCGACCGCGGTGCTCATGTTGCTGGTGGAGCTTGCGGAAGCCCCTCGGAAGCGACCCGTGGCGAAGGAGTGAACGGTCGAACCCCCCGGAGTTCCTCGGACGCGCCCTTCGTGGGACTCTCACGCCCCAAGAAAGAGAGGGCCGGGACCGAGATTTTCAGGCCCGACGTCGGTCGAGGCCCATTGAACCCGGGTCAAGGGATCCACAGTCCCCCAGGATAACCACTACCCCATCCCGGCCACGGGCCACGTACCGTCTGGGGCATTTAAGGCCTTTCGGAGAGGCTACCGAACGAGGAGGAAGGCCGCCACGAGGACGACGGCCCCGGTGGCAATCAGGCCGACGACCACGAGCTGCCAGGCCTCGGGGACGAACCGGAGGGAAATGGCCGACGCGAAGAGGAGGATCATCCCCAATACTCCCAAGCGGATGCCGAACCGCTTTCGGGCCAAGCGCTTCGGGTCCTCCGGCCCCTCGAGCCCCTCCATGCACGGGGATAGGGAGGGTCTCCTTTAGGCTTCGCGTGAGAGAACCCTTAAGACGATTCCCCGGATGAAGCGGGAAGCCCCATGGAAGACCTCCTCTCCGTCATGGACGCCGCCGAGGAACTGGAGGACATTCTCTCCGCGGGCGGACGATTCAAAACCGCCCGACGTGGGGAGGGCCAGAGCCACCCTCTCCGCGGGAAGACGCTGGCGATGATCTTTGAGAAGGCCAGTACGCGGTCCCGGATCTCCTTTGAGGTGGGGATGGCCCACCTGGGGGGTGCGGCCCTGTACCTCAACCGGCAGGACCTTCAGTTGGGACGCGGCGAGACCCTGGAGGATACCGCACGTGTGCTAGGCCGATACGTGGACGCCATCCTGTACCGCGCCTACCGTCACGACGACGTCGTCCGCCTCGCAGAGGCGGCTTCGGTGCCCGTAATCAACGGGCTCGATGACCTCGAACATCCGGCCCAGATCCTGTCGGATCTGTTTACCATCCGGGAAGCGTTAGGAGATCCTCGCGGGCGCAAACTCGCGTACCTAGGGGATGGGAACAACGTGTGCAATTCGCTCCTTCTGGGGTGTGCCCTCACGCGTATGAACGTGGCCGTCGCCACCCCATCCGGTTACGAGCCCGACGCCGGCATCCTCGCACTCGCCGAGCGGACGGCCGCCGAGGGGAACGCCTGGGTGAAGGTGGTCCGAGATCCGGCCGAAGCCGTGGCGGGGGCGGACATCGTCTATACCGATGTCTGGGTGTCCATGGGCATGGAGGAGCAGCGAGAAGCCCGGGAACAGGTCTTCCGGCCCTATCAGGTCAACCCAGAACTCCTGAGCGGTGCAAACCCCGAAGCGCGCGTCATGCACCCCCTCCCCGCCCATCGGGGCCTCGAGATCACAAATGAGATCCTCGACGGACCGGCCTCCCTCGTGTGGGACCAGGCCGAGAACCGCCTCCACGTGCAGAAGGCCCTCCTAGTCCGGCTTCTGGGAGGGGGAGAGTCCTAGCCGGGCAATCGCCGTCATCTCGCCGAAGGGTCAATCGGTGGTCCGTTCCCTGGACTCGCGGAGAGGAGATGTAGAAGCCCGTCCGGGTACAAGGGGGCCTCCTCCTCCCGAAACTCGCGGAGCGGCTTCCAACGCGCTATGAATCTAAGGCCGTTCTCCTCCTGGGCGGGCACCGCGTCCGCCTCGTAGAAGGACTTGTCCACAAAGTCCCCCTCGTACACGAGGACGATCTCGTGGCCGAGTTCCCCCTCGTGGGTGAAGAAATTCTCGAGGGCACCCAGATACTGGAGGTTGGTGACCTCCGCCCCTATCTCCTCCTGGAGCTCCCTCTTCACGGCCTCGCGAGCCGGTTCCCCAAACTCAATCGTGCCGCCCAGTGGACGATAGAACACCTCGTCCTTCGATGCGTCATAGAGCTCCCCCACGAAGACACTGTCCTCCCTGCGGAACACGCAAATCGCCAGCGGCCGGGGCCATGGGGGTCGGGGGGCGATACGATCACCTTAGAGAACCGGAATCAGGGCGCGTCCCTCATAGCGCTTTGCTTCGGAGCAGGACTGTAACACTTTAGGGTTAATGCTACGCCCCGGAACGGGACCTAGAGGGACGAAATCGCTCGGCGCCGCGAATCTTACGATCCAGCAGGCCGCGAAGGACTTCCAGGAAGAAGATCGTCAATGCGAAGAGCATCGCATAGGTTATGGTTACGGCAATGAAGACCGGAAGGTCAAATACCCGCGTGGCCGCCACGAAGATAAGTCCAAGGCCAGGCCAGCGAAAGACCCACTCTGTAAGGATCGCCCCCTGCCACAGAGCAATAAGTGGAAAAGCAGAGTAGGCGATCACTCTCGGATAGGCGAGACGCCGCGCGTCCTTGTACAAGGCATCCGGGTCCGGAGGATCCTTCGTTTTGCTCTGCCGGACGGATTCTTCGTGCATCGTCTTGAGGACGAGGTTCCTGGTGCTGTACACCCAGAAGCCGAGGGAGGTAATGGCAATGGTAAGGAGAGGCCAGGCAAGGTGTCTTGCGACGTCCCAGGCGTAGACTAACGGGTCGGTGGGAGGAGGCACACTCACCGCTCCCGAGAGGGGGAAAAGGCGCAGGTGGGCAGCGAGAGCCCACACGAGGAAGATCGCCAAAAACCAAGACGGGGCCACGGGAGAAAGGGAGAGCCGGGGCCATTCGTGGTTGATCCTCCAGCGAGCGCGCTTCGCCAAGCGAAGTCCCACCCAGATCCCGGGCAACGCCCCCGCGAGCACGGCCGGG
>JAUVFR010000004.1 GCA_030594205.1 Methanobacteriota archaeon
CGGCGTGGAAGGTAGGACGATCCTTGGACCGCAGGCGCACGGCTCGTTTCAGGTTCCGAATGACCCGGACGGGATCGCTGCCGGGCGGGAGGGGACGGGGCATCTTCCCTCGAGGCCCCAAGACGGTTCCCAGGCGTCTTCCGATAGCGGGCATGAGGGGAGCCTCCGCGACGAAGAAGTCGTGGGTCTGGGCCAAGTCCTTGGCCCGGGCCTTGTCGTCGGCCAGGGTCTCGATGTCTTCCGGAGCGATGATGAGGTCGGCTGCGTCCCGTGCCTTGACGGCCATTTCCCCGCTTGCGAAGACCGCTACCTTCACGTCCCGGCCGCGGCCACGAGGAAGAACGACCTCCTCCTCGATGCGATTCGAGGGAACGCTCAGGTCAATGTCTCTCAGGTTGATGGCGACTTCGACGCTCTCGTTGAAATTTCGGGGTTTCGCCCGTTCCAAGGCCTGCTCAATGCCTTTGACGAGCACCTGTTCCGCCACGGCGATCCCTCTGTAGTCCCTGCGGCCTGCGCCTCCTACAGGGTCAAGGAACTAGCGAGGAGACGATAATAAGCTTTTGGCGAAGGTTCCGTCGGTGCCGCACTCCTGGGTTCGGAGGGCTCAGCGCCTTGAGGACTGCGGGGCCTCTCCCCGTCACTCCTTAAGACGCCCATCGTGGAGGCCTTCTTTCACCTCGGCTTGAATGTCTTGAGGCTCCTTGTCCTCCACGGTGACCCCAAGGGAGACGCAAGATCCCAAGACCTCCAGGGTCTTTCCCTTCAGGTCTGCGCCCAGGGTCTCGTCGGCCTTCATCCCAGCGACCTTTACGACCTGCCCCAGGCTAAGATTGCCCACCTTTTCGGTCCGAGGATTCCCTGACCCCTTATCCAGGCCTGCCTCCTTCAGCAGCAGAGCGGAGGTCGTAGGGGTGCCGACCTCCAAATCGAAGGTGCCGCCTGTCGAATCCACAAGAATCCTCACGGGGACCTTCATCCCGTCGAAGGCGGCGGTCCGTTCGTTTACAGCCTCCACAACTTGGAGGATGTTTAGGCCGAGAGGGCCCAGGGCGGGGCCAAGGGGCGGACCGGCCGTGGCCTTGCCGCCCTCCACGAGGACGTCGATGGTCTCCACCTAACTCGTCTCCTTCTCCAAGACCCGGACGTTGTCTCCGCGAATCGTCACGGGGATGGGGACCATGGCCTCAAAGAGCTCCACGGTAATCTCCTCCTTGGCCTCGTCGATATGCATGACCCGGGCCTTCTCCCCCTTGAAGGGACCGGAAATGAGCTCCACGATGTTCCCTTCCATGATCCCGGAGACGAGGGGCTTGGGCTCGAGGAAGTGGTCGATCTCGTCCACGCTCGTGTCCCCCTGGACGAGACCACGCGCGCGTCGGATGCCCTTGACCATCTGCTGGAGTTTCTCCGCATTCATCACCTCGACGAAGACGTAGCCCCGCATGGTGGTCGGGGAGAGGATGGAGTAGACCCCCACGTCCCCCGACTTCGCCCGGGATGCGATGGAATCCGCCACCGCCCGCTCGTAGCCGATGGAGGTCTTCACCGCCATGACGGCCTGTTTCGTGCCCGTCGAGAGGGCGATGGAGTCGGAAACTGCGGGGTCTGCCTGAGAGGTGACGGTGACGATGACGTTGAGGCGGTCCCCGTAGTGAGCCCCGCGGGGGGCAGTCACGGAAAGGCCCACCTCCTTGGAGGCCCCTTTGGCCAGCTTCATCTCCTTCTCGTACACGCCCGTGAAGGTGAGATCCCAGACTTTCTTCTCGACGCCGGAGACCATTACGATCCAGTCCGAGGGCTCCGAGACGTCCGATCCGGCGACGAGATCCACCTTGAAGATCGCGACTTCGTTCCGGTTTCCCACATTCTCCAACACGAGGGGGAAGTCCACGCTCACCCCCGCCGTGACGATCGCCTTCGCCTCCCCCTCCCGAAGGTCGACATGGAGCCCGTGCTTGACCACGATGGGCTCTTCCTTGGCCTCCTTGGGCACTTCTTCAGGACGGGATTCTTCGAACAGGCCCAACGCCATCCCCCCTACGGGAATAGGCCCTGCAACAGCTTCGGGAGTTCCGTCGCCATAAGGAAAATGATGAAACCGAGACCCCCGAGCAGGAGGAGGCCGACGCCGGTAATCTGGAGGGTCTTGCCGAATTCGTCCGAGGTGGGCTTCCGAGCCATCCTCAGGACCCGGCCGTACTTCCCTCGACCGAGCCGCTTCGCTCGCTCCTCGATGCGCTTTTGGAATTCCCACGCGCGATCTACGATGTCCATCCGCGTTCAACCAGCCTAACGCACAAAGTCGACAGGGGGTGCGTGCGGGTCGGCCTCCCGGGCCGGGCCCAGGATCTGCCGGCTCTTCACGCCGGTGAGGACCACCATGACCCTCAGGCTGTGCTCCAGGCTGTTATCAACCCTCGCGCCCCATATAATCCTTGCGTCGGGGCTGATCCGCTCCTGAACGTACTCCGCCACCCGCTCCGCTTCGTAGACGCTCATGTCCATCCCCCCGGTGACGTTCACCAAGGCTGCGGAGGCCCCGCTGACGTCGACCTCCAAGAGGGGGGAGTTGATGGCCTGTTCCACCGCCTCTTCGGCCCGCGCCTCGGTGTTGCTCTCCCCCATCCCCATCATGGCCACGCCGCCGTCACCCATGACCGTTCGGATGTCGTTGAAGTCAAGGTTGACGAGGCCGGGTCGAGTGACGATCTCGGAGATGCCCTTGATGGAACGCATGAGGACCTCATCGGCGACCTTGAAGGCCGCGGCCAGGGGGAGCCGGGGCACCAGTTCCAGGAGGCGGTCATTGGGAATCGTGATGAGCGTGTCCGCGTACCGCCGGAGCTTCTCCAGCCCCCACTCCGCATTTTCCATCCGGGTGAGGCCTTCCGCTCGGAACGGGAGCGTACAGATGGCGACGGTGAGAGCCCCCATCTCCTTGGCGACCCGGGCCACCACCGGAGCTCCGCCGGTGCCCGTCCCCCCGCCTTCACCGCAGGTGATGAACGCGATGTCGACCCCCTCCATGAGGGCGCGAATCTGGGGTTCCGCCTCCCGAGTGGCTTCCTCGCCCACGTGGGGTAGGGCGCCTGCCCCAAGCCCCCGGGTTGTGTTGCGGCCCAGGAGAATCTTGTTCGGGGCCCGGATGTGAAGCAGGTGTTGGGCGTCCGTGTTGGCCGCATAGAGGTCCGCCCCCTCCACGCCCGCCTGGACGGTCCGGCTGATCGTGTTGCTGCCGGCGCCGCCGATGCCCACAATCTTGATCGTGGTTCGGAGACCCCGAAGAACCGTCTCCAGCTCGTCATCGGCCGAGGGCGGAGTCTGCGCGAGGACGTGGTCTTCCTGGCGAAAGGCGAGGGCTTCCGCGAAAACCCCCATGAGCGCTACCCCACAAAGTCGATGCCCAGCTTCTCCTTGACCTCCTGGGCGGTCTTGCGGCCCAGGATCTGCTTCGACCTCACGCCGGTCGCGACGAGCATGATGCGCAGCACGTGACGGAGACTGGGGTCCACGGTGGCACCCCAGATGATGCGGGCGTTGGGGCTGACGCGGGTCTGAACCTCTTCCGCGACGCGCTCGGCCTCGGAGACGCTCATGTCCTCACCGCCCACCACGTTGACTAAGACGCCCGTGGAAGAAGAGATGTCGACTTCCAGGAGCGGGGAGTTGATCGCCTCGTCGATGGCCTCGACGGCACGTTCCTCCCCCGTTGCCTGGCTCTCCCCGAGCCCGATCATGGCGACGCCACCGCCCTTCATGATGGTCTTGATGTCGTTGAAGTCAAGGTTGACCATGCCGGGCTTCGTCACCAGTTCCGTGATGCCTTTGATGGAGCGCATGAGGACTTCGTCGGCGACCTTGAAGGCGGCGTTGAGGGAAAGGCGTGGGACCAACTCCAACAGCCGGTCGTTGGGGATGGCGATCACGGTGTCGGCGTTCTCCCGCAGCTTCTCCAGCCCCCACTCCGCGTTCTCGGCCCGAATGCGGCCTTCGCCGGTGAAGGGCATCGTGACGACGGCCACGGTCAGGGCTCCCATCTCCCGGGCGATCTGTGCCACGGTCCCGATGGCTCCCGTTCCCGTGCCGCCCCCCAGCCCGCAGGTGACGAACACCATGTCCGACTCGGCCAAGGCCTGCCGGAGTTCTTCCTCACTCTCCTTTGCCGCCTGGCCCCCCACGTGCGGGAGCGAGCCGGCACCGAGGCCCCGGGTGAGGCGCTTGCCCAGGAGGAGTTTGTGAGGGGACTTCGTGTGAAGGAGGTGTTGGGCGTCCGTGTTGACCGCGTAGAGTTCCCCGCCCGTCACCCCTTCTTCCACGATCCGGGAGACGGTGTTACATCCCGCGCCCCCGATCCCCACGATCTTGATGCGGGTCTTGAGGGAGGCCAGGACCTCCTCCAGCTCCTCGTTCGCCTCTATGTCGTCGGAACTGGGAACCGGGGGGGTAAGGTCTTCCGACTCAAAGCCGATAGCATCCTTTGCGAGTGATTCCATAAGCTATCCCATCCCTTCGGAGCGGCGTCAATGAGGCAGTCCGTATAAAAAATCTATGGAGGCGTCACACAGGAGGCGGGTCGGGGCCGGGGATGAGGCCCACAGCACGCCCCCGGGGCGTCTTGAGAACGCTTAAGAATGCGGTTCGAATGGTGAGGGCCGCATGGGGGAACTCGTCAGGCTCTGTGAACTCCCGCAGTTGGAGGAGGGGAAGATCCTCTACGTCGAGATTCTAGGCTGCGACTACATCGTGGTCCTGAAGGCCGGGGAGGTCTATGCGCTGGACGGCACGTGCACGTACGACTGGACCCGCTTGGATGGTGGGACCCTGGACGGAGAGGTCGTCACCTGCCCGGGCGGAGGAGGTCAGTTCAACATCAAGACCGGGGAGGTCGTCAAGGCCCCGCCCAGCTTCCCTCTGCAGACCTATCCGGTTACCCTCAACGGCAAGGACGTCCTCGCGGAGGTCACCGGGTACTAGACGAACTCGATCAGGACGGCCGGGATCCGGTCCAGCAGGTCCGTTGCCGTCATCCCGTAGCTCAACTCCCGGAACGCGATGTCTCCCGCAAAGCCATTCGCGAAGGCGGCGATCCGGGCCGCGTTAAAGGGCTCCACTCCCTTCCCTAGCAGTGCGCCGACGAGACCGGCCAAGACATCCCCCGTCCCCCCGACGGTCATGCCGGGATTCCCCGTGACGTTCACCTTCGTCGAACGCCCGTCCGAGACGATATCGTGGCGGCCCTTCTGGAGAACCGTGAGCCCCAACTCTTTGGCGAAGGAAGCGACCTGCTCCAGCCGCTCCTCCTCTCGGTCGGCCAATTCGACCCCCGACAGGCGATAGAACTCCTGGACGTGGGGGGTGATGACGCCACTCTTCCCCTGGACAGACGTCAGGTCGCCGGCGACGGCCGTGATGCCGTCGGCATCCACGGACACAGGCTTGTCCAGTTCCCGAAGGAAACGCCGCACCGCCTCGAGGGTGGCCTCGTCTCGACCCAGGCCGGGTCCGATGATCACGGCATCCATCCCCCCGGCGAGCTCGAGGAGAACCGGAACGTCTTCCGGCACCAGTCTGTCGCTCGAGAGAGGGTGGACGATGAGCGTTGGGCTGAAGGCGGATACGATGGGGGCGCTCCGGGTTGGTGTCGCCACGTGTACCACATCCGTTCCCATTCGATAAGCCGCCATGGCCGAAAGGGAAGGCGCCCCCGTGAAGGGACCTCCTGCCACTACGAGAACGCGACCGCTGTCCCCCTTGTGCGCGTCCGCGCCCGGGCGAGGGTAGTAGAGGAGCTCCCCCGGTCCAATCATCCGCTCCAACTCCGCCGTGATGCCGATGTCCACAACCACCACATCCCCGCTCGTCGCCGAGTCCATGCCCTCCTTGATCCGGTGCAGGGCCACGGTTACCGTGGGCGACACGACCCGATCGGAGCCGAGGCCGCTGGGCATGTCGATGGAGAGGATGGGTTTCCCTGAGGCGTTCATCGCCTCGACAAGGGCTCGGTAGGGTTCGCGCAAGGCTCCCTGGATCCCAGTCCCCATAAGCCCGTCCACCAGGATGTCAGCCCCGTCCACCAGCGCAACGGCCTCGAGGGGGGGCTCGACCAGCTTGACCTCGGGGGGCAACCGACCCAAGTTCACCTGGGCAGGCCCCTTGGAAGTCGCTTCACGGGGCTTTGCGAGGGCCACCGTGACCTGCGCCTGGTCCTTCAGGAAGCGGGCCGCCACGAAACCGTCCCCCGCGTTGTTCCCGGTTCCGGAGAGGATAAGGACACGCGCCCCCTCCGCCTCCATCCGTTCCAGCAGGACCTTCGCGATTCCCTTGCCGGCCCGCTCCATGAGGGTCTCGATGGAGACTCCGTGGTACTCCAGGTTGGCATCGAGAACGCGCATCTCCTGGACGGACAGCACGCACGGGGTATCCGACGTGCAGCCTTCAACATTGTGGGAAGCCCCCCAGTGCGGGGGCGGCGGGTCGAGGGCTAACAGGCGTAACGCGACTTCAGAGGCGCCATTTCGCCCCCACTCGAAATCTCCACCGACTCGGCTCGGTGGTAGCCGTCCCTGCACTCGTCTCCGCAAGGGGGACGCTCGGCAACACGGAGGCAGCACACCAAGGCCCGACGGTCCGTCTCATCGTATTCGTCCTCCGGAACCTCCGCGATCTTCACCAACAAGGAGCTCCCACGGGCACGGGGATGCCAACAGTCTTCTCGCTCGTGGGCGCCGATTCGAAGGTGAACGTCATCGGCCTGGCCGATGTCGAGGAGTCGGAAGGTCCCCTCGTTCCACTTGCCCGCAATCCGCTTCCCGGCGATGATGAGGTAGAGGCCAGGAGGCCCCCTCCCCCGCTCCTTCTTGATCTCCTCGTGGCTCCTCGGGGGGGACCAAGTCAGGTCCACCCGCAGGCTCCTTCCCAACTTACCCCTCTGTCCTCCCGAAGGGCGGGTCCGCCTCATAAAACCTCTCGGAAGGGCTCCGCCTCGGGGATGGGCTCGACCAGTATCGGACAAAACCTCGCAATGGGATAGGTTTATGTCTACGCCGAAATATGAACTTCGCATGGCCATCGATCCGGACTTCATGAACACCCGGGAAGTGGTCGAGCAACACTCCGACCACGATGTCTGGGGGCCGTTGGAGCCCCCGGAAAAGCTCGGCATCCATGGAACCCACGTGGCCGTGGATTTCGACCTCTGCATCGAGGATGGCGCGTGCATCCCGGTCTGCCCCACCGATGTCTTCGAGTGGGTGGACACGCCCGGTCACCCGGAATCCGAAAAGAAGGCGGATCCCACACGGGAGGCCGACTGCATCGACTGTATGGCGTGCGAGGCCGTCTGCCCCGTCGAGGCCATCAAGATCACCGAGGCCTGAGGGGCTCAGCCGAGCAAGGTCTTCCTGTGGATCGTCACGCCGGCGGCGACCTTTGCCTACGGCCTCGTCCTGGCCCTGCTGGCCTCGCTGCTCTTGACCCTCTTCATGGCCCGGCGCTAGGTGGACGACGGAAACCCTTTAGCGCGAATCTCCATCACTGCCCGCATGGGAGAGGAGGAGAGGAGGCGGGTCTTTCAATTCATCGACGAACACTTTGGCGATTTCGTAACGGACTTGACGGACTACTGCGCCGTCCGGACCGTCAGCGCCAGTGGGGAGGGGTTCAAGGAGGGCGGCCGGGCCACCCGGGAGCTCCTGGAGAAGTGGGGGATCAGCGCGCGGGAAATGCCGGTGCCGAACGGCCCAAACCTGGTTGTGGGGGAGGCGGGATCTACGGGCCCCATATTGTGCCTCTACAACCACTACGACGTGCAGCCGGAGGAGCCCATAGACGAGTGGAAGTCAGACCCCTTCGACCCCGTGGTCCGTGAGGGCGTGTTCTACGCTCGTGGATCGTCGGACACGAAGGGGAACGCCCTCTCTCAGGCCATCGCGCAGGCGGCCATCCAAGACGCGCGCGGGGATTTGCCCCTGCGCCTTCGGTTCATGATCGAGGGGGAGGAGGAGGTGTCCAGCCCTCACCTCAACGCCTTCTGGAAGCGGCACCAAGACCTCTTTGAGGCCGACGGGGCGACCATCGAGGGGAGCGACCATACCGCGGAAGGGACTCCGATCCTGCGACTGGGGTCCAAGGGCATCCTCTACGTGGAGCTTACTGTGAGGAAGGCCGCCGTCGACCAGCACTCCTCCTTCGCCGTTTCCATCCCGAACCCAGCGTGGCGCCTCATCGCGGCCCTCCGAACCCTCCGGGACGAGAACGGGAAGATTCTCATCCCCGGATTCTACGACAACGCTCACCGCCCAACGGAGGAGGAACTTGCCTACCTTAAGCGGAACCGGTACGACCCGGAGGACTTCATGAAGACATACGGGGCCGTGGAAGTATTGGGCGGGGACACACAGTGGGCTCGGCTCCAGCACATGGTGTACGGGAACACGTGCAACATCGATGGCTTCTACGCGGGCTACATCGGCGACGGATCGAAAACCATCAACCCGGCCTATGCGAAGGCAAAGCTGGACTTCCGCCTGCTACCCGGCCAGCCTCCGAAAGACGTGCTCAAGGCCATGAAGGCCCACCTGAAGGCAGGGGGCTTCGAGGACATCGAGGTCAAGAGCCACGGCACCTTCGAACCCGCGACCACCCCCCTCTCCTCCCGGATCGGTCAAGCTCTTCTGCGTGGCTACCAAGCAGCCTACGATGACGAACCCGACATCTTCCCGTGGTCCCTGGGCTCGTCGTCCACCTACTATTACACGAGTCTGGGCACGCCCTCGGCCGCCGGGCCAGGGGTGGGACATGCGGGAAGCAAAGCCCACGCCCCCAACGAGAACATCCGTCTGGAGGATGCACGGAGAGGAATCAAGGCGACCGCCGCGATGATGCTGGCTTTCGCGAAGTCCGACTAAGCGGGTACGCGCCAGGGGGGCTCGCCCCCCACTCGTTCGACGCAGTCAGGACAGAGATTGGGTCCCTTCCGATCCGTGTCCGCCAGCTCGTTGGAGAAGTGCATCACGCAGGTCGCCTCCGGGCAGTGATCGAGACCCACGTTGTGACCAAGTTCGTGGAGGGCCTCTTTCAACGCGCGGAAACGGAAGAGACGGGAATCGTCAGGCGACAGCCTGTGGAGAGAGATAACAGCGGCCTGCCCCCCGACGTCGGCTTGTCCGAAGACGAAATTCAGAGGGTCGACGTAGAGGTCGACCTCCGTCACCACGAGTACGTGCTCCCCGTGGGCCCGTCGCCCCATCTTCAAGAGCTCGGGAGCGCGATACTGGTCTCGCTCCGGGTTGTGGGCCGCTCCAGGAACCCCCTGGGACGGGAGGGTAGTCACCCCTACTCCGGCTCGGCGCAGGTCTGCATCAAGAGCCTCGAGGACGTTCTTCTCCACGTCTCCCGCGGGCAAGACGGAGACCTGCACGTCACCCCTTCACGACACCCATCGGCGTCAGCTTCACTACGATGTCGGAGATTCCGGCGCCCTGACAGACCTCCACCACGTTCTCGACGTCCTTGTAGGCCCCGGGGGCCTCCTCGACCAGCCCCTTCCAGCTGGCGGAGTGGGCGTAGATACCCTGGCGGGCGAGATCCTGCTGGACCTGATTGGCCCGCCACTTCCGCGCGGCCGCCTTGCGGGACATAATCCGCCCCGCCCCGTGGCACGTGGAGCCAAAGGTCTGTTCCATGGCACCTTCCGTGCCAACGAGGACGAAGGAGTGGGTCCCCATGCTACCGGGAATGAGGACGGGCTGGCCGATGTCGCTGTATTGGGAGGGCACCTCGGCGTGGCCTGGTGGAAAGGCGCGCGTGGCCCCTTTGCGGTGGACGAAGACCTCCCTCCGGCCCCCGTCGAGTTGGTGCTCCTCGAGCTTCGCCATGTTGTGGCTGACATCGTAGACGATCCGCATCCCCAAGTCCTCGGCAGGCTCCCCGAGAACGGCCTCAAACGACTCTCGCATCCAATGGGTAATGATCTGCCGGTTCGCGAAGGCGAAGTTCGCGCCCGTATACATCGCGTGGTGGTAATCCTGCCCCTCCTGAGACTGGACAGGTGCGGCGGCTAGCTGGCGATCCGGCAGTTCGATACCGTACTTCCTGACGGCCTGTTCGTGGAGTCGGATGTAGTCGGTGGCCACCTGGTGGCCGTAGCCTCGAGAGCCCGTGTGGACCATGACGCAGACCTGGCCTTCGCGGTCAATCCCCATCGTCTTCGCAGCTTTGGGGTTCCGAATCTCCTCCACGTACTGTATCTCCACAAAGTGGTTCCCGGCCCCCAGGGTCCCGAGCTGGGGCATGCCGCGAGCCAAGGCCTTTTGGCTGACCAGCTCTGGATCCGCCAGGCCGAATGAGCCGCCTTCCTCCAGCGCGTCCAAGTCCTCCTCCCAGCCGTAGCCGTTCTCCACACCCCAACGTGCCCCGACGGAGAGGACATCCTTGAGCTCGGCCCGGGAGAGACGTAGCTTCCCCCGGGAACCGACGCCGCTTGGGACATTCTTGAAGAGGGTGTCGACGAGAGGGTGCAGTTCCTGCTCGATGGTCTTTCGGTCTAGGTCTGTTCGGACAAGACGCACGCCGCATGAAATATCGAATCCCACGCCGCCCGGTGAAATGACGCCCTCCTCGCTGTCAAAGGCTGCAACGCCTCCGATCGGGAACCCATAGCCCCAGTGAATGTCCGGCATCGCCATGGAGGCCTTCTGGATGCCTGGCATCGTTGCCACGTTGGCCACCTGCTCCAGAGCGAAGTCCTTCACGACGTTCTGAATGAGTCTCGCGTCTGCGTAGATAACGCCCGGTGCCCGCATTTCGTCCTTGTAGGACTGTGGAATGCGGTACCGGTAGTCGTCCAGTTTCTCCAGAGGGCCTGTCCACTCTCTCCCCATGTCTGCTTCGTATGCTACAAGGCCAGTATCCTAATATCGTTTTCCAAGGGAAGTAGGTGAATGGCACACCATGGCTGGGTCAGCCCCCTTATCCAGGCCGAGTCATGTTTATGGCTGAACCATGGCGCGGCGCTTCGGGATCCCTCGCCGTATCTCCCGTACCCTCAATCGAAGGCTTCTCAGGTTCGTAACGGGTTCAGGCTTCAACTCGTTCATCACGCTTGAAACGCGAGGCCGCAAGACGGGTCGGTCCCATCGAGTGGTCCTTCCCGTTTACCCCGTGAGTTCCCATCGGATGTTCGTCGTCTCGAGCTATGGTCGGCAATCCGATTGGCTGAGGAACATCCTGGTATCTCCTAGTATCCGCCTCACCCGCGGCGGTCAGACCCAACGCGGATCGGTGCGACCCATCACCTGGAAGGAGTTTCGTCGTGGGATGAGGGATTTGGCGAAGGAGGCCACATCGACCTCTCGCTGGTTGGCCCTTCTGGTGAGGACCGCCTTCCTCGTTCGGGCCCGCATCTCCGGAACCGTGGTCGAGATCACGACGTGATGCGGCCGAAAGCGTGCCGTTACGCGAGGGGCACGTGGCCGGTGCCGCTGTCCAACCAGGCCCATCGGACCCCCCTCTGGTAGCCCAGTTTCTCGTAGAGTCCGATGGCGGCGGCGTTGGTCGAGACCACCATGAGGCCCACCTGGTCGCTCTGCTGCAGGGCGTCGCGGGTCACTGCCGAGGTGACGGCCGCCGCGCTTCCGCGTCTTCGAAAGTCGGGGGAGGTGTAGACACCCCCAATCAGGCTACGACCGCGGGAGACGAAGTGGGTGCCGGCCGCGGCGACGAGCCGTCCTCCGTCGCGGAGGCCGTAGGCAAGCCCCTGCTCGGCCCATTGGCCCCACGCCCTCGGCTCTTCGGTGGCGTCTCGATACAGGGCCTCTAAGGCATCGGCGTCCTTCTCCCCCAACCGTTCGGCATCCTGCATGTCGGCGGGGCCAAACGATGTCGCCTCCACGAACATGAAGTCCATCATGCGCCGCGCGCTGATCTCGCGTCTCTCCTCCACTGCCGCCACCAAGCCTGGGACCAGGAGAAAGGTACACGGGCTGGGAGGCGCCTGAGGCAGCATGGCCTCTGCGGCCTCTTCGTCCCCCGTGACGATGACATTGGGATATTGGCGTCCGTGCCAGGCCAGAAGGTATCCCCGGAAGGAGTCGCCCTCCACAGCCGCGAAGCACTGCACTCGGTCCCCCTCCTCCTCCAGGTCGTACAGCGCGAAGGCGTTGCGAACGAGGTCCTCCGTCAGGAAGCGCATGAAGTCAGGCCGATCGGCCGTGACGGCCTCCACCCGCATGGGGACGGCTCAGTACTCCCCCAGGGTCCCCTGGATCCGCGCGCGGCGTTCCACCTCCTTGTAGAGAAGGTAGCTGACGGGCGGGGCCAGAATGCCAAAAAGGACGATGATGAGGATCTCCTGGGTAAGGGGAAGCAGTTCGGGGAAGCCGGCGGGGAGGCCGAGGAGAAGGGAACGAAAGGCGTCCACGGAGTAGGCCACCGGGAGGTAGCGGCTCACGTAGTCCACCATGACGTCGGGGAGGACCCCGAAGGGGAAGAACATGGCCGCGAAGATGATGAAGAAGAACTGGAGGAAACTCACCAGAAATTGGGCGCTCTCCTTCAGCCGAATCGTGATGGCCGCCATGAGCAGCCCGAGTCCCATAAGGCCGAAGATCGTGAAGAGAAGGACGACCATGGCGAGGAGGAAATTGGCCGTGGGGAGGCCGTTCACCAAGAGGGACACCAGGAGGACCGCGAACACGGCCATGACGGAGGTCCAGAGGAGGATGGCAAAGATCCGGGAAATCAGGCTGCCGAATCGGCTTGCGGGGGACATGTAGAGGGACTCCAGGGTCCCCCGGATCTGCTCTTCGCGAACTGAGAAGCCCACTTCCCAGAGGGTGAAGGAGAGGAAAAGCTGGATGATCAGCCCGTAGACCATCACACCCGCGATCTGCCTCCCCTGGGCCAGCTCGCTTCCGGGCGTGGTGAAGGCGAACGCCGCGAAGAGGAACATGAGGATGATAAGGAAGACTTGCGCGAAGGTGGCGACGAAAGCCACGGGGTACCGGGAGAACTCCATGATGGTCTTCTTGGACATCGTCAGGAAGGTGGACAGGCGCTGAAGGAGGCCCACGCGGGCGAGGCCGAAGCCGCGATGAGCCATCAATACTGCCCCACCCCCTCGTTCTTCTTCATGTGGTGTTCCGTCCGCAGGAAGAAGCTGTACCCCAGGAAGGGGACCACCGCGGCGAACACGAAGAGCACGGCCAGGTCGAAGTACCAGGTCCCGAAGAAGAAGGCCAGGTCCTGCAGGGCCGCCCGCACGCCGTTGTTCATCCACGTCGGCGGAAAGCTCAGGGCCACCCACTGGAGGAACGGCGGGAAGAAGGCAATGGGGAAGAAGACGCCCATGAAGAAGGAGACGACCCACTGGGCGCTGTTGACGACGCTGTTGGCCTCCTTGACCTTCAGGATGAAGGCGCCGAAGAGGAAGGCCAGACCCCAGAGGGGGATGAGGCCCACGAAGAGGAAGGCTGTCGCCAGCGCGATTTCGCCCTGGAACGGGTTCACCCCGAAGACGAGGGAGCCGACACCGAGGGCGATCGCGAAGGCAATGAGGCTCCGGAGGAAGGCATAGGTGGCGATGCCCGACACGAGGTAGAGGCGCTTCGCCGGGGCGAGGTACATGGCTTCCAGCGTCCCCATCTCCATCTCCCGCCGGATCCAGAACCCCACGATCCAGAGCATGATGGAGACGACGACGAAGGTCACGGCCCCGAGGAGCATGTAGAGACGGTAGTCAGGGGTTCCGACCTGGCGATTGAAGTTGGCCGAGGCGGCAGCATCTCCTCCGGCCACGGACAGCCCGATGAGGATGGGAAGGGCGGCGAAGACGAGAGGGATGAGGGTTTCCAGGAACAGGGAGCCGCGGTAGCGGGAGATGATCAGGATTCGGGCCTTGAAGACAGTCCAGACGATGTCCAGGTTGGAGCGTCTCGACATCCGGGTGAGGCCGAGCTTCTCAACGGCCACTGGGCCCCCCCTCCCGCTCTGCCACGACCCGGGTGTCCACGTTCAGGGCCCGGCCCGTCTTCGCGATGAAGACGTCCTCTAGGGTCACCTCGTGGGGTTTGATGAAGTCCACCGTGGCGCCGTTTCCGACGACTTTCTCGATGATCTTGGGTAGCAGCAGGCGGCTGTCCTCGGTAACGATGGAGACGGAGGTACGCCCGTCCTCCTCCGATGTGACGGTAGCCGCCTTGACGCCGGTGATGGACCGAATGTCCTCGGTGACTTTCTGCGGGATGACGCCCTCCAGGGTGATGGTCTCCTCGGTGACCAGGGAGGCCTTGAGCGCGTCCGGGGTGCCATGGGCGATGATTTCGCCGTGGTCGATGATGGCCACCCGATCGCACAGCTCTTCCGCCTCTTGCATCAGGTGGGTGGTGTACAGGATCGTGTGCCCTCGCTCGTTGAGGTCCATGACGATCCTCCGGAGCTTCCGGGCCGTGGGCACGTCCATGGTGACCGTGGGCTCGTCCAGAATGAGGATGGGTGCCTCGTTGATCAGGGCCTTTGCGAAGGCGAGAATCATTTTCTGGCCGGAGGAATAGGTTTCCACCGACCGGTCGAGGAACTCCTCCAGCTCCAGGAGCTCCTTCAGCTCTTCGATTCGCCGTCTTCGAACTTTCTTCGGCACGTGATATAGGGCCCCGAAGTAGTCGAGGTTCTCCCGCCCGGTCAGCTTCCAGTAGAGGCCGCGCTCCCCCATCAGCATCGTGCCCAGCGACGCCCGGACGAGGTTGTCCTGGGTGAGGATGTCGAAACCGTTGACCCACGCCCGGCCGCTTGTGGGGATGAGGAGCGTAGTGAGGCACTTGATCAAGGTCGTCTTCCCGGCGCCGTTGGGGCCCAAGAGACCGAAGATTTCGCCCTCCTCGATCTCCAAGTCGACGTCCTTCAGGGCCTCAACCTTCTTCTTCTTGCTTCGGAAGCCCTTGCGGTCCTTGCTGACGAAGTTTTTGGAGAGCTTCTCCGTTCGAATGATGATTTCCGGCATGCTCCCGGGCCTCGGCCGCGACTACCCTGTTCCCGCTCTTAAGGCAACTGGGCACTTGTGACCGTGGCCTGCCCTCAGTCTTCGGAGAATTCCTTGCGCAGCCTGCCCTTCAGCTCCGCAATCTTCTGGGCCGTGGCCTCGACCTTGTCGATGAGGTCGCGCCGCGACTCCAACCCCGCGTGGATGAGGAAGGCGGCGCCCTCGGACCGGCTGTTGAAGATGCCCCCCTCGACGAGAAGATCGATCCGCCGGGCGTCTTCGTCCTTCACCCGCGTCATGAGCGTGTTCCGTCGCCCCCGCAGACCCCGCTTGACGATCTTGAGGTCGAGTGGGGTGAACCCGACCCGTGCGGCATGGATTGCGCGACTCACGTCCTCCCGCACGCGGTCCATCTCGTGGTCCAGCCGGTGCTTCCAGACCCCGGCTCGTCCACGAACCTGACCGGCCTCTCGGAAGGCGGCCTCCACGATGGCCTCGATGGAATGGCGAAGTCGGTCCCGGAGGGAGTCGATGAAACGCTCCCGTGCTTCGTCGGACTCGTCTTGCACTTCGACTTCAATCTCCTCTTCGGTCTCGACCTCGTCGCCTCGGTCCTTGTCATCGGCTGTCATAATTACATGTAATGCGATTTCATGTATTTATCCCTTCGCTCTCAACAGTGATATCCAGAAACAAATCCTCATAACGGGCCGGGTGGAGCGAGGGACGTGGTGCGGGGCAAGGTTGAGGAGCGCGTGTTCGCCCTCGAGAAGGACTTTAGGCGGCTCGAGGGGAAGCTGGAACGGTTTCTCCTCAAGCTAGACAAGGACCACCGTGGGCAGCAGGATCTCTCCAAGGAGATGGCGAGACGGAAGAAGGGAGAGGCGGTCCTCTGGGAGGCCCTCGGCCTCGGACCACGGGCCAGAATTGGAGATCGCGGCATTCTGGCAGAGATGGATGACTCCGTCCTCCGGCTCGAGGATTACCTGCTCCAGCTGGGGGAACGAGTGCAGCGCATCCTCACGATGCTCCAGGGGCACAAGGAATTCCTGGACAAAGTGAGCCAGAGCGTGATCGGCCACGGACTCCGCGAGCGGACCAAACTGGAACTCGACATCGCCATGAACACCATCTCCATCTTGACCGTCGCGGGCCTGCACATCGACCCCACGATCCCGAACGAGATGGAGCAACTCCGACACGCCCTTGCCGAAAAAGACCAGAATCTCGAAGAGATTCGCCGCCGAAAGAGCGAGCTGGACCGCCGGCTGGAGGGGGAGATCAAACAGTTCGACGTCGAGCGGCTCTTCGATCCGAACTCAGAGGTCGCGGGGTATCGCTAGACGCGGTGGACCGCCCTCGTCAGATTCTCCCCGCGAGACGGAGCTGGGCAAGGACCTCCCGGATCATGCGAGCGGCCAATGCGGCCGTCTGTCCGTGGTCCCACGGCGGACTGACCTCGGTGACGTCGAACCCGATAATCCTCTCCCTCAACGCCTGAATCACCCCCTGGACTTCCAGTGGGGTCAGGCCAAAAGGCTCTGGGTTCCCGACGGCCGGCGCATAGGCGGGGTCAATCGCGTCCATATCGAGACTGAGGTAAACCCGATCTGGCAACTCTTCCACAACGCTCAGCGCGGCCTCGATTCCCTTCTCGCGAATGCGAGACGCGGTCACGGTGCGGAGGCCGAGGCGATCAGCCGCCTCCTTCTCCTCCTTGGAAGCGGATCGGACCCCGAGAACGACGGCATGGTCGGCGCCCAGGTGGTCCGCCACCCGCCGTGTCACGCAAGCGTGGCTGTTGGGATCGTCGAGGTAAGTATCCCGGAAATCCATGTGGGCGTCCAGCACCACAAAGGCGGGTCGGTCGAGGGCCTGAACGCACGGGGGCGTCAGGGAATGCTCCCCACCCAGGGCGAGGGCGAACAGGCCCTGCGTGGCCAGGTCCGCCGCATGCCGGGCCACGCCCTTGACCATCGCCACCGAGCTGCCGAACTCTTCCAAGTTGCCCCAATCGGCGAACCGCGCCCCTTCCAGGTCCACCCCGAGATCCAGATGGTATGTCTCGAAATTGTAAGAGGCTTGGCGAATCGCGTTCGGACCGAGCCGGGCCCCGGACCGAAAGGAGGCGGTTCCATCGTAGGGAACCCCGTAGATGGCGGCCTGGGCCCCGTCCCGAGGGCCCGCATCGGCGAAGAGAAGGGTCTCCACGCCCATGCCTACGGCCTGCTGAGCAGTTTGGGGCGTCCCATGGCCACCATGTACTGTAGGTTCTGGCTCGGCTCGAGCTTGCCTTCGAAGTCCGCCGGCACGGGCAGCGTAAAGGTCTCGTAGGTCTCGAGGTCCATGAGTTGCACTTCGCCTCCTTGAAGCGAGAGCACTTGGGCCCTTCGTCGATCGATCATCGGCACGCGCACCTTGTGAGTGACTGGGTGAACGATGCTACGCTTCTGGTTGTCGAACAGCCCGAAGCACTCGATCCTGGCCTTGGCCTCACCGTGCTTCCCTGGCTTGCTCGTCGTGATGCTGATGATCCGGCAGGGCTCGTCCCCAATCAGGACATAGCGGTTGGGCTTCAGGCTGCGCACTTCTGCCTGCTCCCAGGCCATGGCCACGCCTGACCGCACCGCAATATAACCCTTTCGCCGGCGGACGGGCGGAGGTCTCCGAACCTTGATAACGGGGACCAAACGCTTATCTGAACTCCCGGACGCTGACGAATCGGGAGCGCCCCATGGAAGAGATCCGGGCACGCATCAGCTTCAAGACCGGCCTCTTCCTCGCCATGCTAGGGTTCCTTTTCATTCTCGGAGGCGGGCTCTCCGTGATCCTGGCGGGCTTCCCCGAGGTGACGCAGGCGCTCATCGCCCTCACCCTTGGCGACGAGGTAGGACGTGCTTTCTTCCTGAGCGGGTCCATCGCCACCGTGATCGTGGGGCTGCTTCTCTTCTACATCGGATTCGACAAGATCCGTCAGAAACAGCTCATGGAGGTCCTTCGGCGGGAGGTGGAGAAGCCGGAGAGGCCCAGGCCCTACCGGGACCCACCCTACTAGTCGGTCCGCCCCAGGACGCGCAGACCGCGACGTGCGTTCCGAGGGTGGACCGTTGCGCTACGCACCATCGGAATCCGTACTCGATGTGTTGTAGTCTCGGAAAAACGCCCAGAATGCGACCGTTCCAACGGCGTATAGGATGCCCGTCAGGTAGAAGGGAAGGGCGAGGTCCACGGTCAGCAGATAGGCCCCCAGAATCGCGCTGAGCGCAAAGGGGAGACGGAAGGACACCGCCGTGACCGCGCTGGCGGCGGACCGGGCATTCACATCCACGGCGCCCATGAGGAACGAGGTGAGGACGGGCCACGTCATGTTCATCAGGGCGTTGCGAACCACAAAGAGGACAGAGACCACCAGGAGGGCGAGGGCGCCCAAGGCGGCGGCGGCGGGAATGAGGAAGAGCACGAGGGTCGCCGCGGCCTGGAGGGCAACGACAGATCGGATCAAACCGACCCGCTTTGCGATGGACGGGGCGATGAGGAAGGCCGCCGCGTTCACCACCATCGAGACGGCGAACAAGGGCCCCGTGAAGGCCTCTCCCACGCCGAACTGGAAAACGAACCAGAGCGAGAAGAGCGGGACGATGATCCCGGCCCCGAAACCGATGAGGATGTTCGCCGCGAAGAACCGGGCAATCACGCGACGCGATTCCGCAGGGAGGAACCCCCTTTCTTTTGCCTTCTCCCGGCGAGGCAACCGCAGGAGGGGAATGAGCGCGGGGACCGCGAGAAGCAGGCCCCCCAGAAGGAGGAACAGGGGCTGGTAGGCGGCCTGCGGTGTGGCGCCCATCAACACGGCTCCGTCGGCGAAGACTCCTATGAGCGTGCCTGCCGCCATTCCAATGGCACTCGCGGTGAAGCTCACCCCGAAGACCGTCGTTCGGGTCCGCTCCGAGCTCGCATCCGCAAGGAGGGCATTCCAGGTGGTGAAGTAGAATGCCTCGGCCACGCCGAAGAGGATCGCGTACACGAGCACTCCCAAGAAGGAATCAGCAAAGCCCAGGAGGAACAGGGAAAGGGAGGCCGAGAGACCGCCGAGAGTGAGAACCCGCCTTCGGCCGAAACGGTCGGCCATCAGCCCAACCGGAACCATTAGTGCGACGGCCGTGACCCCGGTGGCTGCCATCACCACCCCGATGAGCGTTAACTCTGTCTCGAAGGTAGGGAGCCGCTCGAGGTAGACCGGGAGAGAAACGAGAAGGAACCCGATGGGGACACTGATAATGACGCCACCGAAAATGAGGAGCGAGATGTTCCAGTTGAAAGCCGCCCGAAAACGACCTTGATCTCCGCCCACCCTCCCCTCCAACCCGTCACCTGTTCGCCTTCCCAGACACGTGGTCTAGAAGAGGATTTGGGCCGAAGGGGGCCGGAGCAATGGTTTAATAGCCGACCTCCCGTTTTCGCCTCCGCGGGGGGATGTAGCATGGCAGAGGCCAAGGATCGACCTTGGGTAGACGCATGGCCAGAGGGCGTCCCGGAGACGCTGACTTACGAGGAGATGCCGTTGTATCGGCTCCTCCAGGACACCGCAGCCCGGGTCCCGAACGCCATCGCGACGATTTTCTTCAACCGCGAGATGACCTACGGGGAGCTGGACGCCCTCTCTGACAGAATGGCGGTCCGACTCCAGGAGCTCGGCGTGCGGAAGGGGGACCGTGTGGCTCTCTTCCTTCCCAACTGCCCGCAGTTTCTCATCTCGCACTTCGGCATCCTGAAGGCGGGAGGCGTCACGGTCCCCTTCAACCCGACCTACGTCGAGCGGGAGATCAAAGCCCAGCTCGACGACTGCGGCGCGAAGATCATGATTGCCTTGGACCTGGTTTACGGCCCCGTCCACAATGTGCGGCAAGACAGCCCACTGGAGCGGGTCATCCTGACCAGCATCACGGACTATATGCCCCGCCTCCTCGCAAGGCTCGCCTTCCTCAAGAAGGCCCAGCCCCGCCAGTTCCCGGGCACCACCCGGTTTCTGGATGAGCTCGAGGCCGCAGAGGGGGAGCTTCAACCAGTGGAAATCGACCCCCGAGAGGACCTGGCCCTGCTCCTCTACACGGGCGGGACCACCGGCGTCCCGAAAGGAGTGATGCTGACCCACTACAACCAGGTCTCCAACGCGCTCCAGGGGAGCGCCATCAGCTACATGGGGGACGAAGGCCGTGTCTTGGCCGTTCTCCCATTCTTCCACACCTACGCGATGACCGTCTGCATGAACGTGGCCATCCACAACGGGGCGGCCATCATCCTCCTGCCCCAATTCCACAAGAAGGACACGCTCAAGGCGATCCAGAAGCACAAGCCCACCCACTTCCCGGGGGTCCCTACCTTGTACGTGGCCCTCCTGAGCGACCCGAACCTCACGAAGTACGATCTCCGATCCATCCAGTACTGCGTTTCCGGTGCGGCCCCGTTGCCCCAGGAAGTGGCCCGGGAATGGCAGGAGGCCACGGGGGCGATGATCGTCGAGGGATATGGGCTCACCGAGACCAGTCCCATCACCCACGCCAATCCTATGGACGACCTGGCGAAGGTCCGGTTCGGCTCCATCGGCATCCCCGTTCCCGACACGGATGCCAAGATCATGGACATCGAGACGGGGACCCAGGAGATGCCCGTCGGAGACATCGGCGAGCTCGTCATTCGCGGTCCACAGGTCATGAAGGGCTACTGGGAGAAACCGGATGACACGGCCCGCGTCCTCCGGGACGGCTGGTTCTACACGGGGGACATCGCCAAGATGGACGAGGATGGCTATTTCCACATCGTCGACCGGAAGAAGGATATGATCATCGTCGGCGGCCAGAACGTCTACCCGCGGGACATCGAAGAAGTCCTCTTCGAACACGAGGCCGTGGAGCAAGCGGCGGTTATCGGCGTACCGGACGAGTTCAAGGGAGAGGTGCCCAAGGCCTTTGTGACGCTCCGTGAGGAGTACAGAGGAAAGGTCTCCGAGCAGGAGGTCCTCGACTACCTAGCCAAGAACATGGCCAAGCACAGCGTGCCGACCGCGGTGGAGTTCCGGGACGAACTGCCGATCACCCTCGTCGGGAAGGTTCTGCGGAGAGAGCTGCGAGAGGCGGACACGGAGTAGGCGACCGACTACGAAAGGAGCTGCTGCACACTCCGCTCGACCCGGTCCTCTGGCACCACGCCTACTATCCGCTCCGCGACGTCGCCGTCCTTGAAGAACAGGAGAGTGGGGACGCCCATGATCTGGTACTTCGTGGCGGAGTCGGGGTTGTCGTCGATGTTCACTTTCACGAATTCGATGCCGTCGCCGTATCGGCCGGCCAGTTTCTCCACGACCGGCGAGACGAACTTGCAGGGCTGGCACCACGGCGCCCAAAAGTCCACGACGACCCCAGACCCGGAACGCACGAGCTCCTCGAGCTCGGTATCGCTAACGTCGGTCGGCTTCGAACCCATGGAGGAATTAGGAGGTGGGGGTTTATGAGGGTTTATCTCCGCCGGCCCTTCCGGGGGCGTCCCCTTCCTTCGCGGCGGGGGACCGGTCTCGTGTGGGTCCTCTTGGCCTCCTCCACGGTGGCCGCCACCTCCTGTCGGAGCTCTTCGCCGAGGAAGCGACCGGTGTAGGCGTCCGCCCGAGCCCCGATGGCGATCTTTCCCGCAAGGGCGCGGGCGATGGGGCCCCGCTGCCAGGGGGGGGCATCGTGGACCCAGGGATGCTGAAAGAGAACCCCGTGCTTCGGGGGCTTCGAACCCTTCCGAAGGTGCCGAAACAAGGCCTTCTCGGCGCCGAGGAGCTGGATCGTGCTGGATGGCTTCCGCGCGAGCTCTTCGAGTCCGCCGGTCAAGGCGATGAGTCGCGCGCCCACGAGGGGGCCCGCCAAGTGGGCCACGTTGGGGGCGAGCTCTCGCATCCGCGTCTCCACGTATGCTTCTAGACTCGCCCGTTCCCGCTGGAGGGCACGGAGGCTGGTCGCGAGATCCTGGACGGCCTGCAGGTCCTTCGTCTCGATCTCCGCACCCACGGAATCCACGGCGTCGACGGGCATCTTGTCCCGGTGCCCCCGCTCGGCCACGAGGTCGGTGAACCGGGCAATGTCCACCATCCGCGAGAGCTCGGGAAAGTGGAGTGCGTACCAGTCACGAAGGCGCTCCGTGAGGAGGTCCCGTGCTCGGGTCACGTCGTCCAGCGTGCGAATCCCCTGGATGACGTGGTCCGCGGGCTCGACTGCCCTGCGCAGCCGCCGCTTCCCCAGGGCGATCATGGCCTCCCGTAGGAGACCGACATCGAAGCCGAAATCCGCCGGGTCGAGGAAGGGGGCGGGCTCTGTCGTGTGGGTGCCCCCGAGCCGCTCGAGTCGACCTTCGGTGACAGAGAACTCGTCGAGTCCCTCTACAATCTGTCGCTCCTGCCGCAACAGCTTCCCCTCTTCCACCTGCAACATGTTGGTGGCTAGAATCTCGGGGTCCTGGGGGTACGGACGAGACTCCACGATCTCCCCTTTCTCCAGGAGGAAGGTGCCGAACCAGGTGGAATGGAGAAGCACACCCGCTCATCGGGCGTGCGCTACATAGCCTATTCGCTCTTGGGCTGGTGGACCCACAGCAGGTGCCCGTCGGGGTCCTCCACGGCCAGGACCTTGCCGATGAAGTCCATGTCCACGGCCTTGGTCTTGACACCCTTCTCGCGAAGGAAGGCGTGAAAGCCCTCCATCCCGTGCTCGATCCGAAAGGTTACGATGGGGGATGCACCCTCCCCGTCCTCCACCTGGTAGAGACCGATGGTGAGGTTATTCGCATCGAACCGGGCAGCCTTGGGACGGGCCTCGAGGAGACGGAACCCGAGGACATCCCCGAAGAATCGAATCGCGGCGTCTAGGTCTTCCACCAAGAACCAAATGTGGCTGACGGCGCTGCTGGTCAGAACCATGCGAATCCCCATTCGAAGAGGGCGGCTTTACTTACCCCTTCCCCCGACGACCTCGTCCTGCAAGGTGTGGAGATTCTCGGACCGAAGGATGCCGCACTCGGTAATGTAGCCGGTGACGTAGCGCGCCGGCGTGACGTCGAAGGCGGGGTTTCGCACGGGGCTTCCGGAGGGCGTCAGGGCCTCCCTCCCGATCTCGCGAACCTCCTCCTCCGCTCGCTCTTCGATGGGAATGTCCTTCCCGCTGGCCAATCCGAAGTCGAAGGTGCTCACGGGAGCGGCCACGTAGAAGGGAATCCCGTTCTCCTTAGCGAGAACCGCTTTCTCGTAGGTCCCGATCTTGTTCGCTACGTCGCCGTTCGCCGCAATGCGATCGGCCCCCGTAATGACCAGGTCCACCTCGCCCCGTGCCATGAAGAGGCCGGCGGCGTTGTCGGTGATGACCGCATGCTCGATCCCTTCCCGTTCCAGCTCCCAGGCCGTGAGTTTCGCTCCCTGGAGTCGGGGCCGGGTCTCGTCGACAAAGACAAACACGTGGCGGCCCGCCTCCTTTGCCGCACGAATGGGTGCGAGAGCCGTACCGTATCCGACCGTAGCCAGGGCGCCCGCGTTGCAGTGGGTCAGGACTCTGACGCCGTCCTTCATCAGGGAGAGACCATGCTGGCCCATCGCCCGGCATCGCTCCAGGCTGTCCTCTGCATAGGCCTCCGCTGCTTCAACCAGGTCCCGGCCCTTCCCGGCTGCCTCGAGCATGTAGTCCACAGCAAAGAAGAGGTCGTGCCCCGTGGGTCGGGTCGCACGCAGGTACGCCGCCACCTCCTCCAGGTCCCTGCCCTGCAGAGAGGCTTGCGCCATGCCGTAGGCTGCGGTCGCTCCGATGGCGGGGGCGCCTCGAACGACCATCTCCGCGATGGCGAACCCCACCTCCTTGTGATCTCGGGCCTCAAAAACCCGGTATTCCCCGGGGAGGAGGCGCTGATCGATGAGCTTGACCACGTTCCCCTCCAACCAAACGGTCCGAAGCTCCATGTCGGGTCCCCGCAGTCCGTCGCCCTTGGTCCGCCTTCAGGCCTTCCTCAATGAGCGCAACAGCTTCCCGAGGCCCGGCGGGTCCAGAGCCTTCTTCATGTCCCTGGCGAGCGAGACGTAGTAGGCGACCTGCCCGTCCACCTGGACCATTTCCTCGAGAAGAAGCGCCTCCTCGTCGTCCAAGTCCTCGATCGCCTGATGGAGATCCTTGCGGCGCCGGAGAAGCTGGCGGTAGTCGTCCCACATCCTCGTCGCGCTCACGGTCACCTCTCAAAACGGAACGGCGGAAGGAGGTGAGCGTCGACACCGCGCTCCTCGGGGCGGAAGAGGGCGCCTGCGAGCCCGGAGAGACGCTGGCCTACTGCTTCCAGTTCCCGCTCCATGGCCCACCGCTCGCGTCTAATGGCAACGAGACGCTTCTCAATCTTGACGCGACGAGCACGCCACTTTTCGAGCTCTTCGAGCGCCGTGAGCACGTTAGAAGAGTCCATTGGCCATCTCGCTTAGCCGGGGGTCGCTATAAAACAATGCGGGCTACTCGGTCGTATCCAGTTCCACACCCACAGAACCCTTCATGGCTTCCCAGAGACTCATCAGCCGCATCACGAAGTTCCAAAGATCTTCCTCCTCCAAGTCGAAACCGATCAACAGGTCGATGTCTTCGATTCGGCCGGAGGCGACGAGCTTCATGAGGGACTTTCCGTCCTCCAGGCTCTCGAGCTCCACCTTGGCGGTAATCGTCTCGCCCGTCCGCTTTGACGTGAGACGGAGCGCGTACCCCCGGTCCTCCAGCGCGTTTCGCACCTCCTTCCTGGGGGAATCCCGTGCATCCGTCTTGGCCATGGCCTTCCGCTGGCCATGCCGAGGGTTCCCCTTAAGAGTGACGTTCATACATCGACGGCCAAAGGGATTTATCGCCAAGGCCTGATTCGCAACGGCGGGCTCATGGTCTAGCGGTTATGACGTCGCTCTCACACAGCGAAGGTCGCCGGTTCGAATCCGGCTGAGCCCACTTCTACCTTCAAAAGGACCTTCGGCCTCGCCGCACGAGCGTGTTTGTGCCGCCTGTTCGCCGCCGTAGACTTCCCCGTGGTAATTGCTCAACCTTGAAGAGGGGAGGGCCCGTTTGATCGGCCCGAGTTCCCTCCGGGGACAGGGACCCGGAGACCCACGGAGGGTTCCGATGAGCGAGAAGACTCTAGGAGTCATTGGCGGCGTCCGGAGCGGACGGAGACACTGGAGCCTCGTGGTCACGTCGGAGAGGATCATCGTCGCGAATGTGGGGAAGGCAGGGCTGGGAGCGGCGTTTGAGGTCGGGGGAATCCTCATGGCGAAAGCACGGGCCAAGAGGAGAACCGAGAAGCTCTCCCAGCAGGCGCCGGAGGCCGTGCTTGGCGCTCACAAGTTGAACTACGACATCCCGTACGCCGAAGTCCAGAGCGCGAGGATGGACGATCCCGATATCGTCGCCACGGGCACGCTGGAGATGGAGACCGCCACCGGCAAGGAGGCATTCTCCTTGACCGACGAGGAGGGCTACCCCGAGCACGCGGACCTGCTCCGGACGGCCCTCGGGGAAACCCTCCAGTTCGACTGAACCTCGTTGCCATCCACCCTCGTGCGGCCCTGAGGTTGCCCCGTGGCATGCACCCCAGCGAAGCACTTTCCCTCCCCCCGCAGACCACCCTTAAGATAGACGTTCTCGGTCTGCTATCGGAGCTCCTCAAATAGCCCCAGCATAGTTGCAGACTGGCTTTACGGATAGATGTACTATTACAGTTGTCCGAGGTTCGAACCGTGAGACTGGGCCCCCTCGAGACACGCATTCTGGGTGTCCTCCGGAACCTTCGAAGTGCGCCGACCCGGCGAGTGAAGGAGGCACTGGGTGACTCCGGGACGCAGGTCACTTACGCCACCGTGAGCACGGTCCTCGACCGCCTGCACGCCCGCGGGGTCATCGGCCGTCGGAAGAAGGAGTTCAGGGGGCGCTTCCGCTACGTCTACGAATACCAGGACATCCGGGAGGAGGTCCTCCGGTCGATGATGGAGGAGGCTCATGCCCTGTTTGGGGACGTACACCTGGAGGACATCGGGCAGCACCTGATGGCCAAGCCGTCCGAACCTGTGGAGAAGGAGAACGGCCAGGTGGAGCCGTCTGTCTTGGCGGAGACCTTCCCACGCCCGAAGTTCCAGGCCGTCTCCCGGGAGTCTCTCTACCTGAGGTCCCTGCGCACCCCGGTCGATGTCGAACGGTTCGCCGCCCCCCGGGGGAGGGTCTACGTTCTCCCCAACCGGTGCAAGGAGTGCGCCTTCTGCTGGGAGCTCTGTCCTGTGGACGTTCTGGAGAAGAGCGACGAGGTCAACGAGAAGGGCTACCGCTACCCGAAGGTGAAGGAAGGAATGGAGGACGGATGCGTCGACTGCGGGATGTGTCGTGACGTGTGTCCGGAATTTGCCATCTACACCTTGGAGGTGGAAGCCGTTGCTTGATTCCAGGCCCGTGTTAACGGGCGAGCATTTCGTCAAAGGCGACGTAGCCGTGATGGAGGGCGCCATCGCGGCCGGTTGCCGGTTCTACGCCGGGTACCCCATCACGCCCTCCTCGGAAATCGCCGAGAGGGCCTCCCAGAGGCTTCCCCTGGTGGGCGGCGAGTACATCCAGATGGAGGATGAGATCGGGAGCCTAGCCGCCGTCATAGGAGCCTCCTGCGGGGGGGCGAAGGCCATGACCGCCACCTCCGGCCCCGGCCTGTCCCTGATGATGGAGCACATCGGCCTGGCATCCATGCTCGAGACCCCCTGCGTCATCGTGGACGTTCAGCGGGGCGGTCCGAGCACAGGCCTGCCGACTCTGACCTCCCAAGGGGACATGATGCAGGCCCGTTGGGGCTCCCACGGGGACTACGAGATCGTGGCCTACGCCCCAAGCACGGTCCAGGAGATGTTCGATTTCGCCATCAAGGCCTTCAACGCGGCGGAGACATATCGCATTCCCGTCCTGGTGATGGCCGACCAGATCATCGCCCAGATGACGACGAAACTGGTCATTCCGCCGGAGGAGGAGATTGAGACGGTGTACCGTCCCATCCCTGACGTCCCCGCGGAGGAGTATTTGCCCTTTGACAGCTCGTACCTGGTCCCACCCATGGCCCTGGCGGGAACGGGCTACCGATTGCACATGACGGGCCTCACCCACAGTGACGCCGGCTACCCGGAAACGAACGTCCCGGGTCAGGAGGCCCTCGTCCCCCGGCTGGTGCGGAAGATCCGGGAGAACGAGGAGAAGATTGTCGAGGTCGAGGAACGACTGGTGGACGACGCCGAGGTGGGGTTGGTGATCTACGGCTCCACCGCCGGGCCCGGTTGGGAGGCGGTCCAGGCGGCCCGGAAGGAGGGGATCAAGGCGGGCATGTTGCGCCTCGTCACTCCGTGGCCCTTCCCCCGGACACCTGTCCGCCGGCTTTCAGAGCAGGTCGACGCAATCCTGGTGGCCGAGGTCAACATGGGCCAGATGGTGCATCCCGTGACGGAGCAGGCCGAGTGCCCGGTGCACCACCTGGGGCTCCCGGGAGGGCGCATTTTCCATCCGAATGAGATTCTGCGTGGTTTGAGGAAAGTGGTCACTTGAACGCCGCTACGATCACGGATCGCCATCCGGGAGATGTCCTGCTTCGGAGGGAGAGATTCCCCCACATCTGGTGCCCGGGCTGTGGCCTGGGCAACGCCCTCCGGTGCTACGTGGAGGCCATGAAGGTGTCCGACACGCCTCTGGACAAGCACGTCGTGGTATCGGGTATCGGCTGCAGCGGACGTGTGGCCGGCTATGTCAATATCGACTCTTACCACACCACCCACGGAAGGCCCATTCCCTTCGCCACGGGCCTCAAGCTGATGAAGCCAGAGCTCGAGGTGACCGTCTTCTCGGGCGATGGAGATCTAATCACCATCGGAGGCAACCACTTCATCCACACGGCCCGCCGCAACCTGGACCTCAACATCCTGTTCGTGAACAACTTCAACTACGGGATGACGGGCGGGCAGTTCGGTGCCACGACACCGTACGCCGCCCGGACGACGACCACCCCTTACGGCAACTTCGAGCAGGCCTTCAACATGCCCCTGCTGGCCGCGGCCTGCGGGGCCCCCTTCGTGGCTCGCTGGACCACCCTCCATGTCCGCCAGCTGAAGGAGGCCATCCAGAGGGCCTTCGAGGTGGAAGGCTTCGCATTCGTGGAGATCATCTCCCCCTGCCCCATCGGCTTCGGCCGGAAGAACCGGTTTGCGGACGCCATGGACGAGATGACCCACTTCCGTGAGGGCGCCGTCGTCGACCACGACGCCGACCTGAGGGAGGTAGGGATTACCATGCGACGGGGGGACCCCATCGTCGTTGGCAACTTCGTGGATGTGGAACGGCCTTCCTATGATGTCGGGAAGCGCAAACTCCTGCAGAAGGTCCGGGAGGGGTTGCCCTGAGAACGGAAATTCGCATGGCAGGCTTCGGCGGCCAGGGTATCATCACCGCGGGCAAGATCCTTGGCCGGGCCGCTGTCCTGTACGACCAGGGGTCCGCCGTCCTGACGGAGGACTACGGCCCGGAGAAGATGGGGGGCTGGTCCAAGGCTGACCTCGTCATCAGCGAGAAGGAGATTCGCTACCCCATAGTGGATAAGCCTGACGTCTTCCTCGCCATGGCCCAGGACGGTTTCGACCGGTTCCACGAGACATTGAGGCCGGATGGCCGGGCCCTGTTTGAGAAGGGGCTGGTCCACCCGACGAGGGAATGGAAGAGGAAGACCAGCTTCATTCCGGCCCTCAAGGCCGCCGAAGAGCTGGGAAGGAAGGTCGTGGCCAACATCGTCATGATCGGGGCCCTGGTGGAACTCACCGACGTCGTGACCCGGGAGGCCGCTCAGAAGGCGATTCTGGACAGCGTTCCCAAGGGTACTGAGCAGCTCAACGAGGAGGCTTTCCGCAAGGGCGGGGAGCTGGCTAGAGGAGGTGCCAGCTGATGGAGAACCGGGTCGTCGTCATCGGCGGAGGCATCGCCGGCATCGAGGCCTCTCTCGACCTGGCGGACGCCGGCTGTCGGGTGACCCTGGTGGAACGGACCCCCTCCATCGGCGGGAAGATGGCCGCCCTGGACAAGAACTTCCCCACGCTGGACTGCTCCATATGCATCGAGGCCCCGAAGATCAGCGAGATCATCCAGAACGAGAACATCGAGGTCCTCCCGCTGTCGGAGGTTGCGGGGATAGGGGGCCGCGCTGGGGAGTTCACCGTGACCATCGATCAAAGGGCGCGCTACGTCGGCGACGAGTGCACGCGCTGCGACGACTGCGTTCCGGTGTGCCCCCAGATCCTCCCCAACGAGTTCGACGTGGGTGTGGGTGCCAGGAAGGCCATCTACACGCCCTTCGAACAGGCGGAACCAGGCGCCTACACCATCGACATCGAAGCGTGTCTCAACGAACCACCCAACTACCTGCCGTGCGATCGGTGTGTGGTGGCTTGCCTTCCGAAGTGCATCGACTTCAACATGAAGCCCGCCACCCGCCACGTCCGCGAAGCGGCCGCCGTCATCATTACCACAGGGTTCGACCTCTTCGACCCGCGAAACCTGCCGGAATACGGCTACGGGGAGCACCCCGATGTCCTCACCTCCATGGAGTTCGAGCGACTCCTGAACGCCTCCGGCCCGACGGCGGGGGAGCTGGTGAAACCCAGCGACGGGGCGCATCCCCATCGCCTCCTGTTCGTCCTATGCGTGGGCTCCCGGGACCAGCGGTTCTGCCACTACTGCTCTCGGGTCTGTTGCATGTACTCGATTAAGGAGGCCGTCCAGGCCGTGGACCACGGGATTGAGGACGTCACAGTCCTCTACATGGACATCCGGGCCTATGGCAAGGGCTTCGACGACTTCTTCCACCGCACCCAGGAGGAGGGCGTCCAATACATTCGCGGGAGGCCCTCCTGGATCCAAGGCAACGACGGGGGGGTCCGAGTGCGTTACGAGGACACAGTGGCGGGCTCGGTCCGAGAGGAGAATTTTGACATGGTGGTCCTCGCCCCGGCCCTGCTGCCGTCGAGGGGGATGGGGAACCTGGCCTCCGTCCTCGGGGTGGAGGTCGACGCCGACGGCTTCATTCGGACCGTCGGGGCAGACGGTAGCCTAGAGAGGACGACCCGGGATGGAATCTATGTCGCCGGCTGCGCTTCCGGTCCCAAGGACATCCCAGACAGCGTGGCGGAAGCCAGCGGCGCCGCAGCCAGTGCCCTGAGCTACATCGAGACGCGATCCTGGCCCGTCCCCGAGGCCGTGGAGCCCATCGACGTCTCCGGGGACCCGAGGGTGGGCGTCTTCGTCTGCAACTGCGGGTCCAATATCGCGGGCACCGTGAACGTGCCGGAGGTCGTGGAGTCCGGGCGAGGCCTGGACGGAGTTGCCCATTCACAGCAACAGATGTTTTCCTGCTCCGCCAACACGCTGAGGCAGATCACCGAGACCATCCGGGAGGAGAAACTCACCCGGATTGTGGTGGCAGCGTGCTCCCCGAAGACCCACGGGCCCTCCTTCATGAAGGCGTGCGGGCGAGCGGGGCTGAACCCCTACCTGCTGGAAATGGCGAACATCCGGAACCAGGACTCGTGGGTCCACAAGAAGGAGCCTGAGGCGGCGACGGAGAAGGCCAAGGACCTCGTGAGGATGGCGGTGGAGAAGGCCAGGCGCCTCCAGCCGTTGGCGAAGGTCCGGCAGAAGGTGGTCCGTGGGGCCCTAGTGGTCGGAGGAGGTGTGGCTGGCATGAGCGCCGCTGCTGCGCTGGCGGATCAAGGCCTTGAGACCCACCTGGTCGAGCGGGAGCTGCAGCTTGGGGGCATAGTCCGGAGGCTCGACCACGTGTCGGGCATCGACCTCTCTGCCCAGGAGGTCCTGCGGGAGAAGAGACGGCAGGTAGCCCAGGCCGGGGTGCGGGTGCATCTTGGCACGGAGGTCGAGGTGGTGAGCGGCTTCGTGGGCAACTTCCACGTCACCCTCACCGACGGCGAGAGCCTGAACGTGGGAGGCATCGTGATGGCCACGGGGGCCACCCCCTTCGTCCCTGAGACCCTTGGATACGGGAAGGATGCCCGGGTCATCACCAACCTGGAGCTGGAGGAGAGCATCCCGGATATGGAGGCCGAGAAGGTCACCTTCTTGGGGTGCATCGGCTCGCGCCAGGGGGACAAAGGCTGCTCCCGATATTGCTGTCAGTCCATGATTCAGCAGGCGCTCCGCCTGCGTAAGGCGGGAAAGAGGGTCCGCGTGGTCTCCAGGGACATCCGGACCTACAGCCGCCACGCCGAGGAACTCTACGAGGAGGCCGCCCGGTGGGGCGTCCAGTTCTTCCGAATCTCGGATGAGGAGATCACGGAGGAGCAAGTCGCGTGGGAGGACGGCCGCCTCCTGCTCCATGACACGCTGTCGGACGAGGACGTGGCCATTCCCTCGGACAAGCTCGTCCTGGTCGTTGGCCTAGACCCCCCTGCGGCCGGGGCGGTAGAAGAGCAGCTTAAGCTGGCCGTCGGGCAAGACGGCTTCCTCCTGGAGAGCCACCCCAAGCTGGGACCCATGGAGGCCGCGGTCCAGGGGGTGTACCTGGCCGGTTCCTGCCAGGGTCCCAAGGACGTGGGGGAATCCATCTCCCAGGGTCTAGGCGCGGCGTGCAAGGCGTCCGTTCTCCTGGCCCGGGATGAGGTGGAGATGGAACCCCTGACGGCCATCGTGGATGCCGAGGCGTGCACCGGCTGCACCCTTTGCGCCAAGGTCTGCCCCTACAGCGCCATCATCGCTCCCCTGAAGGAGCCCGCCGTGGTGGTGAATGCGGCCTGCACGGGATGCGGCACCTGCGCCGCGGCCTGTCCCGTGGACGCCATCACGATGCCTGGGTTCACGGACGAACAGATCCTAGCCCAGATCGACGCCGCGACGGAGGAGAACCCCGAGGAGAAGGCGGTGGTCTTCGCCTGCAACTGGTGTTCCTACGCCGGGGCGGACATGGCGGGCATTGCCAAGTTCCAGTACCCACCGTCCTCCCGCATCATCCGGACCATGTGCTCCGGTCGCGTCTCGGAGAAGTTCATCCTCCGGGCCTTCGAACGGGCCGCCGGGGCGGTCATGATCAGTGGCTGCCACCTCGGCGACTGCCACTACCTGACGGCCAACTACGAGACAGAAAAGCGGTTCCGCCGGTGGAAGAAGAAGGTAGAGGCCAGGGGGTACGACCCCCAGAAGCTCGAGCTGGGCTGGTTCACCGCCTCGGAGGGGAAGCTGTTCGCCGAACGGATGCGGCAGCTGCACGCGCAGATCCAGGAGCTCGAGGCTGCCGGTGCCGAAGCCGAGGTCGCGGGGGGAGGGGAATGATGACCGAGGCCGTCGTGGAGCTGGACGACGAGCTGTGGCAGAGCGTGTACGAGATTACGGCGGGGGCCATGAATCCCTGCTACCAGTGTGGGACCTGCACGGCGTCTTGTCCCTTCCTATCCTACCTGGACCGTCCCCTCTCCGCCCGTAAGATTCTCCGGCGGGCCCAGCTGGGCCGGGGAGACGGGATGGAGGATATCTGGATGTGCAGCGCCTGCCGCTCCTGCGAAGTGCGCTGCCCCCGGGACGTCCACATCGTGGAGGCCATCATGGGCCTACGATCCCTGGCCTTCAAGGCCAGGGCGGTTCCGCCGGAGATGAACAGGCTCCTGTGGTCGACGCTGGAGGAGGGGAACCCGTGGAACGACCCCCGATCCGAGCGGGCCAGGTGGGCCGATGGGCTGAAGGTGCGGGACGCTGCCGAGGGCGTGGACGTCCTCCTGTACGTGGGATGTGCAGGGTCCTACGATCCCCGCTTGCAGGGGGTGGCCCGAGGCCTGGTCCAGGTCCTTGGCCGAGCCGGCGTGAACGTGGGAATCCTGGGCGGCCGGGAAAGGTGCTGCGGGGACGCCGTTCGTGTGACCGGCGAGAGGGGCTACCTACAGCGACTCGTCGAAAAGAACGTGAAGGCCTTCTCGGGGACGGGGGCGACCACCATCGTGGCCATCTCGCCCCACTGCTTCGACATGTTCCGGAACCTGTATCCCCGCTATGGCCTGGAAGCGGAGGTCCTGCACTACACCGAATACCTGGAGCACATGCTGGATGAGGGGGTCCTGAAGCCCCCCCGGGTGAAGAATTCGCGAGTGGCCTATCACGATCCTTGCTACCTGGGCCGCTCCAATGGAATCTTCGAGCCTCCGAGGAGGCTGCTGGAGTCGGTGCCCGGCCTAGAGCTCGAGGAGTTGCGGGACAACCGGCTGAATGCCCTCTGCTGCGGGGGGGGCGGGGGAGGCATGTGGCGAGAGGAGGGGGGAGAGCGGCTGTCCGACAAGCGCGTCGAACAGGTGAAGGAGGCGGACATTCCCCTCCTGGCCACGTCTTGCCCCTACTGCATCCAGAACTTCGAGGATAGCACCCGCCGGATGGGGGGACCCCGGGTCGTCGATGTCATGGAGCTCCTCGCCCGGCCCAAGGCGGTGTGAGGATGAAACCAGAGTGGCCGGAGGACGCCCATCGAGGCCTCTGGGTCTACCTGGAGCAGCAGGGTACTCTCCTCCCCGTAGGCCACGAACTCCTAGGTAAGGGTCGGGAGCTGGCCGACGAGCTAGGTGAGTCCCTCACGGCCATCATTCTAGGTCACGGGATAGGCGACCTGGGAAGGGAGGCCATTCGCTACGGAGCGGACGAGGTCCTCGTGGTGGACCATCCCCTCCTGGAGGGATACACGACGGATGGTCACGCGAAGGTGATGGCCCAGCTGATCGAGGAGAGGAAGCCCAACATCCTGCTCTTTGGCGCGACGTACGACGGGAGGGATCTGGCCGGCCGGCTGGCTGTCCGACTCTCCACGGGGCTGACGGCTAATGCCACCCGGCTCGAGGTGGACCGGGAGAAGGGCCTCCTACTGTCCGCCGTCCCGGGCTTTGGCGGAAGCATCCTGGCCATCATCAAGTCCGAGCACGGGCGACCCCAGATGTCCACGGTGCGCCCGGGCATCTTTGCACCCCTAGAGCCCGACGACACGAGGAAGGGACAAATCGAGACGGTCGCCGTGGACCTGCGTCCGGAGGAGATCCGCTGCCGCGTCGTGGAGCGGAGTGTTCTGCCGCGGGAGGAGATCGGCTCCGCGGAACGGACCCTCGTAGCGGGCATGGGGACCGGCGGCGACCTGGCATTGCTCGAAGAGCTGGCCTCCCTCCTGGAGGCGTCCATCGGGGTGACGAGGCCTTTGGTAGACAACGGCGTCGCAGGGCGGGAGAGGCAGGTCGGCTCCACGGGCGTCTCCCTGCGGTCGAAGCTGGCCATCGTCCTCGGAGCGAGCGGCGCCAGCCACTTCGTCTCTGGCCTGAGGGACGTGGGTACCGTCGTGGCCATCAACACGGACGAGAACGCCCCGATCTTCGACGAGGCGGACGTGTGTGTGATCGGGGACCTCTTCGAACTCTTGCCGCCCCTCATTGAGAGGCTTGAGAAGGCGAAGATGGGGATGGCATGACCCCTCGTATCGTTGTCTCCCTGAAGGTGGTCCCGAAGCCGGAGGAAGTCAGTCTGAATCCGGAGACGAGAACCCTGGACCGGGCGGGCGCGGAGAACGTGCTGAACCCCCCAGACAAGAACGCCCTCGAGGTGGCCCTGGGACTCAAGGACACCCACGGCGGCACGGTCACACTCGTCTCCATGGGACCGCCCCTGTTCAAGGACTACCTGGAGCTCTGCCTTGGCATGGGAGCCGACCAGGCGATCCTCCTAAGCGATCGGCTCTTTGCGGGCGCAGACACGTACCCAACCTCTCTCACCCTGGCCCGGGCCATTCAGAAGCTGGGAGGGTACGACCTGGTAATCTGTGGGGAGGAATCCGCCGATGCCAGCACCGGACAGGTGCCACCCGGCCTGGCAGAGTGGCTCGGTGTCCCTCAGATCACCTTCGTGGACGAGGTCCGAGTCCAGGGAGACACCGTCATCGCCCGGCGGGCCCTGGGATCTAGCTACGAGGTGTTGGAAGCTGAGATGCCTGCCGTCGTATCTGTCGTGGTGGGCTCCAATGAGCCACGGTTCCCTGATTTTGACCGGGTGGAGGCGGCGGCCAAGTCCGGATGGGTGAAGGTATGGACCGCCGCGGAGCTCGGCCTGCGGGATGACGAGGTGGGCCTCAAGGGTTCCTACACCATCGTGCACGACTTGGTGGAAGGGGAGCCCGTCGAGCGGAAGCGACACTTTCTCCAGGGAAGCTTAGAGGAGAAGATTCGGGCCCTTGCGGAAGCGCTGGAGCCCTTCTTGAGGCCCTGAATCGTTCTCTTTCCCTCGGGAGACCGGCTCCACATCATGGATGGGTTGGCGAGCCGTGATCACGACGGTTGACAGTAGCCGTTTCCGCCCGCGGTGAACCCCTCCTCGCCACACCCATCCGAAGTCAATCCACCAGGTTCGAGAGCACCTTCCTCATGGCCGCCCGCAGATGGCGCGCGAAGGTGCTCCGGTCGATACCCATGTCGTCTGCAATCTCCTTGGCAGACTTCCTCCGGCGGGAGTCGAAGTAGCCCTCGGAGAGGGCTCTCCTCAACACCTCCTCCTGCCTCGCCGTCAGGCCGCCGCCCCCCGCCTTCCCGAAGGCAAACCCCCCACTCCCTTGGGAGGTAATCCTTGCCAACTCAAAACTCGGGTAGTGAGCCTGGACATGATTGACCAGGTCTCGGGCCTCGTCTAGGTCCGAGACCGACACGGAGATTGTCTCCAGGCCTCCCGCCGCCAACACCCTTGAGGGCATCCACCCATCCTGGGCCAGGACCGTCCGGATGCATCGAAGGGCGATGACCGCTTGGCCCACAATTCTGTCTGAAGCCTCTTCCTTGACCTGAATCTGAGAGATCCCCTCGGCCGTCATCAGGGCGTCTCGGAACGCCCCTGCCCGCGAACCTCGGACCTCGAAGACCTCCAAGAATGCGTCCCCCGAGGTGCGGGCCATGTCTAGGTACTCGACCTCCACATTCTCGAAGTCGCGTGTGAGGCGCACGAGGGGACAGCCGTCCGACGCCACCCGGAACTCGACCAACAGGGACGCCACACACGGGAGGAGGAATCCCTGAATAAAGAAGGTAAGGGGCGCAGGTAAGGCATGGTCGCCGCCGAGACTCTTGGTCGGCGTTTCTGGGGTTCGCCCTCGACCTATAAGCGCAAGGTCTCGCGAGAGGCAAGCATTGAAGACACCGGCCGGATGTCGTCTCCTCGAGGAGTACAATGAAGCGACACGCTAGTGCCGTATGGATGGGCGGGCTCCGAGACGGGAAGGGCGCCTTCTCGACCGAAAGCGGGGTCCTGAAGGGGATCCCCTATTCCTTCTCCACCCGGTTCAAGGATGAACCCGGGACGAATCCCGAAGAGCTCGTGGCCGCGGCCCATGCCAGCTGTTTTTCCATGGCCCTTTCGGGCGCCCTCGGCAACGCGGGCTTCTCGCCGGAGGACATTGAAACGACGGCCACGTTGAATTTCGAGCAGACCGAGACGGGATGGACGACGACCTCAATCAACCTGGAAGTGGTCGCCAAGGTTCCGGGTGCGACAAACGAGGCCTTTCTAGAGGCCGCCAAGGGGGCGAAGGATAATTGCCCCATCTCGCGCCTGCTGAAAACCGAGATCACACTCAACGCCGAGCTCCTTTAGGGCCCATAAGGCGACGGAGGAGAGGACGATCCCAGATGAACGACGAGGGCCTGGAGCCGGCCACACTCGCTGGGGGTTGCTTTTGGTGCCTTCAGCCCCTCTTTGAGGACCTGCGCGGTGTCAAAAGCGTCGAGGTGGGGTACTCGGGCGGGACCGTCGTCAATCCCTCGTACCAGCAGGTCGGCACAGGGACCACAGGGCACGCGGAGGCGATCCAGATTCACTTTGATTCGGCCGTCCTCTCGTCCGAAGACCTCTTCAGAGTCTTCTTCTCCATCCACGACCCCACGACCCTCAACCGACAGGGCCCCGACGTGGGACTGCAGTACCGCTCCGCCATCTTCTTCCACACACCGGCCCAGAAGGACGCCGCCGATCGGGTCATTGCGGAGCTCAATCCGGACGTTTGGCAAGATCCCATCGTCACGGAAGTCACCCCCTTCGACGCCTTCTACCGGGCCGAGGAGTATCACCAGCACTACTACCTTCGGAATCCCAATCAGCCGTACTGCCGGGCGATTATCACCCCAAAGATGGCGAAGTTCCGGAAGCAGCTTCAGGTGCATCTCAGAAAGTAGAGCCCGCGAGCCTCAGTGGACGCGCCCAAATCCCGGGTCTTCCCCGCCTCCCATGAGGCGTTCGTGAACGTGCTGAATATGGGGGGGTGTTTATTTGCTGCTGAGGCCTCCGGATCGCATGAACGGAGGGACCACGGAGCCAAGGGGCGTGTGGACCGGCCGATTCCTTTGGGCAGCGATAATCCAAGGGGGGCTGGCCTTCATCATCATGGCGATTTTCATGTACCTCAACATCTACGGCGAAACCGGCCAGCAGCCCTCGCGTATCGTTGCAGCAGGGAGCGTCGGAACCTGGCTCTTGGTGGGCTTCAGCGGATACCTGATCCTGATCCTGGCGATAGGACTCAGCGGGTTCTTCTATCACTATCTGGAGAGCGTCCGAGGTCGCCCCTACCGGAGCTGGCTCGACCGGACCCTTGCCTGGGGGCACCTCGTCCTGATGAACGCCGGGGCCATCGGGGCGACATGGCTCCTGATGATCGCAGGGTACTCGGGCGGTTCCCACTTACTCACGTCGCAGACACCGCCTCCCGCGGTGTTCGGCGAGGTGCACGCCCTCATTGAATGGGCCATCGACCCCATCGCGGTCTTCATCCTCGTAGCCGCCCTCGGCGGGCTCCTCGGGGGGCTGGGATACATGAAGGTCCTCCTGAAGAAGGCGTAGCCAGACAGCAACAACGGTCCGGTCCGGGCTCTGCGGGGGGTCTGACGGCTAGCCGCAAAGCTGATGCTGGATCCAGATCTCGTAGAGCGCGTCGCCATGTTGGATCGTCTCCGGCCCCCACACCCCGTAAACGGTCTCTTGGAGGCACAAAGACGAGCGGAGCTGATCTGCCGTCTGGCGAGGGATTCTGAGAACGGTCGGCGTGGCATTCCCGAAATAATACGCCGCATCCACCTCCTGGAGGACGTTCCGGTGCTCCCGATCGGCGCGTTCCAGCCCCTCTCGAAGGACCCCTCGAGGGCTCGCCACCTCGCGAGCCTCCCGGGCCCTTGCGCCTGGGGTAGGCGGATGCCGCAGGACGTGGAGGGTAATCCGGCTGTCGGGGAGCGCGGAGGCGCTCATGGGGTGCCTTCCGTGACAGCCTAGGCGTGGCGGGTCTATGTACTTTAAGGTCTGCATATACAAGTCTTTCACAAAGGCCTTGTTCGGGCAGCATCAATATCGGCCTCGTGGCGGTGCGAGCCCCCGAGGGGGCTGCCGGACAGGCCCCCAAGACGTTCGAGGACCTTTTGCGGGAAGTGTACGGTCCCGGAAGGTGCACCTTCTGCCTCATCTGCCTCGACGCCTGCGCCCGGGAGGGCTGCGACGCGGCCTCGGTCAGCGGTGACACCTTCGAGTACACACCTGCCGAGTGCGCAACGGCTGGCATGTGCTACGTGTCGTGTCCGGAGGTAGAGGCGTTGGATCTGGCCCTCCAGACCAAATACGGGACCCACGACGGGCCCCTGGGCCGTGTCCTACGAGCGACCTGCCTGACCTCCTCCGCGTGGGCCCCTCGACCCGACGACCGGGGAACCCTCCGCTCCATCCTAACCTACCTCTTCGAGTCCGGACAAATCGACGCCGCCGTGGTCCCCGCGTCTCCCGGCACGAATCCGACCGGTCATGCCCTCATCCGTCGAGGCGATCCGGTCGATGTGCGTCGGGGGGATCCATTCCGGAAGCCCCATACCGTGCGCTTCCTGCGAGACCTCTGGCACTCCGAGGGGGAGCCCCTTCGCCTGGCTCTCGTGAGCACCCCCTGCCAGACCCGAATGGTCCGGAGGATGCAGCTCAACGGAGTCCCGCCGAGTCAAGATGTGGTGCTCATCATCGGGGAGTTCTGCTACGGCGCCCTCTCCAACGCCCGGTGGAAGAGGGGCTTCTTCGAGAGGGCCGTGAGTCCCCAGGGTCGCCTCATCGAATCCATCGACGTCCCGGACGATGTTCTCGTTCGTTATTACGACGGGACGGAGGCGCGGATCGACCTGGACGATCTCTATCTTGCCTTTGACTCCAGCTGCCTCTCCTGCCTCGATTACTCCAATCGCTTGGCCGATCTGTCGGTTGGCCGGGCCGGATCTCCGGCGGGGTTTGAGACGGTGCTAGTGCGGACGAAAGCGGGCCTTCGGGCCCTCGAGGGGGCCACGAGCGGGGAATACGTCCTCGACTGGTCCGCCGTCTTCGGACGCGAAGACCCGGAGACGTTCGCTGGGAGACTCCTCACCGCCGTGGAAGCGAAGCTCCTAGCGAAAGCGCGTCTCTCCCGGAGGGTGGGCCGAAGGAAGGGTCGACCCGCTCGCTTCCGGACCTAAGGACGCCCCCCCCCCCGAACCACATTCCCGATGCCGGCGCCTCGGCTCGGATCCGGAGCCGGGGGTTCCGGTCTGGCCCCGAGGTACATGGGCAACCAGACGCACACTCAGTCGGAGAGCCGTACAACCGAGGCACGCCCGATGATGCCGCCCCTCGAACTTCCCGCGGGCGAATCGCCCGAAGGAAGCCGCCCGGAAAGGGCCCGTCCCAGGCGGACGCTGACGGCGTCGTGCAGACCTTCCATCCATTGGGTCAGGTCCGGACGGCATTGTGGGCTCGGCCATCGCTGGCTCAGGACGTGGAAGGCGACCCACGTGAAGGCGCCGAGCCTCGCAAGGATCGGCTTGGGCGGCCCCCTCTACCGACCGGTTCCTTTTGCCTTCACACCTGGCTCCGTTGAATGGAGACGAGGATCAGGGCGAATCCGAACGCTCCGATGAAGGCCTCGGCCGTATGAGCCGCAGACAGGCTCCATCCGAAGAACTCAAAGAGGATGCCCTCCACGACGGCCCCCAGCGTGACAAGAGCGAACCCCGCGGTCAAGGGGAGGTAGGTGTTCCGGTGGCCCCGAGTCCGGACCGCAAGGCGGAGCCCCCAGAGGGTCACAATGGCCCCCACGCCGACGATGCCGAGGCGCAAGATCACGAGCGCCGGGTGGTCGGTCATCTCCCCTCCCGGGCGTGCCGCAATGACCATCCCCAGCGCACGTTCAGCCAGACGGCGAATCCGAGGAGGACGGCGAAGTGAACGCCGTCGCTGGCCTCCGCCCAGGCCGGAGGCACGAACATCCCGAGGAGCTCCGTGAGCATCCAGGCGGAGAGGAAGGCGGAGAATCCAATCCCGAAGCCCAGGGCGTTCTCCCGGCTGCGGACCTGGCCGCGTCGCATTCGAAGGAGGAACATGGCCAGAGAGAGGGCCAGAAGCACAAGGACAACAGTCTGGAGGACGGGTTCGAGGACCATGGCTAGACCTCTCTCCGAAGCTGCCAGTACACCGCCGCGAAGGCCAGAACGAACGCGGCGGAGAGCGCCTCCACGCTCAAGACGACTGCCGGAATTCCGACGAACATGTCGGTGACGTGGAAAGTAACGTGGATGGCCAGAGAGAGGACGAGGAGACCGGCTAGGCGCGCATAGGCGGAATTCGATTCCCGCAGTCTCAGGGCAAAGTAGGTGGGTGGCAAGGCAGCCGCAGCGAGAGCCACGATGCTGAGGGGCACCCAGATGCTCAGCCTTTCACGCCCCTCGGACGTAGCACGATTGCCAGGGTCACCAGTCCTCCGAGGATGAAGGCGGACTCGACGAGGTGGACGGTGGCGAGATTCCACCCGAGGAGCTCGAAGAGAAGTCCCTCCAGGAAGGTTCCGATTGCGATGAGGGCAAACCCGAAAGAGAGGGCCAGCATGAGAGAACCGCCGTTTCGCCGATATGCTAGGTACGAGAGGAGGGCGATGGTCGTACCGAGGATGAGGACAGTCACCTTGGCTGCCACGAGGAGTGGGTGGGCGTCCACTATAGCTCCTCCTGGAAGGAGTGGAAGAGGCGGAACACCTTCTGGACCGCATCGAGGTTGGGGACCGCCGTGATAACCACCTCTCCGGCTTGGAACTTCACGCTCACCTCACGAAACGTCGCCTTGTACATCAGGTACTTCTTTCCCTCGGGCGTCAGGACGGTCTGGACCACGGCCAGCAGGCCATCCTTCTCGAAATCGTGGAGCCGTCGGTAGACCGACGAACTGGGGAGGCCTTCCTCGCGGATCAGGTCCATGGCCGACCGGGGCCGGGTGCTGGTCGCCGCCAGGATCCGCCTACTCTGCTCGTCGGCGAGAGCTCGTAGCAAGGCCTTTTGCAGCTGGCGGTCCTTGATAAGCATGGGAGTTCATTCCCAGCCCTGGGATTCAGCCTGAGGAATCGTCTCCCTCTTTTATAGATTGGAAGAGAGATTGTCTAGGTGTGCGAGGAGATGTTGGAAGTGATCGGAAATCGCCCAGGCGATGGGTCTAGATTGGCGTCATCGCCGCCGCTGCGCTGATCACCGGGACCACTGCGGCGTTGCTTCTGGCACCCTCGACCCCGCAGCGAACCTTTACCGTAATGGCCTACCACTGGGGGTTCGCCGTCTACGACGAGAAGGGGAATGAGGTTCCCCAAATCGAAGTGGCTCCGGGAACGCAGGTGACCCTTGAGATACTCGCCGGCGCGTCCCTCGATCACGACGCCCATCATGAGATGATGGAGCGGACGATCGAGGCGTGGGCCGACAACACGGAGTACGGCGGTAAGCCCGCGATGGAACTCCACGAGCTCATGGAGGAAGCCGAGGCGGCAGGCCTGAATGATCACCTCGTGACCATCGCCGCGTTTGGCGTCTCTGTCCTGACTGACCACGAATCATCGGAACCCGTCCGTGTGACCTTCGTCGCCGACCAGACAGGGACCTTCGACATCCGATGCATGGGCCTGTGCGGCTGGGGCCACCAGTTCATGGTCCTGGAGGGCGGATTGGTCGTCGGATAGGCGGGGACACCCGCCCCTTTTCCCTTTCTGTCACACCTCTGGCGGAGCCCTGCCGTGAAGTACGAGGGAGAGTCCGTCTCCCTCGGATGATCCCGTGGGTTAAGGGGATTCTAGGTGTTGTCCTTGACGCCTTCCCCTGACGACTACCGGAATTCTTGGATCAGCGCCTCAGCCTGCTCCTGGGACAGTCCGAGGGGTTGCTTGACCAAGGGGCCCCGGCTCAAGGCTGGTTCCTCTTCCTCGTAGGTCGCCTTGTCGACTCGGTAGAAGAGACCGATGGGGATCCTTTCACCCCATTCGTGGGCCTTTTCGTAGGCCGCGAGGAGATCCGACGTGTCGTGGTCCTCGTCCTCTAGCTTGTACACTCGCTCCCGGAAGAAGGGATACGTGTTCACTTTGTTGTACGTGACACAGGGAGAGAAGACGTCCACCAAGGCGAACCCTTTGTGTCTGAGTCCGCCCTCGATCAGAGTCGCCATCTGTTTGGGATCCCCCGAGAAGCCCCTCGAAATGTATGAAGCCCCGGCGCTGAGCGCGAGGGCGATAGGGTTCACGGGCCACTCGATCGACCCCCAGGGGGTGGACTTGGTGACCATGCCCTTCTCGCTTGTAGGGGAGGCCTGCCCGGTGGTGAGCCCGTAAATCTCGTTGTTCATCACGATGTACGTGAGGTCGAAGTTCCGCCGCATCGCGTGGATGAAGTGGCCCAGCCCAATCCCGTAGCCGTCCCCGTCGCCCCCCGTCGCGATGACGGTCAGGTCCGGATTGGCGAGGCGGATCCCCGTGGCGACGGGCATGACCCGACCGTGGATGCCGTGGAAGCCGTAAGACCGGAGGAAGTGGGGAAGGTTGGAGGAGCACCCGATGCCGGAGACCACCACAAGGTCCTTGGGATCGAGCTGGGTGGCCTGAACCGCCTTCAGCGTCGCGTTCAAGATCCCGAAGTCCCCGCAGCCAGGGCACCATGTCGGCTTGGTGTCCGACTTGATGACATGGACCTCAACGGCCACGCAACACCTCCTCGGCCTTCGCCACGATCTCGCGCGGGTAGAAGGGCTCTCCGTCGTATTTGCGCAGTGCGTGGCCTAGGGCGATCCCGGTCTCTGCGCGCAGCAGGCGGTGGAATTGGCCTGTGTAGTTGCCCTCGACCATGAGGGTCTCGGAGGCGGCCTCCAGGGCCCTCCTTGCCTCGTCCACACGGAGGGGCCAGAGGTCGAAGAACTCCAGGGAGTTGGCCGTGATGCCCGTGCCCTTCAGGATCTCCAGGGCATCTCGCACGGCGGCCTGGGTCGACCCCCAGGAGACAATCGTCAGGTCCGCGTCCTCGGGCCCCCACAGCTCCGGGGGTTTCATCTCGTTCAGGGCCGTCTCCAGCTTCCGCATCCGTTTCTCCATCATCCGGGTCCGGGTGTCCACATACTCCGGGAGACCCGCCCGGATGTCGCTGATGAGCTCCCCTTTTTCGTCGTGCTCGTCGCTGCCGGCGATGAACATGAGGCCCGCCTGCCCGGGGAACGCGCGGGGGGAGACCCCCGATTCGGTAATCTCGTACCGCCGGTAGCCCTCACCCCCGTCCTCCGCCACTAGGCCCCGGATGATGGGCACCTGGAAGTCTGGGGGCTCCACGGTTCGCCACATCTCCCCGAGGTAGAGGTCCGTCAGAATGAACACGGGGCACTGGTAGCTCTCGGCCAGGTTGAAGGCACGCCAGGCTGCCTCGTAGCACTCCTCAGGGCTCCGAGGAGCCAAGATGATGCGGGGGAAGTCGCCCTGGGAAGCGCCGAAGACCATCTGCAGGTCCCCTTGCTCCGTCTTCGTGGGCAGCCCGGTGGAGGGGCCAACCCGCTGAGCCTCCACGATGACCGCCGGGGTCTCCGTCATGCCGGCCAGGCCCGTGGCTTCCACCATGAGGGCGTAGCCACCCCCCGAGGTGGCGGTCATGGCTCGCGCCCCGGCGAAGTTGGCCCCGATGACGAGATTCATGGCGGCGAGTTCGTCCTCCGTCTGCTTGACGAGCACCCCGTAGTCCTTGGCGTGGGCTGCCATCCAATGCATGATGCCAGAGGCGGGCGTCATCGGGTACTGGGCAACCAGCTTGACCCCACCCGCGAGGGCGCCAAGGCAGAGGGACTCGTGGCCGGACATGAGGAGTCGGCCCTCGCCGTTCGGGCGGAGAGCGAATTCGAAGGGCTTGTGTTGCTTCGCGGCGTGGCGGTAGCCCCGCTCAGCCACGGTCTCGTTGAGCTTCACGATTTCCTCCCCCTTCCGGCCGAACATCTTCGCGAGGCTCCCGTGGAGGACCTTGAGATCGAGCCCCACGTGGTGTGCAAGTGCCCCCAGGGTGGCGACGTTCTGCATAAGGGGCTTCCCGCTCACGTCCATGGAGATGGCCTGGGCGGGCACGGGGAGGGACTGGACGCCTTCCGGGAGAATGCCCTCATCCAGGTCGTGTCGGTCGTTGTCGTGGATCACTCCTCCGGGGGCCGACAGAAGGGGGGCATGGACGTCGAGGGTCTGCTGATCTAGGCCTATGAGGAGCTGAAACGTGTCCCCCTGAGAGTACCGTTTCTCGTTGGCTGCCCGAATCTGAAACCAGACGTGGCCTCCTCGGATGACCGACTGATAGCTCTCGTACGTGGTGACGTGGAGGCCGCTCCGGGCACACGCGATGGCGTAGACCTCGCCCGTCGAGGTGACCCCATCCCCGGCGGCGCCTCCAATCCGGATTGCGACGTCTCCCTCTGGCATGGCACACCGCCTGGACGCTCGCCAGCCATCTCAATAGACCCAGGTCGGGTAAATACCTGTGGAATGGGGGCCAGGCAGCTTCCACCGCGGTTCCAACTCCGCCATGTCGTCAGATTCATAGATGGCCCCGCCTTATCGAGAGACCCCCAGCAGGAGGAGACAATACATGACCGCCGACGAATCGTACCGGCTCCCAGGAAACGTGATTCCCGAAAAGTACACCCTCTCCCTGACCCCCGATTTGGAGGCATTCACCTTCCAGGGGGAGGCCGACATCGAGGTGGAAGTGAAGGAGGCCACATTGGCCATCTCGATGAACGCCGCAGAACTCGAGATCTCCGCTGCGTACGTCACCCTTGCCGACGAGAGCGTTCGGGAGCCTCAGGACGTGTCGCTGGACGAGGACTTAGAGCGGGTCACCCTGACGTTCGGCGAGACGCTCCCTCCCGGGCGGACCACGGTGTCCCTCCGCTTCTCGGGCATCCTAAACGACCAGCTCCGGGGATTCTACCGCAGCCGATACACGACTCCCGAAGGGGAGGACCGTTACATGGCGACCACCCAGTTCGAGGCCACCGACGCCCGAAGGGCATTCCCCTGCTGGGACGAGCCTGCCCGCAAGGCAGCCTTCGACGTCACGCTCATCGTCCCCTCCGAACTCACCGCCTTCAGCAACACGCCCGTGGCGAGCGAGGTGGACTTGGGGGATGGAACGAAGGCGGTGCGATTCGCCGAAACCCCCCGCATGTCGACATATCTCCTCGCCTTCCTCGTCGGCGACCTGGCGACGGTGGAGGACTCCGCCAAGGGGGGGACCCTCGTGCGCATTGTGACCGTCCGAGGGAAGGAGGAGCTGGGGCGGTTTGCCTTGGAGAGCGCCCTGCGCATCCTCGACTACTTCGACGACTACTTCGGCATCCCGTACCCCCTCCCCAAACTCGACCACTTCGCCATCCCCGACTTCGCAGCGGGGGCGATGGAAAACTGGGGGGCCATCACCTACAGAGAGCGCGTCCTTCTCTTCGATCCACACGAATCGTCCACGATCACGCGCCAGTTCATCGTGGACGTCATGGCCCACGAGATCGCGCACATGTGGTTCGGCGACTTGGTGACCATGGAGTGGTGGGATGACCTGTGGCTCAACGAGAGCTTCGCCTCTTGGATCGGGACGAAGGCCGTGGCCGACCTCTATCCCGAGTGGAACATGTGGACCCAATTCCTGTACCAGGACACCGCCGGGGGTCTCACCTTGGACGGCCTCCGGAGCTCCCACCCCATCGAGGTGCCTGTCCACAACCCTGCGGAGATCCGGGAGATCTTCGATGCCATCAGCTACAACAAGGGGGCCAGCGTCCTCTGGATGCTGGAGAACTTCTTGGGGGAAGGGGCGTTCCGCAAGGGCCTCCGGGCGTACATGGACGCGCACGCGTATGGCAACGCCCGCACCGAGGACCTTTGGGAGGCTCTGGAGCGAGCGTCGGGCCGGCCGGTTCCAGCCTTGATGGCCAGCTGGCTTCGACAAACAGGATTTCCGCTACTCGAGGTGAAGAGCCACCGGGAGGACGGAGACCTTCGGGTAGATCTAACCCAATCGAGGTTCCTCTATGAGAACCTCGAAGGGTCGGCTGAGGACGACACTCTGTGGAAGGTACCCGTCACCATCCAGCGCGCCGACGCCGCGCCTATGTCGTTCCTCACGGAAGAGCGAACGGGACGTCAGAGGTTGCCATCCAAGAGGTCGAAGGGCCTCGACTGGTTCAAAGTGAACGCTGGACAGACGGGGTTCTATCGCGTCAATTATCCACCGGAGGAATGGGAGCGCCTCTCCTCGGCTATCCAGACCCGCGGTCTCCCTGCCGTGGACCGTCTCGGGCTACAGAGTGACGCCTACGCCTTGATGCGCGCAGGCTATGTTCCAGCCACCCTCTACCTGTCCCTGACCCAAGCCTTCGCCGACGAGACGGACTCGACCCTATGGCGAGAAATCTCCGCCAACCTTCGGTCTTTTGAGGTCCTGATCGCCGACGAGGCCTACCTTCCGGAGTTCCAGTCCTACGTCCGCCGCCTCTTTCGGGGGCCGGCCGAACGCGCTGGTTGGGATGCCCCGCCTGACGAGGGGCACTTGGACGCCCTCATGAGAGGTGCCCTTCTGGGACGTCTCGGGGCGGTCGAAGACACGGCGACGATCCGGGAAGCCCTCAGTCGGTTCGGGACGTACCTGGAAGACCCGGCCTCCCTCTCTCCCGACCTGCGGGATGTCGTCTACCACATCGCAGGACAGGAGGGAGGCGAGACGATCTACGAGACCCTCTGGCGGCTAGAGAGAGAGGCAGGATTGAATGAGGAAAAACTCCGACTCCTCACAGCCGTGACACGGCCCAAGACCGAGGAGCTGCTACAGAGAAGCCTCGATCGGTCCCTCCTCGAGGAGGAGGTGCGAATCCAGGACGCCGTGATCATGGTCGTCGGCGTGGGTGCGAATCGCCACGGGCGAGACCTCGCTTGGGACTTTCTGCGGGCGAACTGGGAGGAGTTCGATCGCCGCTACAGCAAGGGGGGCTTCGCTCTCGGGAGGCTGGTCAGCATCACCGACGCCTTCACCACCCCCGAGCGTGCCGAGGAAGTCGAGGCCTTCTTCAAGGCCCATCCGGCGCCCGCGGCCAAGCGGCGCATCCGGCAATCCCTGGAACGAATCCGCCTCAACGGCCACTGGCTGGAGAGGAACAGAGAGGACCTGGCCGACTGGCTGTCCGACGCTTGAGCGGATGGCGCTCGCTTCTCCACGCCTTGAGTTTAAAAAGCCGGGCCTCTGTATCCTCCACGCCTATGCGCCTCTGGCCCGGCCACGCATGCCCACCATCCCCACGGACCGAGGCAGGGGAGGGGGTGTGCCCTCATGCCGATTAAGACGGTGGATCTCGACTCCGAAATCACACACCTTTCCATCCTCGATGAGAAGGGTCGGGTGGACGAAGAGCTGGAGCCTGACATTCCGGAGGAGGACCTCCTGGACCTCTTCAAAACGATGCTGCTCGTCCGGGAGTTCGACGAGCGGAAGGAAAAGTTGCAGCGACAGGGCCGGATCGGGACCTTTGCCCCAGTCCGCGGCCAAGAAGCCGCCCAGCTCGGGAGCATCTATGCCCTCCGGAAAACGGACTGGTTTGTGCCGTCCTTCCGGGAGACCGCCGCCACGATCTGGAGGGGGATGCGGCTGGAAGACGACCTAGTCTACACGGCCGGTTACGAGGAGGGCATCCGCTTCACGAAGGAGTCCCGGGACCTCCCTATCGCCGTTCCGGTGGCCAGCCAGATTCCTCATGGCGTGGGGATTGCATGGGGCATCCAGCTGAAGGGCGCGGACGACGTCGTCCTCACCTTCTTCGGCGATGGGGCGACCAGCGAGGGGGACTTCCACGAAGCGCTGAACTTCGCCCAAGTATTCAGGCTTCCCGTGGTCTTTCTCTGCCAGAACAACCGGTGGGCCATCAGTGTCCCCCTCCACAAGCAGACCCACTCCAAGACCCTGGCCCAGAAGGGAATCGCCTACGGGATGCGGTCCCTCCAGGTGGACGGCAACGACATCTTGGCCGTCTATGTAGCCACCCGGGAGGCGATCGAACGCGCGCGGAAGGGGAAAGGCCCGACCTTCATCGAGGCACTCACGTATCGTCTGAGCTTTCACACCACGGCGGACGACCCCACGAAATACCGGCCCGCCGACGAAGTAAAGGAATGGGAGAAGCGGGATCCTCTCCCCCGGTTCCAGGAGTACCTCATCAAGCGGGGGCACCTCGACAGGGATATGGTCAAGAACTGGACCACGGCGGCTGTCATCGAGGTGGACCACGCAGTGGAGCGCTTCGAGAGACGGCTGGATGGGATGGGTCGGGACCCCGACGCCATCTTCGAGCACGCCTACGCCAAGAACCCCCCATACGTGGAGCGGCAGCGCCGTGAGGTGGAGGACTGGGTTCGCGCCCGTCGTGAGGAGGGAGGAGGGGAGTAAGTGGCCGGCGTGACCATGGTCCAGGCCCTGAACCAGGCCATGCGGGAGGAGATGGCCCGAGACGAGACCGTCCTACTCCTGGGCGAGGATGTGGGAGTGGATGGCGGCATCTTTCGCGTCAGCGATGGGCTTCTCGACGAGTTCGGTGAGAAGCGAGTCGTGGACACCCCGCTGTCGGAGGTGGCCATCGTCGGGTCGGCCATCGGCCTCGCCCTCTACGGCTTCCGTCCTATCGCCGAACTGCAATTCAGCGGCTTCTCCTACCAGGCCTTCCACCAGGTGGAGGGTCATGTCTCTCGGTACCGGAAGCGGAGCCAGGGTCGCTACACCGTTCCTCTCGTTATCCGGATGCCCTACGGAGCCGGCGTGCGGGCCCTGGAGCACCACTCGGAGAGCCGGGAGGCATATTACGCCCACACGCCGGGCCTGAAGGTCGTGATCCCCCGCTCGCCTCGGAAGGCCTGGGAACTGCTCAAGGCCTCCATCCGTGACCCGGACCCGGTGGTCTTCATGGAGCCCAAGGGCCTCTATCGACGGGGGCGGGAGGAGCTGCCCAAGGACCGCCGGAAGGTCCCGGCCTTGGACGGTGCGGAAATCGTCCAGGAGGGGGAGGACATCACCGTGGTCGCCTACGGGGCCATGCTATATCGGGCGATGGAGGCGGTGAAGACCCTCGAGCGGGAGGACGTGGTCAACGCGGAGATCATCGATCTCCAGATGATCGCCCCGCTAGACAGCGATACAGTCAACGCGTCCGTCCAGAAGACCGGGCGAGCGGTGGTCATCCACGAAGCGCCTCGAACCCTGGGGGTCGGCGCGGAGATTGCCGCGCGCATCACGGAGGAGTCGTTTCTGAGCCTCGAGGCGCCGGTCAAGCGCATCACGGGCTACGATGTCCAGGTTCCCATGTTTGCACGGGAACAGCTCTACTTACCGAGTGAGGAGCGGATCCTGCAGGGAATGCGGGATACGTTGGCCTTCTAAAGGAGAACCGAGTCGGTCGGTATGACAGGGACAAGTCTCGTGTACGTCGAAGCGGAGGGGAGCCCCAGGGACGTCGGCGGGGCCCACGGCCGCGAGGCCGGAGACCTCATCAGGCGGAACCTGGACCTCTACTTCCACCGCTTCGAGGCCGAGTGGGGCCTCCCGAAGGAGGAAGTCTTGGACAGGGCTCGCCGCTACGAGGAGGTGGTCGCCAAGGCGGAACCGGATTATCTGGAAGCGCTCCGGGGGGTCGCCGAGGGCTCTGGCCTACCCGAAGCGGAGGTCCTGGCCCTCAACCTCCGGTACGAGATTGTGTACAGTGAATCTTCCCGACGGGGATTGGACTTGGCGGACGACCGGCTTCCCAGCGGATGCACATCCCTCGCCCTGCTCCCCCACCGGACCGTCGGCGCCCACCTTCTGATGGCCCAGAATTGGGACTGGATTCCCGGCATCAAAGCCGTGGTCGTGAAGTATCGCCTCGATGGGGGCCCCACCGTCCTGGCCTTCACGGAGGCGGGCATCGTAGGCCCAAAGATCGGCCTCAATTCCGCAGGCCTCGGCCTGCTCATCAACGGGATGCTTTCCGACCAGGACAACTGGGAACGGTTCGGGGTTCCCTTCCATGTCCGTTGCTGGCAGATCCTGCGGTGCGAGACCCTGGATGCCGCGGCCCGGGTGGTGCGCGATTCCCTGGGATCCTGCTCCGCGAACTTCGTCCTCGGCCAGGCCCGCGGGAACTATTCGCAGATTCTCGACCTCGAATCCTCCCCCGTCGGCACGACGGAAGTGGCGCCCTCGGAGGGCGTGCTCACCCACGCCAACCACTTCCACAACCCGGATGCTTTGGGTATCTGGCAGCCCCTGATCTACGAGAAGACTTCCACCTTCGAACGGCAGGAACGCATCGACGAGCTCCTCCCACGTGGCTCGACGAAAGAGCTGGCTATTCCGGACATCCAGGCAATGCTTCAGGACCATGAGAACGCCCCCAAGTCCCTCTGCCGACACCCCATGACCGAGTTGCCAGAGGAAGAACGGTATCAGACCGTCGTCTCTGCAATCATGGACGTGGACGCGCGACGATTCCTCATCGCCCACGGGCCCCCGTGCGAGACTGAATACCTCGAGTATTCCTTGGAAACGTAGGCCGCGCGGTGCCCTCAGTCGAGAACCACGTACACGGCATCGCCCTCTACCTCAACAGGATAGGTCCGCAGAGCCTCCTCCGCAGGAGGGCTGACCGCCTCCCCCGTCTCCACGTCGAATTGCGACAGGTGCAGGGGACATCGCACTTCCTCCCCTGTCAAGAAGCCTATGGCAAGCTCCGCGAAGGCGTGAGTGCAAATCCCGTCGAGGACATGAAGCGTCCCCTCGAGGTTGACGAGGATGAGTTGCCGTCCGTCGACCTGCAGGCCGTGGATGCGACCCGCCTCGAACTCATCGAACGTGCCGATGGGAACCCGTTTCGCCATCCTACGCGACCCACTTCGTGTCGATGAGGTCGTACAGCTGCTTCCGCGCGTCGGGGAGCGGTATCTTCTCGACGATGGGCGTCAAGAACCCCTCGACGAGCATGCGGCGCGCCCTGTCTCGGGGGATACCACGACTCATGAGGTAGAAGACCTGGTCTTCGTCGAGTTGAGCCACCGAAGCCGCGTGCTGGGCTCGCTGGACGTCGTTCGTCATGATCTCCAAGCTGGGGATCGCCGTGGACTTCGCCTTCCGGCTAAGGAGCATAGAATATTGCCCCAGGTAGGAGTCGGCGTTTCCCGCTTCCTCTTCGATGGTGATGACCCCCTTCAAGGCGGAGCGAGAACGCTCCTGCATGACCGCCTTGGAGAGGAGGTCGCTGACCGAATCGCGACCCCGATGGGTGACGAAGTTCGTGTTGTCGTACCGCTCCTGGCCGGTCCCGTACACGACCTCCACTTGACGAATCCGAGAGCCCTGGCCTACGAGGAGGCAATCGGTCCGAGACTTCGTTAGGAAACCGCCAAAACTCCCCATGGCCTGATGGAAGCTCCCGTCGCGGCCGACAGTGGCTTGACGGGTAAGGAATGAGACGACGTGGTCGGAGAACCGCTCGATGGCCACGTGGTCCAGGCGGGCCCCGTCCTCCAGATATACCTCCGTGGCGTTCCCGAAGAGGCTCTGGGCTCCGTTGCCATCGCCGGATCCCTCCGGGACGAACTCCTCGATCACCGAGGCCCGGCTCCCGGCCCCGAGATGGATGAGGGTCCGCGTATGCAGCGCAGACGAGGGATCGCCGAAGGACCACAGAAGGTGGATGGGGCGCGTGATCTCCAGTCGGGGGGGCACCGAAAGGACAAGGGCCGAGGAGAACAGGGCGCGGCTCATCATTCCGAACTTGTCGTCCTTGGGGAGGGAATCGGGTCGGGCCAGGAGGCCCTTCGCGGCCTTGGGTCGCTCCTCAAGGAAGCCCGAGGCCTCGTTGAGAAAGAAATCGTGCTCTCGCAGCTTTTCGGAGATCCGGAGTTCCCGGAGCTGACCCTCGACAACGTGGGCGACCGCCGCCTCTTCTCCTCCGTCGTAGACGGGCGTGACCGCCCCCTCGAACCCGTGCTTGGCCGGGGCGACCTCCCCGACGTCGACCCCCCGCAAATCCGTGTGGCGAATGAAGAGCGGAAGGGGCTCCACGGGCATGGCACGGAAGGCATGAAGGGCCTGCGTCCGATCCTTGCGAAGGTAGGCAGGTTCCCCCCGTTCCTTGGAGAGCTCATCCACCCTCTCCTCGGTGGCGCACCCTAGGTCAAACTCCATGCAACCCCGCCAAGGACCGCGTTCGGTCTATCCCACGTTGCCCTCGATCTCCATCTTGATGAGGCGGTTGAACTCCACGGCGTACTCCATGGGCAGCTCCTTGGTGAAGATCTCCAGGAAGCCCAGGACGACCATGTTCATCGCCTCGTTCTCCGTGAGTCCACGTGACATCAGATAGTAGAGGACGTCCTCGCTGATCTTCCCCACCGTTGCTTCGTGGGTGATCGAGGCGTCCTCCTCCTCGATGTCCATGTAGGGGTAGGTGTCCGATCGGGAGACGGCGTCCAACATGAGGGCGTCGCAGCGAACGTTGGACTTCACGTTCCTGGCCCCCTTCGCGACGGCGAGGTGGCCCCGGTATGTCACGCGCCCGCCGTTCTGGGAGACGGACTTGCTCGTGATTCGAGACTGGGTGTCCGATGCGAGGTGAATCGCCTTGGCCCCCGCGTCTTGGTGCATCCCCTTCCCGGCGTAGGCCACGGAGAGAATCTCCGTCTTGGCCCCCTTCCCTACAAGGTAGACAGAGGGATACTTCATCGTGAGGCGGCTGCCGATGTTGGCGTCCACCCACTCCACCGTGCTGTTCTCGTAGGCGTAGGCCCGCTTCGTCACTAGGTTGTACACGTTGTCCGACCAGTTCTGCAGGGTCGTGTACCGGACGATCGCCCCCGGCTTTGCGATGACCTCCACCACGGCCGCGTGGAGGGAGTTGGTCGTGTAGGTCGGGGCCGTGCACCCCTCGATGTAGTGGAATTGGCAGTCCTCGTCCCCGATGATGAGGGTCCGCTCGAACTGGCCCATGTTCTCCGAGTTGATGCGGAAGTATGCCTGCAGGGGTTGCTCCACCTTGACCCCCTTCGGGACGTAGACGAAGCTTCCGCCGCTCCAGACGGCGGTGTTCAGGGCGGCGAACTTGTTGTCCTCAGGCGGGACCAGGGTCGCGAAGTATTCCTTGAAGATCTCTGGGTACTCCTTCAGCGCTGCGTCCGTGCCCATGAAGACGACGCCTTGCTCCTCGAGGTGTTTCAGGGTCTTGTGATAGACCACCTCGGAGTCGTACTGGGCCCCCACCCCGGCCAGGAACTTGCGCTCGGCCTCGGGGATCCCCAGCCGATCGAAGGTTTCCCGGATCTTGTCCGGAACCTCATCCCAGGATCGGCCCTCCTTCTCCGAGGGCTTGAGATAGTAGCGGATGTCGTCGAAGTCGATGTCGTCGAGGTCCCCGCCCCAATCAGGCATGACCCGCTCCAGGAAGTGGCTGTACCCCCGGAGGCGCATCTTGAGCATCCACTCGGGCTCATCCTTGAGCCCGGAAATCTCCCTGACCACGTCCTCGCTGAGGCCCTTGGCGGTCCGATAGACATACTCGATGTCGTCACGGAATCCGTACTTGTACTCTCGATTCACCGTCTCCTGCTCGAGGACCATACTAGGTCACCTCAACAGTAGCTTCTTCCTTTATCCATTTGTACCCCAGCTCCTCCAGTTTCTGGGCCAGGTCACTGCCACCCGAGCGGACGATCCTACCGTCCACCATGACGTGCACAAAGTCGGGTGTCACATAGTCGAGGAGACGCTGGTAATGGGTAATCAGGAGGATGCCCACCTCGGGGCTCGCGAAGTGGTCGATGGCCTCGGCCACGGTCTTCAACGCATCAATGTCCAGGCCCGAGTCGCTCTCGTCGAGGATGGCGATCCGGGGCGCGAGGACGAGCATCTGGAGAACCTCTGCCCGTTTCTTCTCCCCGCCCGAGAAGCCATCGTTCAGGTACCGGGCCCCAAAGCTGGGGTCCAGCTTCAAGAGGTTCATTCGCTCGTCCACATAGGCGAAGAACTCGGGGATTTCCATCTCGTTCTCGGGGTGCATCCGCTTGTAGGCCGCGTTCAGGAAGCTCCCCATCTTGATCCCGGGGACCTCTTGGGGGTACTGGAACCCGAGGAAAAGGCCCAGGCGGGCCCGGTAGTGAGGCAGGAGTCCGAGAATGGACGTTCCGTCCAAGAGAACGTCGCCCTCGTAGACCTCGTATCGAATGTGGCCCATGAGAACGTGGGAAAGGGTGGATTTGCCGCTGCCGTTGGGCCCCATCAGGGCATGGATCTCGCCCGCCCTTACGGTGAGATCCAGGCCGTGAAGGATGGCCTTCCCGTCGACTCCGGCGTGCAGATTCTTGACCTCGAGGGCGGTCATGCCCAATGACCTCTGGACGGTCTCCCTGACCTCACCGAAGCAATAACGGCGTTATTATATAAGCGTAACCAGCCCGGCTTTCGCCGGCGATGACGGGTCCGCAACTTTTTATCTGCCACGGTCCATATCACACCGTATTGAACGTGGACGACCTGGGCGGGCGCCAATGGTGTGAATACGCTGTGCCGGAGTTTCTCCCGGCGCTGCGTGCCGGAATCGCATACGACCTCGCCACCGAACACAATCTGAGTCAGCGGGAGATCGCCGAGCGCATGGGACTCACGCAGGCGGCCGTCAGCCATTACATCACGAAACGGCGCGGACGCCGTCCCCAAAGGCGGGACCACCGGCTGCGCAAATACGGGGAACGGCTGGCGGCTCGGATCGCCACCGGACTATCTGGCCCCAGGCTCACCGCGGCCATCTGCCGAACCTGTACCTCCTATCGAAAGACGGAGGAAGTCGGCCCATGCCCCTGCATCCTCGGCGGGGTCTCGAAACCCAAATTCCTTCTCGCCCTCGGGGAACCTGGCGGGTTTCCCAAGCAGCCTTGCGAGACCTTTGTCGTCGAACGACTGTTGCCGTTCGTCCGCTCCGAGATCGCCAGGCGACTCGTCCCCGAGCGGGGCCAGGTTCGTGTGGCCCCCCTCCTCGGCGTCAGCCAACCCGCCGTGAGCCAGTACATGACCGGGCGGCGCGGGGAGGACTCGACTCTCAAGAGCCACCCTGCCGTGAAGGAGCAGCTTGCCGGTTTGGAACGGCGCCTCGCTGAAGGCGTCCCGGACTCGGACCGGAAGCAGGCCCTGTGCGACGCATGCATCCAAATTCGGTCCCAACTGCTCGAATCCGGCGGCCTCCCCGCGGCATGAGTTATCGGACGGGGGACCCATCCGCTCGTCACCAAACCCTTAAAATCTGCTCTCGATTTCTCCCGGGGCCGCATGAGAGAGAAGAACTACTTAACCGATAACGCCGTTATTGGGCCTAGGGTTCAGGAGCGTTCATGCCAATCCAATTGGACATCCTAGACCTCCATGCCGGAATCGAGGAGAAGAAAATCCTTCGAGGCATCAGCCTCTCGGTTCGGCAGGGGGAAATCCACGCCTTGATGGGGCCGAACGGCAGCGGAAAGTCCACCCTCGCGTACGTCCTACTCGGGCATCCAGGCTACCGCGTCTTCGACGGGCAGGTGCTCCTGGACGGGGAGGACCTCCTGGCCATGGACACCGACGAGCGCGCCCGCCGCGGGTTGTTCCTGGGCTTCCAATACCCGACGGATCTGCCGGGGGTCAAGATGCGGCGCTTCCTCCGGGAGTCCTACCGGTCCATCCGGCCCGAGGAACCCGACGGGGAGGCGTTTGATGCGCGGGTGCAGGAGGAGCTTGGGAATCTGGACATCGACGACACCTTCCTCGGCCGGTACGTGAATCAAGGCTTCTCCGGGGGGGAGAAGAAGCGGGCGGAGGTCCTGCAGATGGCCCTGTTCCGGCCTCCCCTGGCCGTCATGGACGAAACGGACTCCGGCCTCGATATCGACTCCCTTCAGGTCGTCTCCGACGCCATGAATCGACTCGCCCAGGAGGGCACGGGCATCCTGCTCATCACGCACTATCAGCGCATCCTCCGGTACATCGTCCCGCAGGAGGTGCATGTCTTGATCGACGGGCGGATTGCCCGGTCGGGAGGCAAGGGCTTGGCGGCCAAGCTGGAGAAACGGGGATACGATTGGTTGCGTGAGGAGGCGTAACGGTGGGGAAGCTCAAGGAGAGCGCATTGGACACACGGGCCATCCGACAGGATTTCCCAGTCCTGGACCAAGAGGTCCACGGGAAGCGGTTGGTCTACTTGGACAACGCGTCCACATCCCAGAAACCGCGTCCCGTGGTAGAGAAAATGAACGAGTACCTCAACCTCTACACGGCCAACGTCCACCGGTCAATCTACCAGCTCGGGGAGCGGGCCACGGAGGCGTACGAGGGCGCACGAGACAAGATCCAGGCGTTCCTCAACGTCCGGGCCCGGGAGGAAGTCATTTACACCAGCGGGACCACGGAAGCCATCAACGCCGTGGCCTACAGCTGGGGAATGAAGGGAGGCCTTCAGGAAGGAGACGAGATCGTCTCGACGGTCATGGAACACCACTCCAACACGATTCCCTGGTACTTTCTACAAGACAAGCTCGGCGTGGTCCTCAAGTGGGTCGACATCCACGACGACGGTACGCTCAAGATGGAGGACTACGACGAGCTCATCACCTCGAGAACCAAGCTTGTCACGGTCACCCAATGCTCCAACGTATTGGGGACCATCAACCCCGTGGCGGAGATCGCCAAACGGGCTCACGAGGCCGGGGCCCTCTGCCTCGTCGATGCGGCCCAGTCCGCGCCGCACATGCCCGTGGACGCCCAGGCCATCGACGCCGACTTCCTGGCGGTCTCGGGGCACAAGATGCTGGGACCCACCGGGATTGGCGTGCTCTGTGGGCGGGAAGACATCTTGGAAGAGATGGAGCCCTTCATGGGGGGCGGGGAGATGATCCGGGAGGTTCACCTCGGATGGGCCCGGTGGAACGACTTGCCGTGGAAGTTCGAGGCGGGGACCCCCAACATCATGGGGGCCATCGGCCTCGGGGCGGCGGTCGACTACCTGGAAGGTCTCGACATGCATCTCGTCCGGGAACACGAGAAGGCCCTCACCGCCTACGCCCTCGAACGCCTCGCAGGAATCGAGGGTCTCCGCGTTTACGGGCCCACGGACGTGAGCCAGCGGGCCGGCGTCGTCCCCTTCTTGCTCGAGGGTGTCCACCCCCACGACATCGCATCCATCCTGGATTCGGAGGGCATCGCGGTGCGGGCAGGCCATCACTGCGCCCAGCCCCTGATGGATCGGCTGGACGTGCCCGCCACGACCCGGGCGAGCTTCTACCTGTACAACACGGCGGAAGAGGCCGACCGTCTCGCAGAGGCGCTGAAGCGCGTCAAGGAGGTCTTCCGGCTGTGAGCTACGAGATGTATCAGGAGGTGATCCTGGACCACTACCAGAACCCCCGAAACAAGGGAGACCTGGATCCCGCGGACATCTGGGCCCGGGAAGACAACCCTCTCTGCGGGGATGAAATCGCCCTCTATCTCAAGCTCAACGACGCCAGCGTGGTGGAAGACGTGAAGTTCCAGGGCCAGGGATGCGCTATCAGCCAGGCCTCCGCTTCCATGCTCACGGTCAAACTCAAAGGGAAGACCTTGGAGGAGGTCCTCGCCATCGACGAGGACGCCGTCTTGCAGACCCTTGGCATCCCCATCAGCCACGCCCGCCTCACGTGTGCCCTCCTCCCCTTGAGCGCTCTCCGAATCGGGCTCGAGACCTACCAAGAGGACGGCGCCTAGATGCAACGCAGCGTGGCGGGTTCTCCAGGCCGCAGGCTCGAGGAAGCACCCATCACCCGGCTCATCGGAAACACGCCGCTCGTCCAATTGAACGCGAAGACCTGGGGTCTCGAGGGGGTGACCCTCCAGGCCAAAGCGGAGTGGTTCAACCCCGGGGGAAGCGTCAAGGATCGGCCCGCGCTCTGGATGGTTCGGGCTGCCCTCAAGCAGGGGGCCTACCGCGACGGGATGTCCCTTCTCGACGCGACATCCGGAAACATGGGTATCGCCCTTGCCATGCTCGGAGCGGCGTTGGGTGTCCCCACGAAGCTGGTCATCCCGTCCAATGTGAGCCAGACACGGCAGAACATCCTGCGCTCCTTCGGGGCCACGCTCGTTCTCTCGGACCCCTTGGCAGGGACGGACGGCGCGCAGCGGGTGGCGCGTCGCATCCAGACCGAGGATCCCGAGGCTTACCTCTACGTGGACCAATACAACAACCCCGCGAATTGGACCGCCCATTACGAAAGCACAGGCCCGGAAATCCTCGACCAGACCGAGGGTGGCGTGACCCGTTTCGTCGCGGGCGTGGGGACGGGCGGAACCCTCGTGGGCACGGGGCGCCGCCTGAAGGAGGACGACACCACGACCCAGATCATCGGATTCCAGCCCGCGGAACCCCTCCACGGCATCGAGGGACTCAAGCACATGGAGACCTCCCTGCAACCGGGGATCTTCGATCCCTCCATTCAGGACCGTGCCCTATTCGTGGAGACCGAGGAGGCTCAGCGTTACGCACGCCTCCTGGCCGAGCGGGAGGGGCTCCTGGTGGGCACTTCCTCGGGAGCGGCCCTGGCAGCCGCCCTCCAGGTGGGAGCAGGGCTCCATGAGGGCACCATTGTGACCGTTTTCCCGGATGCGGGGGAGCGTTACCTCAGCGAGCGTTACTGGGAGGATGGATAGGTGCTGGAGCTCCCCGAGGACCTGCTTGAAGAACTCCGCCGGCACGCGGGAGAGGGGTACCCTGCCGAGGTGTGCGGCCTACTGCTGGGCCTCGATGGGGAGATTCGGCGTATCACGGCGACCCGCCGGGCCACGAACCTCCGGGCCGCCACGACGCGCGACCGCTACGAAATCGACCCCCAGGACATCGTCGACGGGGACCGAGAAGCCCGGGAGGGGAATCTCGTGATCTTGGGCTTCTACCACTCGCACCCCGACCATCCCGCGGCCCCCTCCCGGTACGATGCGGAGCGGGCATGGCCATGGTATTCCTACGTCATCCTAGCCGCCACGGCGGAGAGGGCGGAGCAAGCGACCGCGTGGCGCCGCGAGGGGACCGGGATGGTGGAGGAATCCTTGAGGTTTATTAGTCCTGGGAAAGTAGGAGAGTGTGAGCATGAGTAAGCCTCGCGTGACCATTCGCATCCCCACGCCGCTGCGGCCGTACGTGGACGACCGCGACAGCCTGGACCTAGAGGGGGAGACGGTCCAGGAGCTCCTGGACGGGCTCGTCGATCGATACGGACCCCTGAAGCGGTACCTCATGGGAGACGACGGGAAGCTCCGCAACTTCGTGAACGTCTACGTGAACGACCAAGACATCCGGTACCTGGAACAAGAGAACACCGCGGTGGACGAGGGGGATACCGTCATCATCGTTCCCAGCGTCGCGGGAGGGGCTTTCCCCCACGTCACCCTGGGTCCCCGCCCTCCGGTCCGGGAAGGTCTCACCCAGGAGGAAATCAAACGGTACAGCCGCCATCTCATCCTACCTGAAGTGGGGTTGGAGGGGCAGGAGAAGCTCCGCCGTTCCAGCGCCCTGATCGTGGGCATGGGGGGTCTCGGGGCTCCCCTCGGGATGTACCTGACCGCCGCGGGCGTCGGGCGCCTCGGCCTGGTGGACTTCGACGTAGTGGAGGAGAGCAACCTGCAACGCCAGGTTCTGTTCGACACGAAAGACCTGGCCCGGCCAAAGCTCAGGGCGGCCCAGGACAGGCTGGAGGGGCTCAACCCGGGCGTGCAGGTGGAGACCCACGAGGCCCGCCTCACCAGCGACAACGCTTTGGATATCCTTACGGACTACGACGTCGTCATCGACGGGACCGACAATTTCCCCACCCGATATCTGGTCAACGACGCCAGTGTCCTTCTGGGGAAGCCCAACGTCTACGGAAGCATCTTTCGCTTCGAAGGGCAGGTCTCGGTCTTTGACGCCGCCCAAGGCCCTTGCTACCGCTGCCTCTACCCCGAACCGCCGCCCCCGGGCCTTGTCCCGAGCTGCGCGGAGGGCGGGGTCCTCGGCGTCCTGCCGGGAGTCGTGGGCAGCCTGCAGGCCGTGGAGGCGCTGAAGGTCCTCCTGGGGAAGGGGGACGCCCTCGTGGGTCGACTCCTCCTCTTCGACGCGATGAAAATGCGCTTCCGCGAGCTGAAGCTGCGGAAGGACCCGGGCTGTATGGTGTGCGGGGAGGATCCTACCGTGACGGAGCTCATCGACTACGAGGCATTCTGCGGCCTGGGGGAGGAGGACGCCCTGGATAGCGCGTTCCAGATCGACGTGACGGAGGCCGCCGCAATGATCGAGAAGGGGGATGCGATGCTCCTGGATGTCCGCGAGCCGATGGAGTGGCAGATCGTCCACATCGACGGAGCCAAGCTCATGCCCGTGGGCGAGGTCCCTTACAAGGTCGGGGATCTCAGCACGGCAGACAACATCATCGTCCAGTGCCACACCGGAACCCGTAGCGCCCACATCACCCAGTTTCTCCGCGACCTGGGTTTCCAACGGGTCTGGAACATGGCCGGGGGCATCGACGCATGGGCGGCGCAGGTCGACCCGACCCTCACTCGATACTGAACCACTCCCGTCGGTGGTTCCCGGGGGAGGCCAGGCATGGTTGAGCGGGTCCTCTTCATCTGTGTGGGGAACAGCTTTCGTAGCCAGATGGCAGAGGGGTTCGCGCGTCACTACGCCACGCCGAGGGTCCTGGTTCGAAGCGGAGGGATGAAGCCCGCCTCCGAGGTCAGCCCCGCGGCCATCCGTCTGATGTGGGAACGGGGCATCGACATCTCCCGCCATACGCCTAAGGCGGTGGACATGGCCTTTGCGAGTCAAGCGGACCGCATTGTTACGATGGGGTGTAGCCCCGAGGACGCGTGTCCCGCGGACCTCCTGGACCGAGCCGAGGAATGGTCCCTCCCCGACCCGGGAGGGATGGGAGAGGCAGAAGCCAGAGAACTGCGTGACGCGATCGATCATCGAACCCAGGCCCTATTGGACGAGCTGTAGAGCGGGCCCAAAGCAACCTTTATTGCCTTGTGGTTGCCAAAATAATCTTGTTAGTTTGGCTCATCGGTATGCCATCCAACCATCCTCATCCTGGGACCCTGAAGGGCGCTTATGATGAGGTCGCTTGACCGGCTTGTCTGCGAAGAAGGATTGGTATTCCTGCTCGTAGACCTCGTTTTGGGTACCTGTAGATCAAAGCATCAATAGTAGATCGACGGTAAGAACGATCCCGAAGGCTCGTTGTAGAGGCCGAGGCTCATGAGGGTCATAGGCTGGACGACTTTGAGGCCATTCTGCAAGCACCACCTAAACAGCTCTCCGTTGCGAGTTGGCAGGAGAAAGCCGGCTGGCCCAACGAATTCAGGCGCTGCCCCGATTAGAGCCTTCACGTCGTCATTGCTTTCTCCGACGGCATGGCCTGGGAACCCGATCACTGTCGCATATCCGGTAATCCGATCCCCACTCTCGACCACGATCGCGGTGCCCTGCTCAATGGCATCGAGTAGCGCCCCACCCCTTTCGTGACCGTGCACGCGATTGCACATTTGGTTGCAGAAATCTAGGTCGGTCTTTGTCGCCGGTCGGATTTCGTGACCAGGGATTTGCGAATGAAGCGGCGGCCCCTGCATGGAAACCAACATCTCGCGAACTTCAAAGCCCAGCTTGGCATACAAGACCAGGGAGCGGCGGTTGTAGGCCGCCTGCACCAGGCGCACACCGGGATGCTGCTTCTCAGCGGACCGGCGCAGAACATCCTCCATCAGCCGCCGGCCAACTTTGTTATCTTGGACCGATGGATCAATCGTGAGGGGGCCGACACCAGCAACTGAATCGCGCTCATCGAGGATGTTGCTGCCGACGATGCGTCCGTCGAGTTCGGCGACAACTACATAGAAAGCCGGGGTTGAGAACCGTTTCGACCAGGCCGACGCGGTCCCGCTGTCAGGAGGCGTGACGTCAGGGGGGAAGTTATGTTGTTTGGCGACTGTCTTAAATGCTTCATAGAAGATCGCAGTACATTGAGCCGCGTCCTCGACCTTGCCGCGACGAATTACGATATCCATCAAGCGTCCCCCTCTTCCCAGTCCGTCAAGCGTTGTAGGAATGCCATTCCCCCTAGGAAGCGCTCGGTGACATACAGTGGTGTCTATTGAAGCTCTTCAGAGTAGTCTAGTCAAATTATGCAGGTTTCAGGAAGATCAAGAATCCTAAGAACTTCCCTCTCTCTCTACCCCGGCAGCTTTGGTTCTCGGTACGAAAACTCAAGATTACCCCGTGCCAGCATGGACCGCTAGGAAGGATAAGCCCTACATCACCGCTGGCATTTTAGTGCTGTAGTGGAGAACTCAAGTTGAAGACTTTCTACTTCACTCCAGGGCAGAAGCAGGAAATCCTCTCTGTTGTCGACGACTTGACCCACAAGGCAGCCCTCGAACTAGGCTTCGCAGTCGGCTGCCGAGTCTCCGAGGCTCTCGAGCTGACCGTTGAAGATGTGGACTTTGAGAAGGGCTGGGTCCGGGTTCCTGATGTGAAGAAGAAGGACCGCAGAATCGTGCCCGTTGCCCCTGGAGTTCAAGCCATCCTGAAGATGTACATCCGGGAAAGGGGGCTGAAACCGCGAGACCGGTTGTTCACGGTCTCCAGCGTGACCCTCAACAATTGGCTTCGGAGATATGCGGGAAAAGCCACAATCCAGCCCCGGCCCGAAGAGGGCAATTTGCGGTAGCATAGCCTCCGAGGGACGTTCATTCGGGAGCATCAGGATTTGCCGGTGAAGATGGTGGAACAGATGGCTGGGGATTCCTACCAGACGCTGAATGAATACTACCAGGAGTATCGGCCCGAGGATATCAAGAGGACTCTGGAGGAGAAGTGGGAGAACGACGCAAGGTAAATCTACGGGGTCCGGACCGAGCTAATACGGTTGGCAACTGACAGGCCAATGGAAGAGGCTAGGCTGCTCATTGAAGACATCCAACGGCCCAGGTACCCGTTCATCGAAACGGTCATGGGACGACCCCTAGTGCTGATTCCCGAATTGAGCACCAGAGAGGAGCTCCTCCTTGTTCTATACGATTCGCACTCGTGGAGCGGTACTGTATCCCTTCAAGAAATCTATGAGGCTCTTGACAGGAGAACCAAGAGTGCAGTCAGAAATGCTGTTCATCGTCTCAGAGCGGCTCGGAAAGTGGAAGGTAGTGCAGGTCAAGGCTATGCCCTAACCAGGACGGGGCTCCAAGAAGCCATCAAGGTCGTACGAAAGGTCACAGAGGAGAACGACCACGGCTGAGGTGTCGCCAACTCGCCTCGAGAATTCATGAAAATCCTGACTGAGGTCCTCCATACCAAATTGCCTTCACCTCCGATCAAAGTTGACATCCGATGGAGAAGGGAACCATAGCTTGGCCAGTGCCCTGTCTATGTCAACAAGAAAAAGAAAAGAGAAAGAGGGGGCAGATTTCCAGCCGCTTTGCCTATGGAACCTTTATTCCTCTGGGACCCTTTCTTCGATTGGGACGAGAGGATGACCGCGGAGAACGTCACGCACCTCGTCGGCTTGTGCAAGGACTTCGTTCTCGCCATGCTGCGGACGGAGGAAGCCGTCTCTCGAATGGATGAGGACCTCACGACGGAGGAGATGAAAGAGGCGTTGGGGGAGGTTCTCGGTTGGATCCAGGAGACGGATGAAATCCCGGAGAACTCCTTTACGCGGGAACTCGCGCGAGAGATCATCGGGCAACTCTCGAGCGTCGTGGTCCTGAAGGACTACAAGGGCTCGGCCGACCGCTACATCGCCTAGAGGCAGTCCCGTGGCCGGCGTGCTCCTCCTGGACCCGTCGCTGGCCGGCATCAGCGGAAACATGCTCATCGGCTGTCTGCTGGACCTGGGGGCGGACCGCGGGTCGCTGGACGCTCTCATCCAGACTGTGTCGGAGGACACGGGACAGCCCGTCGGCCTGGAGGTGAAGGGCGTCCACCGCGCGGGACTGCGTGCCCAGTGGGCAGATTGGTCTCTGCCCACAAAGGAAGGCGAGAGGTCAGGTTCCGAGTTCCTTGCCGTCCTCAAGGAGACCAGCTCGGGCCTCACCCTGACCGACCAGGCTCGGGAGGTCGCGCTGCGGACGGGCGACATCCTCGTGGAGAGCGAGGGCGAGGTCCACGGGAGGGACCCCGATGCCACGCTCTTCCATGAGTTGGGATCGCTGGATACCCTTTTGGACCTCCTGGGAACCGTGACCCTGCTCGACGACCTGGACCTCTTGGACGGAAGGACCCAGATCGTCTCAACCCCCGTTGCGGTCGGAAGAGGGGCAGTGGAGTCCCGGCACGGGCGCCTGCCGGTCCCTCCCCCCGTGACGGCCGAGATCCTGACCGCCTACTCAATCCCCTTTCACATGACGCCCGTGGACGGTGAATTCGCGACGCCGACGGGGGTGGCCCTGTTGGCCGCGCTGGTGGACAGTTTCGATCCGACCTTTACCATGCGGGCGGAGGCCATCGGCTACGGGGCAGGGGGCCGAGAGGTCGCAGGCCTCCCGAACGTCCTGCGAGCCATGATGGGTAAGATCGGGCCGCCAGGGGAGGAGGTCATCTCGGTCCTGGAGACCAACCTTGACGACGTGACAGGAGAGGTTCTGGGGCACCTCGCCCAGCGCCTGACGGAAGCTGGGGTGCTGGACTTCCACCTGTTGCCCACGGTGACGAAGAAGAACCGTCCGGGACACCTCCTCCAGGTCTTCAGTCCACCTGGGATGGAGGATCGGATCGTCGGCCTGATCCAACGAGAAACGGGGACGTTGGGGGTTCGGGTGAACTACACCCAGCGTCGGATGGTCCTCGAGCGGGAAATGAAAACGCTCGAAGTACCGGCGCTCGAGGGGGCAAAGATCCGGTTTAAGGTCGCGCGGGACGGGCAGGGGGAGGTGCTGAACGTCAAGCCCGAGTATGAGGACGTGCGGGAGGCGGCGGAATCCCTCGGGATTCCCCTCCGGGACGCGATTCAGCAGGCCGAGGAAGTCGGCCGTCGGCTCAGGCGAAAAGGTTGAATCCTCCGGGCGTCGTGGTTCCGTCCTCGTGGAACCCGTGGCCTGCCCAACCATCAAACGGAAGGACCTAGCCATCTTTCTCCAGAATCTCGATCCGCTCCCTCATCCCAAAGACGAACTCGAGCAGTATCCCGTCCCGGCCGACATCGCCGCGGAGGTCCTCTTTCGTGCCTATGGCCACCGTGACGTCTGGCAGCGGCATGTGGCGGATCTGGGATGCGGGAACGGCGTCCTGGCCATTGGGGCGGCCTATCTCGATGCCTCCCGGATCGTGGCCTGGGATCTGGACGAGGAGGCCCTGGCGGTCGCTCGCACCAACGCGGACCGGCACGGCTTGGAGGTCGCGTTCGCCCAGGGCGACGTCCGAGACTTCAACGAGACGGTAGATACGGTGTTCATGAACCCTCCCTTCGGCGGCCAGCGAAAGCACGCCGACCGGCCCTTCCTTGCGGCGGCCCTCCAGACGGCCGGTGTCGTGTACACCTTCCATAACGCCACGACGAAGGAATTCATCGAAAGGGAGGTGACCCGCCTGGGAGCCGTCGTGGGAGACCGGAGAACGTATAAGTTCCCGCTGCCCCATCTCCAGCCCTACCATCGAAAACGCGTGAGCGAGGTTGAGGTCGCCCACTATCGGATAGTAAAGAGGGACGCATGAAAGCGAAAGTCGTATTTCCAGGTCAACGGGTTGCTGTGGTTGAAGAATACATCCCGGGCGAGGGAACGTACGAGATCGGGGGAGACATCTATGCCTCCCAGATGGGGGAGCTGAATCTCGATCCGCAAGAGCGCGTCGCGCGGGTGCGGGGGTTCAACCCGCCCTTGGAGCTCAAGGTCGGGGACATCGTGCTCGCCAGCGTGAAGGACAGCCGCCCGAGCATGGTCATCGTCGACGTCGAGGCCGTGGAAGGGAACGAGCGGGCCGTGACCGGAAGGACGGAGGGCACCATCCACATCTCCAAGATCTCCGACCAGTACACGGAGGATGTGAAGCGAGAGATGCGGATTGCAGATCTGGTCCGGGCTCGGGTGGTCCAGGTCAAGCCTTCGCTCCAGCTGACCACCAACGAGCCACCCCTGGGCGTCGTCCGGGGCCTCTGCACGCGCGATCGTCGGCCCATGGTGAAACAGGGTCGGCAGCTCTACTGTGAGTCCTGCGAGCGGACCGAGCCCCGGAAGGTGTCCACGGTATACGACTCCGTTGTGGGCTGGAGAAAGGATTAAACCAAGGCTCCGCGTAGGCCGAAATCGCAGGGGAAAGCTCCATGGAGGAGAGCAGGGACGAGCTTACGGCGGAGGTCAAGCGGCTACGGGAAGAGATCGCCCAGCTTCGGGAGATGGTCGGCGCCCTGTTCGGCGTCGTGTTCGAGGACATGGGGGACGAGGAGGGTCCTGAGGAGTTCCCCACCAGAGACGACCTGTCGATGTACAACTGAATCCGTGTCGTCCCTGGACGCGCCGCTGGCGCGCCATTCCGCAAGGACCCGTTCCCGCCCCGGCGTTCCCTGGGGAGTCCTACGGGATCTTCCCTCGGAGGATGGTCTCAAGGAGGCTTGAGTCCAGGTTGCCTCCCGAGACCACGCAGACGACCCTCTCACCCTCGACCCCTCCCGTGAGCGCCGCTGCGACGGACGTGGCCCCCGCCCCTTCGACGACGATTCGATGTCGTTCCAGTAGGAGGCGAATGGTCTGCACAACTTCCTGTAAGGGGATCACCAACGCGGCCGTCAGCAACTTGCGCGCGAGGGGCCACATGTCGGGATAAAGGAGGGGGTGCCCGATGCCATCGACGAAACTCGGTTCCCGGATGACCTGGTGGGGAGCGCCGGCAGCCAGGGACGCGGCCAAGGGAGCGGCCGTTTCCACCTCCGAGGCAAAGGACCTCACCCCCGGATCCAGGGCCGAGAGGGCGGAGGCAATCCCGGCGCTGAGTCCTCCTCCGCCGTACGGAATCACCACGGCGTCCACCCGGGGGAGGTCCTCCAGGATCTCGAGGCCGATGGTGCCGTTCCCCGCCATCACATCCGGGTCTGCGAAGGGATGGATGAAATGACCTTGGATGCCGGCGTACCGCCCTGATTGTGCGACCCGGAATGTTTCCTCCACGGGAGCGCGAACGATGTCGGCCCCCATCCGCTCCAGAGCGCCGAGTTTGGTCGCAGGGGCATCCTCGGGAACGAGGACGCTGCAGGGCAAGCCCACGTGGCGCGCATACCACGCAAGGCCTTGCGCCATATTCCCCGCGCTTACGGTCCACACGCGCTCCGTGAGCCCCTCGGCCTTCGCCTTCAGCACGGCGTTCCCCGCACCACGCATCTTGAAGGAGCCGACAGGCTGGAGGTTTTCCAATTTCAGGTAGATGTCAGCAGGAGGGTCCTCCAAGTTGAGAGGAATCAGCGGTGTCCGGATGGCGGTGTCGGCGATTCGCTCCTGAGCGGCCTGGATCTGCGCCAGGGGAATGGGTTCCCGGCCGCTCATAGGAGGTATCGTAGCCTTCTGTCCGCAATAAAGGGGGGCGGTGACCGGATGCGGGGGAGCCTATAAGGATGACTACCCTTCAGCGACACGAAGAGCGCCGCGTCAGGGAGCGCATCCCGTGGTGGAACGGCCCGAATCCGGAGACGGGGGGACGAGGCTGGGGCCGATGCCGGTCGAAGGAGGGGTTCACCGGACGGAACCTGGGATGGGGGAAGCCGCCGGGCTACCGGGGACACACGTCACAATCGTGGGGCTTGGCGCCGTCGGAGCCATCGCCGCGGAGCAGTTGACGATGGGGGGCGTGGGCTGCTTAAGGCTTGTCGATAGGGACCTTGTGGAACGGCGGAACTTGGAGCGGCCCTCGCTGTATGAGATGGCGAACATCGGAGCCCCTAAGGCGACCGCGGCGGAGGCGCGACTCCGGCCCGTGAATCCCGAGGTTCGAGTCGAGGCCCGGGTGAAGGACCTTCATGCAGGAACGGTCAGCGAGCTCGTAGCGAACACGGACATCGTCGTCGACGGGACGGACAACCTGGCCACGCGGTACGTCCTCAACGAGGCGTGCATACAGCAGAGGATCCCGTTCCTTTACGGCGCGGCCAGTGACGCCCTAGGGATGGTGAGTCCCCTTTCGCCCCCGAGGACGCCTTGCTTCCGGTGTCTCCTGCCGCCCCCTTCCGACGTGGGCCGGGTCGAGCCTTGCGCGACGGGCGACGCGAGAGTCGCCCCTCGAGTCGGTCAGCTGCTCGCCTCGCACGCCCTCCACTTTCTTGAAGGCGGAACCCTCCATGGAGGACTCTACCTGGTGCGAGCGGAGGTATCGGAGGTCGAGCGGCTGGAGGTTTCTCCCCGTGCGGGTTGCCTCGCGTGCCAGCAGCGAGCGCAGGAATTCCTCGTCAGGCCAGAGGGGCCCACCGTCGTCCAACTCTGCGGGGGCAACGCCGTTTCGCTTGACCCCGGATGGAGAAGGACGATTCGGCTCGCCGATCTAGCTGCCCGGCTTGCCCCTTTCGGCCGGGTCCGTCTCACCCCGTACCTGGTCTCACTCGAAGTTCCGCCATACGATCTCTCCGTCTTTCCGGACGGCCGTGCGATTGTCCGGGGGGCCCGGTCCCCGCAGGCCGCGCAGGCCCTCTACCGGCGGTACGTGGGGCGGTAGGCGACCCGCCAACCGTTATATGGCCCCATCGTGCTCAATGAGGTGATTACGGTGGCGAAGGGAACGCTCCTCCTGAGTGGCGGGATTGACAGTCCCGTTGCCGGTCATCTCATGGCGACGGAGGGCACGGACATCCTCGCGCTGCACTGCTCGCTCGAGCCTTTCACCGACAACGCCCCTGAGGAGAAGTCTCGAAGAATTGCCGAAACGCTCGGGTTCTCCGCCTTCTACGTCGCCCACCTTGGGGATGCCTTAGCCGAGATCGCCCGGAAGGCCCGTCAACGCTACTACTTCGTCCTGTCCAAACGGCTGATGTTCCGGGTGGCCGAAGCGCTGGCGCACCGTCAGGCAGCGAAGTTTCTCATTACGGGAGAGAGCCTCGGTCAGGTGTCCAGCCAGACGCTTTGGAACCTTCGGGCCATCGAGGCCGCCGTGGATCTCCCGGTGTACCGACCCCTCATCGGCTGGGACAAGATGGACATCGTGCGCGAAGCCGAGGCGATCGGCACGTACCCTATCTCGGTGGGTCCCGAAGTCTGCGACGTCCTAGGCCCCGCCCACCCTACGACCCGGGCCAAGCTGGAGGTCGTGGAGGCCGAAGAGACAAGGCTCCACTACGACGCGCTCCTCGAGGGCTCGCTGGCGACACTGAAGGAGGCGACCCTCGCCGCCCCTCCCGCGGCGCAAGCTAAATAGACGCCCGGCGATTGATGGTCGCTCCTTATGAGCTATTTCATGATGCGACCGTGTCGAACCGCCGCGGCCTATGTGGCCACCCTCAGGAAACACCTCGTCCTGAACCTGGGGGAAGCTCGGGACGCCTTGGCCGAGAAGGGCTTTCACATCACGGACTGCGGGGTCCTGCTCCTGATCCACGACGAGCCCGAGAGGACCCTCTACAAGACAGGCCGCATCCTGGTCAAGGGGGGCCAAGAACCCGACGCGCGACGGGCCGTGGAGGAGATTTACGACCGATTGGAGATTACAGAGCGGTTGGCCGCGTAGATCCCGCCGGGGTGCCCTGTGAAGCTCGTTCTCGATACCTCCGCGATTCTCTCCGGCATGGACTTCGCGGGGGAGGTGTACGTTCCCTCTGGCGTCCTCCAAGAAGCGCGAAAGAGCGGCCTGGACCCGCGTCTGGAAGCGGTGCTGGAAACGAAAAGCCGAGTCTTTGAGCCACGCAACCGAGACTTGCGGGCTGTGTCCCAAGCGTCCCTCGAAACGGGGGACGACGCCAGCCTCTCGCAGACGGATCAGGAAGTCCTCGCCCTGGCCCTGCAGCTGGAAGCCGCGGTCGTGACCGATGACTACGCCATCCAGAACGTGGCCGCGCGATTGGGCCTCCGGTACCAGCCCGCCCTGCTCCCCGGGATTCGCAGACGGGTGGATTGGTCCTTTCGCTGTCGGGGTTGCGGACGATACTGGCCCCAGACCTTGGAGGCGTGTCCTGTCTGTGGGGCCGAGGTGCGACGGTACCGACGCCGTGCCTAGTGCCCGAACCGACGTCGGCGCATCTGGTAGGAACGGATCGCCCGGAGGAAATCGATTTTCCGAAAGCCGGGCCAGAAGACGTCGACAAAGTACAGTTCGCTGTACGCGAGCTGCCACAATAGGAAGTTGCTGATGCGTGTCTCCCCCGATGTGCGCAGGATCAGATCGGGGTCGGGGAGGTCCCCCGTGTAAAGCCGCTTGGCGAACACGTCCTCGTCGATCTCGTCCAGAGAGATGCGCCCCTCCATGGCGTCCTCCACCAGGCCTCGTATCGCGTCGAGGATCTCCTCACGCCCGCCGTAGGCGACGGCGAGATTGAACAGATAGGAATCGTAGTCGGCCGTTCGCTCCTCCACGTATCGGATCGCGTCCTGAACCTCCGACGGAAGGCGTTCGGTCTGGCCGAGAACGCGGATGCGTATCCGATTCTCGTGGACCCGTTTGTCGTCACCGGCCCGACGGAAATTCTTCGCGAAGAGGCTCATCAGATCATCGAGTTCCCCATCGTCCCGGTTCAGGTTCTCCGTGGAGAAGGCATAGACCGTTAGGATGCGGATATCCAGGTCCATGCACCACTCCAAGACCTCCTCCAGCTTCTCCCGTCCTCGATCGTGGCCGTCCGCGGAACTCAGACCCACCTCCTCCGCGAACCGGCGGTTCCCATCCATGATGATGGCGAGGTGATGGGGCACGGGGGCTTCGAGGACCTCCCGCATGAGCTTCTTCTCGTAGGCTTGGTAGGCCGCCTCTGAGATAACCCGGGCAATCTCTGCCGCCATGGCCGTTACGTTGAAGCCATGGGTCGGACTTTAGCTTTGCGATTTCAGCCCGTGCGTCTCGCCGGGCGCCAAGACGACGACCTCACTGCGGGTCTTCTCGGATACAGACGCACGGATTGCCTGCGGGTCTTGCTCGATCGCGGCGAAGGTGTTGTAGTGCATGGGGCTGACCCGATGGACCGCGAGAAGTTCCGTTGCCTTGGTGGCCTCCCGGAGGCCGACCACCGAGATCTCGCAGATGGCCACCAGAGGGACGTCTAGTCGCGAGGCGATGGCGTCTCCGAAGTGATCCCCGTGAGCGTGGGTCAGAAACGTAGTGGTATGCGTATCACCATAGGGTGCCGGTTTACGCCTAGAGTTTCGCCACGGCATCCTTTAGCCGATTCGAGGCCCCGGAAGCCATTGCCGCCCCGTGACCCACGATGAGTGCCTCGAAGGAGAACCCTGTCAACTTCCTCAAGGAATCTCTGTGCTGAGCAGGGTCGATGTTGTAGGTGTCGTCCATCGGTGCGATGAGCCCGTCATCGAGGACTCGCATGCTGTCTCCGGCGATGAGAAGGTCGTGGGCCTCGTCGAGCAAGGCAATGCTTCCCGGTGTATGACCAGGGGTGTGAATGACGGTAAGCTCCTGATAGCGGTCTCCATCCTCTAGGGGCACGTCCACTTCGACAGGTGCGTGGGCGAGGTCCCAATCGAAATAGGGCTTGCGCTTCGAGATGAATTCCGCCTCAATCTGATGGGCCGCAACCTCTGCGTCGGAGGCATCCTTCAGCGCCGCGAGGCCTGCCACGTGGTCCGGGTGAACGTGACTGATGAGGATGCTCGCGATATCCGTCGGCTTGAATCCCGTCTTCTTCAGGTAGGCGAGAACGTCCGTCGCCTGCGCGTCATCCGTCGTGTCGACCAGGATGAGCCGGTCCTCTGTCAGTAGCGCGGAGTTGGCCATGCTCTCGATGACGTGAACTCCCTTTAACAGCTCCATGCAGACCCCCGCTTACGATGGGTCCCGGACAATTAAGGCCTTCGCCCCGCCCCCGCTCCACAACATGTGCTGAGAACTCCTTGATGTAATTGAGTTCCACCATCGGCAGGTCTGAGTGGGCGGAATCTTGGCCTAGGTAGATGACTGCGGACGCGACGTTGGCCGCTGAGTATGTTGCGAATTTGTTGATTATGGGGATACAACAAGGTGACGCCGAAGCGCGCGCCGAACCCTTATCCTAACCCGTGTAGTATCCTGATCGAGTCGCGGATGGGAGACTGGCCTCATAACGCTTTAATAAAGTTCGCCCCAATATGAAACCCTGGAAACATCGTCATGGACCACCAGACCTACAAGGATCTCTACAGGAGCCTGGTGACGCGCCGGGATCTGGAGCGGCTGATCCGGACATCCCCGTACGACGAGGAACTTCTCACGGTCATTTACACGCACCAGGTCGTGCGAGATGCGACGAAGCGATTTTACAAGGTGAAGCGCCAGAGCCGACGCCTGCGCCATCAGTGGAAGCAGGGTACCTCCTTCGTGGAACTCGCCCGTCGGCGGAACTTCCCGCCCATTCTCTTGGCCCTCCTTGTGATGGGGGAGGAGGGCATCTCCCGCAAGCGGTTCTGGAAGATGGTCAAGGACCTGGACAGCGTGGAGGACGATCGTCTGCGGAGAGAACTGCAGAGGGCGAGCGAAGAAGATCTCATCTACTCCCCTGCAGGAACGGAGCGTCAGTATCAACGCGGGGCTTGGGGCGAGGCCCGTCTGTGGGAGTGGCTGGAAGCCCGGGACATCCCGTTCCAGAAGGAGGCGGACCTCCGGAGCCGCTACCAGAAGACCCCCGACGCCCTGCTGCAGGAGCCCCTCGATTTCGACGGCCGTTCGGTCCAATGGATGGAGAGCAAGGCCAGTTTCGGCGACCCCTACGAAATCAGACGCCACGTGCGCCGGCAGCTTAGCCCGTACGTGGACCTCTTCGGCGAAGGTGTGGTCGTCTACTGGTTCGGGTTCGTGCACGACGTGGAACTCCGACTTCCGGACGGTGTCCTCATTACGGACGAGCGTCCGTTCTCGTAGGTTCCTCCGGGGGGGTCCTCGATGAGGCGTTGTCTCGTCGGTACAGACTGGCCAATGCTGAAATACGTGGTCTCGCATGCTGCAACCCTTGGCAAAGGAAGAAGAGGGCAGGCACATTCGTAGTCGCCTCCCGAACAAGAGGAAGGGAGAGATGTTCGGGATTGCGGACCAGCTCTTGGGCGCCTCCCACATCAGGGTCGCGTCCGCCGACGGGGTGTCCCGCCTCGCCCGGATCCCAGGCAAGTTGCGCAGACGAATGTGGATTCGGGAGGGCGACCTGGTCATCGTGAAGCCCTGGGACTTCCAGCCCTCGAAGGCCGACATCGTCTATCGCTACCTGAGGACGGAGGCGACCTACCTCAGCCGGAAGGGCGTCATCCCCGAGAGCGTGGACATCTTCTGACGGACGACGGTCGGAGCATGGAGGCTACACTCCGGCGCCTCGAGACCCAGGTGGAGGCCTGGCGGAAGCGGGTCAAGGACGCGAACGAGCGCAAGACCTACGACGAGGTCTTCGACCACGCGACCCTCCGCGTCCTCCAGCGCCTCATCAGTCATGGCGTTATTGACACCCTGGATTACCCCGTGGCCACCGGGAAGGAGGGCAATGTCTTCCGGGCGACGAGTCGGCACGGAGGTCGGGCAGTCAAGATCTACCGGATCTCCACCTCCACTTTCCGGTCCCTCGCCCGGTACATCAGAGGAGACCCGAGGTTCCTTCGGGTTGGGGGGAGCCGGCGTAAGCTCATCTTCGCTTGGGCCACCAAGGAGTTCAGGAACCTGACTCGCATGCGGCAGTTCCACGTTCGGGTCCCGCCTCCGCTCGTCGTTCGGGACAACGTCCTGGTCATGGGTTACCTCGGGAGCAAAGCCCGTCCCGCTCCCGAGCTGCGTCACGTGCGGGTCGACGACCCGGAGCGCCTTCTCCACCTCCTCCTCCTGGACCTGAAACGGCTGCACCGAGCGGGCCTCGTGCACGGCGACTTGAGCGAGTACAACCTCCTCCTCTGGCGGGGCCTGCCCTACATCATCGACGTGGGCCAGGCGGTTCCGCTGGCGCATCCGCGGGCCGAGGAGTGGTTCCTCCGGGACATGCGGAACCTCGCGCGCTATCTGCGGACCCTCGGCCTGGACATCGACGAAGAAGAGCTGGGTCGTAGGGCCCGGGGTGGTTAGGTTGCTGTACACACGCATTCCCATGGACCGGCTCGGCGTTCTGATCGGGCCCGAGGGCCGGACGAAGAAGGCCCTGGAGGAGATGACCGGCGTTCACCTCGACGTCGACTCCAAGACGGGGGAGGTGACCATCGACGAGTCGCGGAGCGACGATCCCTCCCTGGGGCTCCGGGTCAAGGACGCTGTGACCGCCATCGCCCGAGGCTTCTCGGAGGCGCGGGCCCTCCGACTCCTGGAGGACGAGACCTACCTCCGTATCTACTCCGTGAAAGACTATGCCGACATGCGGCCTCGACGGCTTCAGCTCAAGGGACGGGTCATCGGCGCCAAGGGGAAGACCCGTTCCCTCATCGAGGAGCTGTCGGGTGCGTACGTATCGGTCTATGGCCTAACTATCTCCGTCATCGGTCGAACCTTTCCCCTGGATGTGGCCTGCCGAGCCGTAGAGATGCTCCTCCGTGGCAGCGAGCACGCGGCGGTCTATCGCTATCTGGAGCGCATGCGGGCGGCCCTCCGGGAAGAGGAGAAGGCCTTCTAGGGTCGGCCAAGCCTTTTTACCGCCTCCCTCCATCGGCTTTCGGCCCGGGGTGGCCATGCGGAGGTTTGTCTACAGCTTCCAAGAGGGCGTCGGGCGGGACAGGGCCATCCTCGGGGGCAAGGGGTTTGGCCTAGCCGAGATGACGGGGCTCGGTCTCCCCGTTCCTCCTGGGTTCACCATCACCACGGCAGCCTGTCGGGCCTATTTGGAGTCCGGAAAACTCCCGGCGGGGTTGAAAGACGAGGTCAGCACGAACCTCCAGGCCCTTGAGGAGGCGACCGGCCGCCGGTTCGGGGATCCGGTGAATCCTCTCCTGGTCTCCGTGCGCTCGGGGGCCCCCATCTCGATGCCGGGGATGATGGATACCGTCCTGAACCTCGGGTTGAACGACGAGACGGTGAAGGGCTTAGCCCACCAGACCGGCAACGAAACCTTCGCCCTCAACAGCTACCGTCGACTCCTTTCCATGTTCGGGGACACGGTGGCCGGAATCCATCGGTCGCGGTTCGAGGATCACCTGGAACGGGTGAAGGCGGCGGCGGGGCTGAAGGACGACACCGAGCTGGACGCGGATGCCTGGAGGGAGGTCGTCGCGGCCTACGAGGCGGTCTTGGACGCCGAGGGGCAGCGCGTTCCGCAGGACCCCCACGATCAGTTATGGGAGGCGATCTCCGCGGTGTTCCGCTCCTGGAACAGCGACAGGGCGGTGAAGTACCGGGCGGAGATCGGCATCCCCGAGGACCTGGGCACCGCCGTGAATGTGCAGGCCATGGTGTTCGGCAACCGAGGAGTCAACAGCGGGACGGGTGTCGCCTTTACGCGCGATCCCGCCACGGGGACGCGAGCGCTCTACGGGGAATACCTCCTAAACGCCCAAGGTGAGGACGTCGTCGCGGGCATTCGAACCCCGCAACCCATCCGGCGGCTCCAGGAGGACATGCCCTCCATCTTCGGAGAGTTCTCCCAGATAGCCGAGCGGTTGGAGAACCACTTCCGAGACGTTCAGGACATCGAGTTCACCATCGAGGAGGGACGGCTCTTCATCCTCCAGACTCGCACGGGCCAGCGAGCCGCGGGAGCCGCGGTGAAGGTGGCAGTGGACATGGTCGAGGAGGGCCTCATCTCTCCGGAGGAGGCCGTACGCCGGGTGAGTCCCGAACAGGTGGAGCAACTTCTGCATCGGCAGATCGATCCCACGGCGGAGCTGGAAGTCCTCGCTACGGGCCTGAACGCATCGCCGGGCGCCGCCGTAGGTTCCGTGACATTCGACCCGACGGAGGCCGAGGAAGCTGCATCGGCGGGAGAGGCCGTCATCCTCGTCCGCCTCGAAACCACGCCCGACGACATCCACGGCATCGTCGCCGCCCAGGGGGTCCTCACGGGGCGCGGGGGACGAACCTCTCACGCGGCGATCGTTACGCGCGGCATGGGGAAGCCGTGTGTGGCGGGGTGCGAGGCCCTCCGCATCGACTACGGAGCCCGAACCTTCAGCGTAGGAGACCGGGTTGTCCGGCAGGGCGACCTTCTTACCATTGATGGCACAACGGGCCGGGTGTTCCTGGGCGAGGCTCCCCTCGTGGAGCCCGAGATGACCGAGGAGTTTCGAAGCCTCCTGAAGATGGCCGACGCCGTGCGCCGCTTGGGGGTGCGTGCCAACGCCGACACCCCCGAGGACGCGGCTCGAGCCCGGGAACTGGGGGCCGAGGGCATCGGGCTCTGCCGCACGGAACACATGTTCATGCAGGCCGACCGCCTCCCTATCATGCAGGCCATGATCCTGGCGACCTCCCGGGAGGAGCGACTTCAGGCCCTCAACCAGCTCCTACCGCATCAGCGGGACGACTTCGTCGCCATCCTGAAGGAGATGGAAGGACTGCCGGTCACCATCCGGCTCCTGGACCCGCCCCTCCACGAGTTCCTCCCGCGGTTTGAGGAGCTACTGGTGGAGGTAACGGAGCTCCGCCACGAGAGGGGAGAGGAACAGAAGTTGCGCGCCAAAGAGGCCCTCCTCGAGCGCGTGGCCGCCTTGCGGGAGATCAATCCCATGCTCGGGCTGCGAGGGTGCCGACTGGGCCTCCTCTACCCCGAGATCAACGAGATGCAGGTCCGCGCCATTCTCGAAGCGGCCTCCGAGCTGGGGAAGCAGGGATACGAAGTCTTCCCGGAGATCATGATTCCCCTAGTGGGCCACCCCAACGAGCTGCTGCGGGTGAAGGAGGATCTGGAACGCGTTGCCCAAGATGTGATGGAGGAGCAGGGCGCGGAGGTCTCCTACGCCTTCGGAACCATGATCGAGGTTCCACGTGGGGCCCTAGTGGCCGACGAGATCGCCCAGGAGGCGGAATTTTTCTCCTTCGGGACCAACGACCTGACACAGACCACCTACGGATTCAGTCGGGACGATGCCGAGGGGAAATTCTTGGTGCGATACCTGGAGGACGGTTACATCCTCGAGGAGAATCCCTTCGAGGTTCTCGATGAGAAGGGCGTGGGGGAGCTAATGCGCATCGCGGTCGAGAGAGGACGTGCCACTCGCCCCGATCTCAAAATTGGAATCTGCGGGGAGCACGGCGGGGAACCCCGGAGCATCGGGCTCTGTCACCGGCTCGGCCTGGACTACGTCTCCTGCTCTCCCTTCCGGATTCCCGTGGCCCGCCTTGCGGCCGCACACGCGGCGCTGGAGGAGATTGACGAGACGTGATAGACATCGTCGCCCAGACAGGACTTCTCGCGGTTCCTGTGGTTTTGGTCCTCATCCTCTTCGCCTTCCTCCCGCCCGTCATCTTCGTCATCTGGTTCCGGAATGCGGAGCGCTACGAGCGAGAGCCCTGGAGCCAGGTCTTTCGGGCCTTCGGCTGGGGTGCCTTCATCGGCGTTATCGTCGCCATCATCTTGAGCCTCATCCTGGCTGCCGTTCTCTTGGGGGCCGGTACCTTCGTGCTGCAGCACATCCACGTAGGCCTTGCCGAAGCGCTAGACGCCCAACTGAACCTTAGTGTCCTTATCCTCCTCGTCGTCGTCGCCCCCATTGCCGAGGAGTTCGCGAAGGGGCTCGGAGTGTTCCGAGTGCGACAGCACATTGACGAAGTCGAGGACGGCGTTGTCTACGGCGCCGCCGCCGGGCTGGGATTCGCCGCGACGGAGAACGTAATATTTGGGGCCGTCGCCTTTGCCGCCGCAGGGTTGGGGGCGTCGCTGATCCTCATCGGTATGCGAAGCTTCTCGTCCGCCCTCCTTCACGCGGCGGCAACCGGGACCTTCGGGTACGGCGTCGCGGTCAGCAAGCTGGTGTCCGGCAAGAAGCTGCTCCCCTTCTACCTCCTCGCCGTCCTCATGCACGGGATCTACAACTTCTTCGCCGGCCTGGGCGAGCTCTTCGTCCAGGACATTGGTGTCGCGGCCGCCTCCATCGGGCTCATCGTGGCCGTGGTGTTGGCCCTCATCGCCATCAACCTCACCCGATCCACCATCGCCCGGTACGACCGGCCAACCCAGCCGCCTGCGTAGGGGACCATATGGGATGGTTGGAGACCCCGGACGGACGGCTTCGAGTCGGCAAGGTCCTCGGCCTCGTCCGTAACTACCGCGCCCACGCCGAGGAAAGCGGGATGCAGCCGCCGTCGGAACCCGTGTTTTTCCTCAAACCCACTACGGCGCTCTTACCCGATGGAGGACGCCTCGTCGTCCCGCCCGACGCGGGTGTCCTCGATGCCGAGGCGGAGCTGGCCCTCGTCATCGGGGAGACGACGAAAGCGGTCCCTGCCGCGCAGGCGGACGCGTCCATCCTGGGGTACTGCGCCTTCTTGGACATCACGGCTCGCGATCTGCAGCGACATGCCATGGCGGAGGGACTTCCGTGGACGTTAGCGAAGGGGATGGACGGTTTCGCGCCCATCTCCGCCCTTCGGCCCAGGGAGGAGGTGGGGGATCCCCACAACCTCGACATTCGCCTGGCAGTAAACGGGGAGGGGGCGCAGCAGGGATCCACGGCGGAGATGGTCCACCGTATCCCCGAGATCGTGGCCGCCGTTTCGGCCCGGCTCACCCTGGAACGGGGGGACGTGATCGCGACGGGGACCCCAGCCGGGGTCCCGCGGATCGGGGCGGGGGATCAGCTGGACCTTCGCATCCCCAGCGTGGGGCGACTCCGGGTCACGGTGAAGGCGTCGGGCTCCCCCTGATGTCCCCTACCGCTCAATCTCCAGCAGGTCGAGACAATCGAAGCAGTAGCCCTGCCTTCGGTCGTTAGGGAGGAGGATGAGTCTCGCTCCACAGCGGCGGCAATAGCCCACGCGGTCCTCCGAATCCTCGAACTGCCTCGCGTCCCTCCGCAACTCAAATGCGATGGCTCGTCCCCCTCAAACCCACCCGGCTTCAGCGGGAGAACCATGCGTTATATTAAGGTTTTCAATCGCCGATCCGGCCCTCCCCGGCCCCTTTATCTGACCCGCCCTCCTGGAACCCCCGTGACCCTCTTTGTGACCCTCGAGGGCATCGACGGGACGGGGAAGACCACCCTGGCGAAGAGCCTCGCGGATCGCCTCCAGGACCGGGGATATGACGTCGTCCGGACGAAGGAGCCGACGGATTGTTGGTTGGGGGAGGCCGTCCGACGGGCGGTGGATGAGGACGAGGATCCCCGGATCCAGGCCCTCCTCTTCTTGGCCGACCGGAGCCTGCACCAAGAGAAAATCGAGGAGTGGCTTTCCCTGGGCCGCGTCGTTCTTTGCGATCGCTATCACGACTCCACTCTGGCCTACCAGACGGTGGCCCTGGAAGGAAAGGTGGACCGCCCGCGGGAATGGCTGGAGCGGGCCTCCGCGTTCCTTAGCCTCGAGCCGGACCTCACCCTGCTCCTTCTCCTTGATCCCGCCGAGGGGTTGGCACGCATCGCCACGCGCGCCAGAAGCCCCTTCGAGCGGGCGGCCTTCCTGACGAAGGTCCAGCGGGCGTACGAAGAGATGGCCGTCCCCCCCCGTTTCGTGAAGCTCGATGCGACCCTTCCTCCGGAAGAGCTTGCCGAGGCGGCCGAACGGTCCGTCCTCCAACGGCTTCAGGCCTGATCGATTCCGTTTCCGTTCTTCGCCATGAGGAACGCGCGGGCGAAGACCGTGGCAAGCTCCACGTCCCCCCGGTTCAGGTGGATGAGAAAGGCTCGGCTATACACCTGCTTAATTCGGGGAGGATTGCGGCTCACCGACACGGTCTCGAGGAGTCGGCTTTTTGAGTCTGTCGCTATGAGAATCCGGGCTGATTCCAGACGGGACCGCCGCGGGGGCCTTTATCATGCGAGGGGGTTGGGGGTCCATGAGCACGGCCCTGGAGGAGAAGCTGGAGAGAGACCTGGCGCTGACAGGGAGGGCCTTGGAAAAGGTCAAGGTCATCGCCCCGGAGCAGTCGTACGTCCGGAAGATCGCCCAGGACTTCCTCGGGATGGCTCGATCCTACTTCGAGGACGCTGGCCACTTCCGGTCGGAGGGGCGGGCCTTGGAGGCCTTCGCCGCCGTGAACTATGCCCACGGATGGCTCGACGCGGGGGCGCGCCTGGGCGTCCTCGACGTGGGGGGGGACGACCGGCTGTTCACGCTCCTCTGATCAGAGGACCCGGGCGCCTCGGTTGTCTACGCCCACGACGTAGACGTCCCCCGCCTCGGCCAAGGCCTCCCGCAAACGCCCCGTCTGTCCGATGGCGAAGACCGAGTTGCCGAGAAAGACCATGGAGGCCTGCCCGTAGAGGCTCGCCCGCATGACCGCCGCCTGAATCTCCGAAGTCGCCATCAGCGTCTGGCGGGCGAACAGCCAGGAGAGGCGGAAGAAGCTCTCGAGATCTCGCCGGGGTAGGAAGCGCCCGACCATCCGCTCCCCGACCCCGTTCACGCTCCTCCGAATCATGGGGTTGTCCAGGATGTCCTTCGTGTACGTCGGCGGACCGAGCACCCCCAAGACAACCTCCGCTTCCAGGGGGATGCGATGAACCAGGCCGTGGGGGGGCGCCCCGGGCTTCTCGCGAATGTCGAGACCGCCTAGGGCCTGGGGGTACACGTCGCCGAGGCCCGTCTTCGCCTCAACCTCCGCGCGGTGGGCGAGGCCGATCAGTTCGTCACGGCCATGGGGCTGTCCCTGCGCCGCGTTCAAGGCCAGAAGGGTGCTGAGGGCCCCCGCGCCGCTCATGCCGAAACCCTGGCCGACGGGGAGCTGGAGTGTCGAATCCACACGCACCTCGAGGGGCTCCTCCAGGTACAACTCCACCGCTCGTTGCGTGGTCTCGGCCGACTCCTCACGGCCGTCGAGGCGCACCGTCACCCGCGCCTCCGCGGCCTCCTCGATTCGGACCCGCGTTTCGACCCCGCGGGTCAGGCTGAGACCGGCCCCCCGAGAACCCGCGCGAAGCGGGTCCTCATCCGGGCACATCTGGAAGAAGGCCGTAAGATGCCCAGGACAGAAGGCCCTAGCCTCCGAGGCCATTCAGAACGGCTCCCCACAGACCGGCTGCGACCTCCCGCTTGGAACCCGTGAGTTCCTGGCGTCCCCCCTCGCTGCTCAGGAGTACGACCTCAGTGTAGCCGGGCTTCACATCCTCCCATGCATTGGCCACGATGTAGTCCAGCCGGAGTTCCTCCAGGCGCTTCTGGGCCCGGCTCATGAGCTCCTTCCGTCCGACGCCAGATTCGAGCTTGAAGCCGATGAGGGTCCCATCAAAGACGTCTCGAATGCGTTCCAAGACCCGAGCATTCGGACGCAGTTTCACCGTCCACGTGGGGGATCCGGAGGGAACCTTCCCTTCCGCCCGCTCCGGGAGGTAGTCTGCGATCGCGGCGGGGACCGCGACAATCTCGTGATCGATCGCCGGGACGCGTTCGAGAAGATCCTCCGTTTCCTCGAACCGCCATACCTTCAGGAACGGCGGGCCGGTCGCGGACGCATCACCCATCCAGAGCTCCGCCTCGGCCCCCCGGATGAAGGCAGCCCGCGCGAGCTCGACGCCCATCTCTCCGGTGCTTCGGTTCGTGAGGACCCGAATGTCATCGACGGGTTCCGATGTGGAGCCGGCGACGACGAGCACCCGACGGCCCACCATGTCCCGCGGCCCAAGACGCCGCAGCGTCCGAGCGGCGATGGCCTCCACATCCGCGAGCTTGGCCTTCTCCTCGACCCGGAGGGGCTCGACAAATTCCACCCCCAGGTCCTCGAGCGTTCGGATGTTCTTCTGCAGAAGAGGCTGGTCGTACATGACGGCGTCCATCGCGGGCGCCACAAGGATTGGAAGGCCCGCCCCGAGGGCCGTCGTGGCAAACGTGGTGACCGTGGTGTCGTCCACTCCGGTGGCCATCTTGGAAATCGTGTTCGCCGTGGCGGGGGCAATGAGAAGGAGATCGGCCTTCCCACCCTTCCCGCACAGGTCCAGGTAGGCCACGGACCCATCGAGCTCCACCAGGGGGGGTCGGCCCGTCGCGAACCAGAGGGCGTTGGCGTGGAGGATCCCCTGGGCCGACCGACTCATCACCCCGTGAACCTCCGCTCCGTGGCGAATCAGCTCGCGGGCAAGCTTGACCGTCTCCACGGCAGCGATGCTTCCGCAAACCGCAAGAACGACAGTCTTCCCCAGCAACTCTTCCCCCTTGGTGGCCTTGATGGCCTCGCTGGGGTGCATGGCGTATCCATCCTCTTCCGGTCTTTTATAGATATTCGAGTCCGACGTCTGGCCAGTCGGAGACGAACTCGCGAAGGTTTATGGAACGGCGCTGGCCTTAGCGAGGTGGCATGGGCTATGAAGAGAGCCTGAGGTACCTCTACGGACTGGAACGCCTGGGCGTTCGGCTCGGCCTCGACAACGTCCTCCAGCTTCTCGACCGCCTCGGAAACCCCCACGTCTCCCTTCCGAGCGTCCATGTCGCGGGAAGCAAGGGAAAGGGGTCCGTTTGCGCCTTCCTCGACGCCGTCCTCCGAAAGGCGGGATATCGGGTGGGCCTCTACACGTCCCCCCATCTGGTCCGTTTCAACGAGCGCATCCGGGTCGGGGGGGAGGCCATCTCCGATGACGATGTCGTCCGGCTCACGGAGGCGATCCGGCCCCACGCGGAGGCGATGCGAGCCCGGGGGGAAGCCTACCAACCCACCTTCTTCGAATTCACCACCGCCCTCGCCTTTCTATACTTCCAGGAACGCGGGGTGGAGATGGCGGTCGTGGAGGTAGGCATGGGGGGACGGCTGGACGCCACGAACGTCCTCCAGCCCCGGGTTGCCGTCATCACCCACATCGAGCGGGAGCACACGCAATACCTGGGTAAGACTGTCCAGCGCATCGCGCGGGAGAAGGCGGGCATCGTGAAGCGGGGGGTGCCGCTCTGGACGGTGGACCAGAAGGCGTTGGGAGTGATCGCCCGCCGTTGCGAAGAATTGGGGGCACCCCTCCACGTGGTGGGTCGGGACATTCGCGTGGAACGGGTCTCGAACGGGCTTGAGGGGCAGACATTCACCCTTTCGGACGGCGAGGACCGATCCTACCGTATCCCCCTTCTCGGCACCTACCAACCGGAGAACGTCGCCCTCGCCTACGGGGCCCTCCGGAGCCTCGTGGCGGATGGATGGACCGTCGGCCGAAGGGCCGTTCGGGAGGGATTTGGCGCGACACGCTGGCCCGCCCGGTTTGAGGTCGTCAGCCACGATCCCACGGTCGTCGTCGACTCGACCCACACCCCGGAGGGGGCTCGTCATCTCCGCAGGACGCTGGAGGAGGTCTTTCCTGGTCGCAAGGCCCTCGTCGTTCTGGGCGTCCTCGAAGACAAGAATCCCCCGGGCATCGCCGCGGCGCTGGCGCCTGCTGTGCGACACCTCGTTCTCACCCAGCCTGACACGAAGCGTGCGTTCCCAGCGACGGCCGCGGCCAGGGCCCTGGGGCAGACCGATACCACGGTGGTGACGCCTGTGGCCAAGGCCGTCGAATACGCCTTGCATAAGGCCGGGTCTACCGAGGTTGTGCTTATCACGGGATCCCTCTACACCGCGGGCGAGGCGCTCACGTTCTTGGAGGACTGGAAACGGGCGCGCGCCCGGGAAGTGGTGCGACGCCTCAAGGAGGCCTATCTGCCCGGAGAGTTTGCCGCTGCGGATCCGGGGACGGCCCTGGGTCAGATAGGCCGAAGGACCGAGGACCCTTTCGTCGTTCTGATCTCCACGGTTCTTTCCCAGCGAACGGCGGACCCTACCACGGCCGCGGTCTCCGCCGCGTTGTTCGCCCGGTTTCCGACGCCGGATGCCCTCGCGATGGCACCGTTAGAGGCGATCGAAGCGACGATCCGACCAGCGAACTTCTACCATACGAAGGCCCAGGCCATCCGGGACATCGCCGACCGCGTCGTGGGGCAATACGGCGGGAAGGTCCCCGAGGACCTGGAAGAGCTTCTCAGCCTCCCGCTGGTGGGGCGGAAGACGGCGAACTGCGTCCTCGTGTATGGGTACGGGCGACCCGCCATCCCCGTCGACGTCCACTGCCATCGGATCCCCAACCGGATCGGCATCATCCATACGAAAGACGCGCGGGAAACCGAAGAGGCGCTGCAGGCCCTCCTGCCTCAGTCCCTCTGGCTCGACGTCAACGAACTCTTCGTACGACACGGCCAGAAAACATGCCGATCCACGAACCCGGCCTGCGACCGATGCAGTCTACAGGACCTCTGCGCCTACGGGCTCTCTCTCCAGGCCCTGACCCTGGAGAAGAACGCCGGATGACCGGTGTCCCTACGCCTCGGTTAGCGCCAACTTCGCGAGGGCCTGGACCCGATCACCCTCCCGGAGCCGCATCACACGAACCCCCATGGTAGACCGTCCCATGACCCGAACGTCCTGGACGGGGAACCGGATGATCATGCCCGCCTCGGTGGTGACCAAGATCTCGTCCTCTTGCGCCACCTCCCGCACCGCGACGACGGGACCAATCCGCTCGATGCGTTTGATGTTGATGACTCCCATCGCCCCCCGGCGGGTCTTTCGGTAGTTCCGGACTGTGGTACTCTTCCCGTAGCCCCCTTCTGTGACGGTGAGGAGTGTGGAGTCCGCCGAGACCAGGGCCATGCTCACGACCACGTCTCCTTCCCGGAGCCGGGCGCCACGCACACCCTGGGTGTTCCGCGCGGTGGAGCGTACCTCCGCCCCATTGAAGCGTACGGCCTTCCCCAGCTTCGTGGCGAGGATGATCTCGTCCTTGGGCTCACACCGCTTCACCTCGACGAGCTCGTCGCCCTCGCGCAGCTTGATGGCCCAGATCCCCGGGGCCCGCGGGTTTCCGAAGGCCGCGAGGCTCGTCTTCTTGACTTGCCCGTTTCTGGTGGCGAAAAGGAGGTATTTCGAGGCCTCAAAGTTCTCCACCTCCACCCGCGCGGCGATCCGCTCTCCCTCCACGAGGCGGGGAAGGAGATTCACGATGGGTCGGCCTCGGGCGTGGCGGCTCCCCCGCGGTACCTGCCAGGCGCGGAGCCAATAGACCCACCCTCGGTTCGTGAAGAAGAGGATGTAGTTGTGGGTGTTCGTCACAAAGAGGTCCACGACGTAATCCTCCTCCTTCGTCTCCATGCCGACGAGGCCCACGCCCCCGCGCTTCTGCTGCCGGTAGTCCTCGAGGTCCTGGCGCTTGATGTACCCCGTGTGACTGACCATGACGACGACCCGTTCGTTGGGGATGAGGTCGGCCATCTCCAGGTCGGGGGCCGCCTCTTCAATCTGGGTGCGGCGATCGTCCCCGTACTTCTCCTTGAGTTCGAGGAGATCCTCCTCAATCAAGGCAAAACGTTGCTTCCGGCTTCGCAGGATGGATCGCAGGCTGTCAATCACTTCCCGCAAGGACTTCTGCTCTTCCCCGAGGGTCCGACCTTCGAGGGCGGTGAGACGTTGCAGGCGCATCTCCAGGACGGCCTTTGCCTGTCGAGGCGTGAGCTTGAGCTTCGTTCTGAGGGCCTTCTGGGCGTCTCCCTGGTTCTCGGAGGCGCGGATCAGGGCGATGACGCGATCCAACCGTTTGAGGGCGGTCAGGAGGCCCTCCACGATGTGGATGCGGCCCTCGGCCTTCCGAAGGTCGAAGCGGGTCCGCCGACGGACCACCTCTTCCCGGAAGGTGAGAAACTCTTGGAGCATCTTACGAAGCGTAAGACGACGAGGCCGCCCGTTCACCAGCGCCACGTTGATGATGCCGAAGGTGGTCTGGAGAGGGGTGTGGGCGTAGAGCTGGTTGAGGATGACCTGCTCGTGGACGTCCCGCCGGAGCTCGATCACGACACGAACGCCCTCGCGGTCGCTCTCGTCTCGCAGGTCGACGATGCCGTCGATCTTCTTCTTCCGGACGAGACTGGCGATGGTCTCCACCAGGCTAGCCTTGTTGACCTGGTACGGGATCTCCGTGATCACCAGCGCCTTCTTCTCTCGCGGGAGATCCTCGACCTTGACCCGCCCCCGCACACGGACGAGGCCTCGGCCGGTCCGGTAAGCCTGAAGGATGCCCTCGCGACCCGTGATGATGCCTCCCGTGGGGAAGTCGGGACCCTGAACGATGGCCTCCAGCTGGGTCGGAGTGGCCTTCGGGTTGGCAATCATGTAGACCAGGGCGTCGACCACCTCTCGAAGGTTGTGAGGCGGAAGGTTCGTGGACATCCCCACAGCGATGCCACTGGCGCCGTTGACCAACAGGTTCGGGAGCTTTCCCGGAAGGACAATGGGCTCCTCCATGGTGGCATCGAAGTTGTCCTGGAAGTCCACCGTCTCCTTCTCGAGGTCTTGGAGGAGCTCCTCTGCGGCGGGGGCCAAGCGGCATTCGGTGTTGTGGCTCACAAAACCGTCTGTTAGGAACGCATGGTCAACGCTGTCAACACGCAGTGAGTAGACTGACTGACGGCCCGCTTCCTCGATCGACGCGACCTCCGCATAGTAGTACTCCCCCGTGACCAGCGGCTCGACCACTGAATGTACTTCGTCCGAAACGATTCGCTCCAGGATGGCGGTACCTCCACCTGCCCAGCGTTCAACCCGGTCGACGTTGTGTCGTTGCAGCCAGTCCCTGTCGGCCCCTCGAGAGTTGGACTCCGCCCGGATATACTCCGCCATGTACGGGACGTGATCGCTGCTAAGGGCTCGGCTCTGCTCAGGAATCGTCGACAAGTCGCGCTCCAGCTTCCTCTGCTTTGCGCCGAGGAACCCGACGTTGCCCGCGAACAATCTAGCGTCCCGGCGGTTGGTAATCACGACCTTAACCTCACCTCGCTGGGATCTACTGATGCGGCTGACGACGCCGAACTGGAGAAGGAGCAGCTGAACGTCGTGGGCGAGGCGTTCACTGTAGGTCGAATAGGAGACCTGGATCGTATTGCGTGGGAGTAAGGATGACGATCCATCCCCAGTGAACAACGACTGCAAGAATGCACGCTTCGCCTCCATCCCGGCCCGCCAGACACTCTCAGGTATCAGCTTCGCCGCGCTCTTCTTCCCGATGAGCTCCGCCAGCGGGCTCCTCCGCAGGGCCGATAGATTGTGCACATCCAGCTCGAAAAGAGTGCTTCCAGACTTGATCGTTCGGTGGTACGTGTAGCGCGGACCTCCCACAATCACGTCGAATGCGCTGACGACCGCGTCGAAGAACTCCTTATCGACGTTGTTGAAGCCAGCCCTGGTCTCACCCACCCAACCCTCGGCCACGAAGGCGCCAAGGAGAAAGCCGAGGGTGCGGTCAGGTTCGATGAGGTTCTCGCCGGCGGGACGGGGTGTCCGATGGACAAACACGCGATCCCCTGCGCGAATCTCGGCGAGTGTCTTCCACTGCGGGATCGGTACGCCAACGACGTTCGCCAGGCAGAGGACCGGATGGTTTCCCGTGCCAGTAATCTCATACCCTTCTCGGGTCCGAAGTCTGAGCGTAGGGTGCTCACCTGAGTGGAACAGCATCGACGCCCGCACGGGGCGATTCTGCCGGTCGAAAACCTCGAACTCGATGGGGTTGTCAGATCCCGGCTTCGCGTCGGGAACAATCGAGTCAATTCGAATGGTCCCGTTCGGAGTGGCAATCCGAGTCTCGCCCGTTACGCAGTAGCGCATCGCGGCTGGAGGGTCCCCATCCGTGGAGCCGAAGTTGCCCTGGCCGTCGATCAGGGGGTAGCGGAGACTGAAATCCTGGGCCATGCGAACCAAGGCGTCGTACACGGCCCCCTCCCCGTGGGGATGCAGGCGACCGAGGACCTCCCCGACCACGCGGGCGGCCTTGCGATGGGGCCGGCTCGATCGCAGGCCCATCTGGCCCATGGCGTAGAGGATGCGACGCTGGACGGGCTTCAGGCCGTCGCGGACGTCGGGGAGGGCCCGTCCGACGATCACGCTCATCGCGTAATCGATGTACGACTGCTCCATCTCCTGCTCAATGGGGCGGTAGCTGAGGGTGGATTGGGCGGCGGTCATAGCAAGGCCTCAGACGTCCAGATTGAGGACCCTCCGGGCGTGAGCCTGGATGAAGTCCCGGCGGGGTCCCACGGCGTCGCCCATGAGAATCGTGAAGAGGTCGTCGGCGACGACGGCGTCCTCAACGGTGACCTGCTTGAGCAGTCGCGTCTCGGGGTTCATGGTGGTCTCCCAGAGCTCCTCGGGGTTCATTTCCCCCAGTCCCTTGAACCGCTGCAGGGTGACGCCCCGACCCAGCCGCTTGAGGGCGCCCGCCTTCTGGCGTTCCACGAACGCGTATTCCACCTTCTTCCCCTTCTTCATGCGATACAAGGGAGCCTGTGCGATGTACACGTACCCGGCGTCGATGAGGGGGCGCAAGTACCGGAAGAGGAGGGTCAGGAGGAGGGTCCGGATGTGGGACCCATCCACGTCACTATCGGTCATGAGGATGATCTTGTGGTACCGCGTCTTCTGCAGGTCGAACTCGTCCCCAAACCCCGTCCCGATGGCCGAGATGAGCGTGACGATCTCCTCGCTCTTCAAGATCTTGTCCAACCGGGCCTTCTCCACGTTCAGGATCTTTCCCCGCAGAGGCAGGATGGCCTGGTAGGCGCGATCCCGGGCCTGCTTGGCCGACCCCCCAGCACTCGGTCCCTCGACGACGAAGAGCTCGCTCTTGGCAGGGTCCCTCTCCTGGCAGTCCGCTAGCTTGCCGGGGAGGGAGGAACCCTCCAGGAACCCCTTCCGCCGCGTGAGCTCTCGGGCCTTTCGGGCCGCCTCGCGCGCCTCGTAGGCGAGAACGGTCTTCTTCAAGATGGCCTCCGCTTCGCGGGGGTGCTCCAGCAGGTACTCGGATAGCTTCGCGTAGATCAGGGACTCCACCGCCCCCTTGACCTCGCTGTTGCCCAACTTCGACTTGGTCTGGCCCTCGAATTGGGGCTCAGGGAGCTTCACGCTGAGAATGGCCGTTAGCCCTTCCCGGACGTCCTCGCCTTGGAGGCTGATCTCCTTATCCTTCAACCGGCCGTGGTTCCGCAGGAAGTCGTTCATGACCCGGGTGAGGGCCGCCTTGAAGCCCACGAGGTGCGTGCCCCCCTCCTTGGTGGCGATGTTGTTGGCGTAGGTGTGAACGGATTGGGCGTAGCCGTCCGTGTACTGGAGGGCCAAGTCCATCTTCAGGCCGTTCCTCTCTCCCTCAACGTAGATGGGCGTGGGATGAAGGGGGCGCTTAGTGCGGCTGAGCCACTGGGCGAACTCCACGAGGCCGCCCTTGAAGAGGAACACCTCCTTCGGACCGTCCTCAACCTCCACGGCGATCCGTGTTCCCTTGCTCAGGAAGGCGTACTCCCGCATCCGGGCCACGAGGGTGTCGGCGTCAAAGCCGAGGTCCCCGAAGATCTGGGGATCAGGCTTGAAGGACACTGTCGTCCCTCGGCCCTCGCTCTTCTTCACCGCCCGCAGCTGCGTGGCCGGCAGGCCGCCACGCTTGAATCGCATGTAGTATTCCTTCCCGCCCCGTCGGACCCAGACCTTGATCCACACGGAAAGCGCGGCCACTACCGCGAGGCCGACGCCGTGGAGCCCTCCGGATACCTTGTAAGTCTTCCGGTCGAATTTCCCGCCGGAGTGTAGGGTGCTGAAGACAATTTCGACCCCCGAGATTCCATACTTGGGGTGCGGGTCTACCGGGATGCCCCGCCCGTCGTCCTCCACCGTGACAACATTGTCCTTCGAGACGGTGACCTCGATGTTTTGGGCGAACCCCGCCATGGCCTCATCGATGCTGTTGTCCACGACCTCGTAGATCAGATGCTGCATCCCCCGCTGATCCACGCTGCCGATGTACATGGCCGGCCGCTTGCGGACAGCTTGGAGACCTTCCAAGATCTGGATTTTAGCTGAATCGTATGATAACTCAGGCATCGTTTCACTCAAGGGCTGCGCTGGAGCACTGGTACTACTCATCTCATCCCATCCCAGGCATTAAGGGTTATGGGCACAGTCTATATAATGATAATGAGACGTCTGGCCCACGTCGTTTTTGGCCCCAAAATGACCCCCATTTCGACGGGTTTTTCCCGGTTCGTCGAGGGGCCTATGTCAACCGCCACCGGGGACCCTTGGACGTATCCTGAAGTTCGATCCCTAGATCCCCAAGGGCCTTGCGAACCCGGTCGGAGGTCTCGAAGTCCCCCTTCTCCCGAGCTGCCTCCCTCAGGCCCACCAGAAGACGCACGAGTCCCTGCAACAAGTCGGAGGAGACACCGGTAGGGGTGCGGAAGAGCCCGAGAACCCGACCGTAGACATCGAAGGCATCCAGATACGCCTGCAACACCGTCTGGCTCAGACCTCTTTCTACTGCCGTATTGAAGGCGGTGGTAAGCTGGAACAGGGCCCCGAGGGCGTCACGCGTGTTGAAATCGTCGTCCATCGCCTGATGGAAGGCCTGCGTGGCGTTCTTCAGGGCCTTCCGCAGCTCCGCATCCCCGGGGCTCTTGCCCTTCGAGGCATCCTCCCTCTCCCCTCGGGCCCGCCCCAGCGCCTCCGTGAGGCGAGCGTAGGCGCTCTGCGCCTCATCGAGGGCCTCGAAGGTGAAGTCGATGGGGCCCCGGTATTGCGTGTTCACCAGGAAGAACCGGAGTACCTCCGGTTCCACCCGATCCAGGGCGTCCTGGACCGGCACGATATTTCCCAGGGACTTCCCCATGCGCTCCCCTTTCGTGACCACGAAGCCCCCGTGCATCCAGTACTTGACGAACGGCGTCACGCCCGTGAAAGCCTCGGCCTGGGCGATTTCTGCCTCGTGGTGGGGGAAGATGAGGTCGGTGGCGGCCCCGTGGATGTCATACTGGGGCCCGAAGTGGGTAATGGTGATGGCTGTGTCCTCGATGTGCCATCCCGGACGACCCGGTCCCCAGGGGCTGTCCCACGTGGGCTCGCCGGGTTTCTTCGCCTTCCAGAGGGCAAAGTCCCGCGGATCCCGCTTCCGTTCGTCCACCTCGACCCGGGCCCCGGCCCGGAGTTTCTCCTGCTTCACCCGCGAGAGCTGGCCCCAGGATGGGTAGCGGTCCACCTCGTAGAACACATCTCCGTCCACTTGGTAGGCGAAGCCCTTCTCCACCAGGCCGCTGACCTGCTCAATGATCTCGGGGATGTATTCCGTCGCGCGCGCGTAGAGATTGACACTGCTGACGCGCAGGCGGCGCATCGTCTCCAAGTAGTCCTCCAGGAACGTGTTTCCCAGCTCGTCCCACGACGTACCGCTCTCCGCGGAACGGGTGACGATTCGATCGTCCACGTCGGTGACATTCTGGACGTAGAATACGCTGTAGCCGCGGTGGCGGAGGTAGCGTGCGACCACGTCGAAGGTGACGTAGGTGCGCGCATGACCCACATGGGTGTAGTCGTAAGGGGTAATCCCGCACACGAACATGTTCACGCGCTTCCCCCGAAGCGGCGTGAAGTCCTCCTTGGTGCGGGAGAGGGTGTTGTAGATGTGAAGAGCCATCGTGGGTGTTCATTATCCAGCTGAATTATTAACGTTGGTGAAGACAGCCACACCTGGACGACGATGATTCACTCCCTCTGGGACGCTTCTATGCTTATCGCCGGCAGCGTTATAGTCCGGCCATCGCTCCGGCCGCCATGAACTATGACCATCGCAAGATCGCGGGTCTCTTTCTGTTCCTGGCGGCGGCGCAATTTTCCGTGGGCCTTATGATGGCGGCGGCCCGGTACCCCGGCTACAGCATCGCGGACAACTTCATCAGCGACCTCGGGGTGGGCCCGGCGGCCCTCATTTTCAACAGTTCCGTAATCCTGGCAGGCGTCCTCGTGTTGGGGGCGACGTTCTCGCTCTATCAGGTCTTCGCAAGCCGGGTCCTCACGGTCGTTGCCATTATTGCAGGCGCCGGGTTCATCGGGGTCGGCGTCTTCACGGAGGACCTCCCGCTGCTTCACAGCATCTTCTCTCTCGTGGCCTTCGTCTCCCTGGGTCTCCTTGCTCTCGTCGCGGCGGTCTTTGTGCGATCCCCGCTCCGCTACCTGTCCGTCATCTTCGGCGCGGTGTCTTTCGCCGCGTTGGGTCTCTTCATCACGAGGAACGATCTCGGCCTCGGGATCGGGGGGATGGAACGTATGATTGTCATTCCCATACTGGCCTGGGCCCTCGCCTTCGGTGGGTATCTGATGGCGGGGGAAGCCACGTAGCACGGACGCTACACGAGCCGACTCGGAGTCGGCCGTACCTCCCCGAGAACCCCCTCCCCTGGCAGCCGACCGGCATAGGCCTGGAGGTAAGGGCGAAGGTTACGGAAAATCCGGACCTCCGCCTTCTGGAGGTGCTCGCCGAACGTCGACGGCGACAGGCCGGCACCCTCTGCGAGGCGATCGACACGGGTCTCGGCGGGGATAGAGTAGTAACCATGCTCGAGCCCCAGGATGAGCGCAGAGAGCTGGCGATCGGTGACCCCAGAGAAAATGTCGGACGCGGGTACGAGCATCATCTGCTCCAACCCTGCGTTGTCTACAGGTCGCAGGGACGTAATGCGCACTTCCCCGATCTCGCGGATTCTCCGGAAGAGATCCCTGAGCGACTCCTCGCTCCAAGCGAGGACCCGCCATGACTCCCAGCCGTTGCGGAAGGCGATCGGGGGGATGTCCCATACCCCGGCGGCCCGCACGGCCTCGCCAATGGTCGGGAGGGACGCCGCCGCACAGGCGCATCGTTGGGTGATGATGAGGGAACTCTCGTCGCGGTCGGAACGGTAGCCAGCCTGGGAAACCTCCTCAACCCATTGCGAGAACCCTTCCCGTTGCTCGGGAGAGCCAGTTACCTGGAAGATGTCCCGGTTACTGGCGCACCAGCTGAGGATTCGAAGGTCGGGGAACCTCAGGGACGCCTTCCCGACCGGGCAATCGTGCAACGCCTCGAACGAGGCTGCGTACATCTCGGCGGCGTCTTCCATGGACCAAACCCGGTTGTCGCAATGTTGGGAGGGTGCTTAAGGTTGACCCGGGCTACACCGGCCTGCTCCACCGGCTCAAGACCCATGCACTCGGAGGTCTTGGTCCATTCTGGTGACCAAGATGCGAGCGCGGACCGTTATGGAAGAACCGGATTCGAAGAACTGGGGCGATGAGAAATTTCAGAGGGACGCAACGCCCGCTCGCCCGGTCGTCCATTGCACGCACGAAACCACGGAGTTTCTTGGGAGCGGCGGGAGCACCGTCTTCCGGCGCTGCACAGCGTGCGGGGACGTTCTCTTCTCTCAGGCAGGGCGAACGTTCGCCGTGCCGAGTGCCTGAATCGGGCCCCTAAGTCCGAAGGGCATCGAACCCCTGGATCAAGTCCTCGAGGAGGTCCGTCGCGTCCTCGCACCCGACGGAGAAGCGAATGAGACCGTCCCCGATGCCTTGGGCCTCCCGTTCGGCGCGGGGCACGCTCTTGTGCGTCATGGAGGCGGGGTGCTCGATGAGGGACTCGATGCCCCCGAGGGACTCGCCGAGGATGATCAGACGGAGGGCCTTCAGGAACGCATTCGCCTCCTTCTTTCCAGCTAGCGCGAAGCTCACCATGCCGCCAAAGGCCCGCATCTGCGCCTTTGCGATCGCGTATTGCGGATGTTCCTCGAGACCCGGGTAGGCGACCCATTCCACCTCTTTCCGTTCCTGCAAGAAGTGCGCCAACAACATGGCGTTCGCGCTGTGGCGGTCCATTCGCAGCGGGAGGGTCCGGATGCCGCGTAGGACAAGGAAGCAATCGAAGGGGCTGGGGATCGCGCCCACGGCGTTCTGGGCGAAGCGTAGCCTCTCGTGGGCCTTCTCGTGCGAGGTGACGACGGCCCCGCCCAGGATGTCGCTGTGGCCCCCAAGGTACTTGGTCGTGCTGTGCACGACAATGTCCACCCCGAGCTTCAGGGGTTGCTGGAGGTAGGGGGAGGCGAAGGTGTTGTCGACGACAGTGTAGACTCCCCTCTCCTTGCCCAGGTCGCCGAGGGCCTTGAGGTCTACCACCTTCAACAGAGGATTCGTGGGCGACTCTGCCCAAAGCATCCGAGTATCCTCCCGGATGGCGGCTTCGGCGTTCCCCATGTCTGTCATGTCTACGAAATCGAAGGAGACGCCGAAGTCCTCCATAACCTGGCGGAAGAGACGGTAGGTGCCGCCGTAGACGCTGTCCTCGACCACCACGTGGTCGCCCTGCTTCAGCAGGGTCATGACGGTGGTAATGGCCGCCATCCCGGAGGCGAAGGCCAGGCCCCGCGTGCCCTCCTCCAGTGTCGCCAGGCTCTCCTCCAGCGCCTCCCGCGTCGGATTGCGGCCTCGCCCGTAGACGTACTCCTCCTGTTCCGACTGGGAGTAGGTGGAGGTCATGAAAATGGGGACGTTCACGGCGCCCGTCGCGGAGTCCGGCTTCTGGCCGGCGTGGATGGCCCGGGTGGCCATCCTCATGCGGCCGCCCTCCGCGTGAGGTACTCGACCACATCGATCCTGGTTACGATGCCCTGGGGATCGTCCGCCGACCCGAGGATGACAGCGGGGTTCCCGCGGAGGAGGAGCTTTGAGACCACATCCAGGTCGGTCCCCGCGTTGACCACGGGAAAGGGCTTGTCCATCACTTCCCGGACGCGAGCGTCCGTCATCTCGCCCCGTTCTACCATCTGCGCGAGGAGGGCCTCCTCCCGCACGCTCCCGACCACCTTGCCTCCATCGAGAACCGGAAGCTGGGACACCGTGTGCTGTCGCATCAGCTGGATGGCGGCCATCACGGGTTCGTCTGCCTCGACGGCTACCAAGGAGGGGATGCGCCCGTCCTTGGCCTCCAGGATGTCCAGCAAGGGCGGCTGCTCCTCCAGGAAGCCGTTCTCCTTCAGCCACTCCTCATTGTGGGCCTTGCTCAGGTAGCGCTCGCCCGTGTCCGGGAACAGGACAACGATCACGTCATCGGGTGAGGCCCGTCGGGCCACGCGAACGGCCGCCCCCAAGGCAGTGCCCGCGGATCCCCCGACGAGGATGCCCTCTTCGCGGGCCAAACGACGCGCGTACAGGAACGACTCCCGGTCGTCCACCTTCTCGATTTCGTCGATGTACTCGAAGTGGGTCGTCTCGGGAATCATGTCCTCGCCGATCCCCTCCACCTTGTAGGTATGCCCGTGGACGGTCTCTTGGGTGTAAAAGTAGTCCGCGAGGATCGAGCCCATGGGGTCGACGCCGATGACCTTCACCTCGGGGTTCTGCTCCTTCAGATACTTTCCGGCGCCGCTGATGGTCCCGCCCGTCCCCATGCCGCACACAAAGTGGGTGACTTTTCCCTCGGTTTGCTTCCAGATCTCCGGACCCGTCGTGCGGTAGTGCGCCTCGGGATTCATGGGGTTGGCATATTGGTTGGGGACCACCGAGTGGGGTCGTTCCTGGTGGAGCCGCTCGGCGACCCGGTAGTAGCTCTCCGGGGAATCCGGCGGGACCGCGGTGGGGGTGACGAGGACCCGCGCGCCGTAGGCCTTGAGGAGGTTGACCTTCTCTTGCGCCATCTTGTCGGGGATGGTGAAGATGCACCGGTACCCCTTGATCGCCGCCACCATGGCGAGGCCCACACCGGTGTTGCCCGAGGTGGGCTCGATGATCGTACCCCCCGGTTTCAGGCGCCCCTGCGCTTCCGCGTCCTCGATCATTGCAAGGCCGATACGATCCTTGACGCTCCCTCCGGGGTTAAGGTTCTCGAGTTTCGCCAACACCAGCGGTTTCGCCCCGTCCATCACCCGGTTCAACTGGACCAGCGGCGTGTGTCCCACCGCCTCCAGGATGTTCCCGAAGTAGTCCATGGAGACCCCGACCAGCGATGGGGCTTGCCCTATTTGATGATAGACTGGGGGAGGCCCCTTATGGCGGAGTGGTCCTTGCGGCGGCCGTGGACGAGGTCCGGGTTCGGGAGGAGGGCCGCGTCACCGCGAGAACTTGACGGGCTTCATCTCTCCTTGGCCAGGGCTGGTTACCCCCAGAATTCCTTCTCCGTCACGCCAATCTCGTACCTTATGGGCTCGATTGGAATCTCGTTCTTCTCCACCCACGGCAGGAACTCACGTCCGCCTAGGCCGATATTCCCGGGGTCGGTCCAGAACAGCCACATGAGGTCCGCGTCTTGGGCATAATACGGACCCTCGATGCGATCCCCGCTCTTCTCCGAAATCTCCTCGAGCTTCGCTTTCACCTGCGCCAGCTGCTCACGCGTCCCACCGAAGTTTGCCTTCCAGATGACGAGCATGATATCAGCGAGGCATTAGCAAGCGCTCCCCCTAGAAGCTTACGACCGCCTGGGCACATGGTCATCGGTCCATCGGGGCTCAAGCCTCGAGGGGGCGCAGAGACTTGGTCCGATCGCTCAGTGGCGGCCCCGTCACTCCGCCATCTTCATCCGACAATCGGAACAGGAACGGGAGAGAACCGGCACCAAGCCTGCTTGCTCCTCCCCTAAGAGCTCGCCAATGCGGTCCATCATCTCGACAGAGGAAATCGGCGCCCCGCAGGACTCGCAGCGGAGGATGGTGCCCTCGTGGAGGACACGTCTGCCGGCACGAAGGAGGTCCGTGTCCAGGGCCTTCTGAAGTTTGATGGCACCCTGGGCAATCTCCGGGCACCTCGGGAGGCACTGGTTGCACGCCACGCACAACGCGTGATCAAACGTCAGGACGAACTGATCGTCGTGCACCTCCGCCACCAGGGCGCCCGGCGGGCACGACTCCCCGCACATACCGCAGGCGGTGCACGCCTCCCCGATGGTGACGAGTCCGAGGGGGGACCGGGGCTCCTCCAGCCAGACTCGGTCTGTCGTGAACATCCTTGTCAGCTGGTCGAGAATCGCCGGCCCCCTGCCGTAGCCAAATGGATCCTCCACATCGGCAGCCTCAATCTCCAATCGCGGGGGCGGTTCCATGACGGCGGTCAGCGACACCAGGTCCTCCGCCGTCCCGAGTTCGTGCAGGAGCGCACGGCAGTAACGCACGTGTCCCGCGATCGCCCAGGCCTGCTGGGCGGGACACTCCGGAGGGCAGGGGATCACGGAGACCGCGCTCGCCCCCATCAGCAGGGGGGCCAGGAGCCATGGGGGCGTTACCATCCCGGCACATGGTAGGGCGACGGGCATCCAGCCCTCGCCCGTCTGAGGCGGGCTCCCATACTGACAATGAAAGACGATGCCGGTGAGACCGGCCGACCCTGTATCGAGGAGCGACCGAATTTCCGCCTCCACCTGGGAGGGGGTGAAGGCGGGGTTCAGGATTGCCCCCGTCGGACAGGCAGTCATACAAAGGCCACAAGGCCAGCACTTCCCCTTGTCGTACTCCATTCGGCCGTTTTCCCACATCAGGGCATCCTGGGGACATATCTCGGCGCAGGCATTGCACCCAATACCGGATGCGCAGGTAGTGGGGTCAATCGCTGGCGCCGCTAGGTACTCCGAAAAGGAGAGGCGCAACAGGGCACGGCGGCTGACCTTCCGAGCTGAGATGAGTTTCGCATGCTCGGGCCTGCTACCCGCGAAGGCCCGGGCGCGAGCGAGTGCCGCGCGAAGGCGACGCTTCCCTCGCTCCAGACCGTGCCCGTCCAGGTGGATGATCTCCAATCCCAAGGCGTCGAGCCCGAGTTTTCGGGCTTCGGTTTGGAAGTCCGCGAGCCCATAACGGTCGACGTGAAGTCCAAGGACAAGTCGATCCACTCCGCTCCCCTCCAGGGGCTCTCGCAGTTGCCCGGGCTGCTGACAGAGTCCTTCCACCACACGGAGTTCCACACCGTCTTCGATCGTCCATCCCTCGATCTCGCCACTCGCTCCCCAGTCCCCGCAGACCACCACGGCCGCACGGATGGGCCCTGTCACATCGCCACCTCTCGGGTCCGCAGCTGAACGAGGTCGAGGTCGTGAAGGACGAAGGCGTCCGCCGCGTCGGCAAGAACAGCATAGAACGCGACCTCTGTATGCCCCCGGATGCGCTCGTCGAACCGGGGGAGCCATCTCCCGAGATGACGGTGCAGAAAGCCCCTTTGGTCCTCGAGAACGCGTCTGGCCGCTTCGACACGGCCACCCTTCCACACTTCAGCCTCCATCCCACAGAGCA
>JAUVFR010000011.1 GCA_030594205.1 Methanobacteriota archaeon
CGAGCAAAGCCCCCATAAGGCATATTAGCCAGCCGCTGGTACGAACGTCCCGTGCGGGGCCTCCTACTCGCTCTCCTCTTTTCGGTCCTGATTTCCGGTACCGCGCTGGCTCAGCCGGTTAGTGAACCCGCCAGGACGAACCTCATTCTTACAATCCAAGCGAGTCCACAGCTGGTGCCCGGGGAGCGGGGAGACCTTCAGCTGGAACTTCACAACCCGTATCCCTGGGCGATGGAGAACGTCTCGTTGTTTGGGGAGGTCTACGCCTTCCTCCACCGCGCCGAACGCACCGACATCGCGGGCCTTCCGAATTCCCCCTCCCTGGGGACCGGCGGCTCGACCTGGACCCGAGTTGAGTTCGGCTCCCTGCCGGCGGCGGATCGCAGGACAGTGACCATACTCGTGGAAACTTCGGCACAGACCCCAGGCGGTACGGTGTTCACGCAGGGCGTCTATCTTCTCCGGTTCCGACTGGACTTCGACTACGAGGGTGGCCTCCACGCCGTCATGGTTTCCCCCGGCTTCTACACCGCGGAAGAGTGGACCTTCGCGACCCGGGATGCCACGCCGCAAGAGCAGGCGGCCTATCGTTACATCGGTTTCGCAAACTACTCCTACCTCGGACTGGTGCTTGGACTCCCGAGCATCGACGGCATTCTGCCCGATTCGGGCTTCGGGGTCAAGGAACCCCTTCCCCTGTGGCCCTTCCAGCTCCTCGCCGTGGGTGCCGGAATCTCCATCGCGGGGTCGGGCTACTACTTCTGGCGGGAGCGGCGGACCAGCGGGAAATCTTAAAGCTTGCCTGGAACCTTGGCGCCTCGTGGTCCAACTCCCCTCAGGCAAGACCGTGATCTTCTACGGGCACGCCTTCCTCCTTTCGGTGGGCGTCGCCCTCTACGTCGCGTGGGGCATCCTGTACAACGCGTGGAACCTCTTTGCGCCAGAGAACCTCGGAATCTACGCTCTCGTCGTGGTCATGCTCGTCTTCGGCGGGACGGGGATGCTGCTCTATCGGCCCACTCAGTAGGAGTTGGCGGCGTAGGCCACCGTGTCGGTCGCGTCCCCACACTCGAGGCAGCGACCCCTGAACTCCTCTCCGAAGTAGGGCGTTCCAAGCATGCCCCGATTGAGTTTGTCCTCCATGGCCAGGCCGCATGACTCCTTCCCGCACCATCCGGCCCGGATGATCCCTTTGGGGGGCGCGTCCCCGTAAGCGTCGATCGTATGGATTCCCTCCCGGAGCTCCCTCTCGGCCTTTCGGTAAAGGTCTCGCTGGATGCGGTCGAGCATGGCCTGGATCCTCTTCGGGGCGTCCGCCCGGCTGACCTTGCGACGACGGGTCCCGTCTCGGCGAACGAGGGTGACATGATCCCCCTCGATCTCGTCCAACCCCAGCTCGACGCGAAGGGGGACGCCCTTCCGCTCCCACTCGTAGAACTTGGCGCCTGGTCGCATCTCCCGTACGTCCAACTCCGTCCGGACCTTGTCCGCGATCTCCCCCTCGAACGCCCTCGCCTCTGCGAGAATCCTCCCCTTCGCCCCCTTTGCGAGGATCGGGATGACCACGACTTGGATGGGAGCAATCTCAGGGGGGAGGATGAGGCCGCGGTCGTCTCCATGGATCGCAACCTCGGCGCCCAGAACCCGCTCCGAGATGCCGTAGGTCGTCTGGTGGGCGTATTGACGCTCCCCACGTCTGTCTTCGAACGTAACATCGTACACGCGAGCGAAGTTGTCCCGGTACTGGTGGATGCTGGCCACCTGCATAGCGCGGCCCGGGGCGGCCACGTAGGCGTCCACTCCCACGGTGTAGTGGGCCCCGGCGAACTTGTCCCAATCCGGTCGCTTGTTGAACAAGGCTGGCAGGGCATACTTCCGGGCCAGATGCTCCCAAATCTCGAGGTCCTCGCGAATCTGTTCCTCCGCACCATCGAAGTTCTCGTGTGCCGTGTGGGACTCGAAGAAGAAGGAGAGTTCCCGGACGCGGATGAAGGTCCGGGTCTGCCTGGTTTCGTAGCGGAAGACGGGGGCGATCTGGTACAATCTGAGGGGGAGGTCGGTGTGGGCTCGAATCCAGAGGGAGTAGAGGCTGTACATGGCGGCCTCGCTCGTGGGCCGGAGGAGGAGGCGCACGTCGAGTGGGTTCAGGCCTCCGTGGGTGACCCAGTAGACGTTGGCCCCGAACCCCTTGATGTGGTCGGCCTCCTTCTGGAACTGATCCTCCGGGACCAAGACGGGAAATTGGACCTCCTCATGGCCCGTCCGGGCCATCTCGTCGCGCATGAACCCGTTGATGAGGCGCATCAATCGGAGGCCATAGGGCATCCAGACGTTCATCCCCTTTACCGGGTAGCGCCGATCCACGATGCCAGCCCGGTCGATGGCTTCGATGTACCACTCGGCGAAATTCGATTCCTTCTCCATGGAGACGGGGGCCTATCCTGGTGTCGTAATTAGAGGTTTTGCGGGGCGAGGAGCTGATTCCGTGGGGGCGGTCACCAAACGTGCTCCCCTTGCTCCCAAAACCAGTCGGCGACATCGAGTGGCGGACGCCAGCGCGGGTCCTCCGAAACCATGAGTGACCAGGCGGACGTTGAATGGAGAGACAGGGGTGGCCTCCCCTCTCATCTTTCTCTGACGAGTTCCCGAGACCGTCTGGACCGACACCCGTTCACGGCCGTTTGGGCACCCTTAAGTAGCCCTCATTCCTGCGTTTCGTCGGATGGTCCAAGTCGTCGAGTGCATCCCCAATTTCAGCGAGGGGAGGCGCGCTGCGGTGGTCCAGGCGATCTCCGAGGCCATCGCGAGCGTCGAAAGTGTCCGCCTGCTGGGCGAGGAGATGGACCCCGACCACAACCGGGCCGTTCTGACCTTTGTGGGCGAACCGGACCCCGTTGTCGAGGCCGCCTTCCGGGCCGTCGCCGAGGCGGTGGAACGCATCGACCTGACCAAACACCAGGGAGAGCACCCTCGCATCGGTGCGGCCGACGTCGTCCCGTTCGTCCCCATCGCCAACATCACGATGGAGGAGTGCGTGGACCTTGCCCGGGAGTTGGGTCGCCGTGTCTGGGAGGAGCTGCGTGTCCCCGTCTACTTCTACGCGGAGGCGGCCCTACGAGACGACCGCCGGCTCCTCCCCTCGATCCGGAAGGGTGAATTCGAGGTACTCCGCGAAGCCATGGGGAAGGACCCGGACCGAGACCCCGACGTGGGGGACCCGAAGATCCACCCCACAGCAGGGGCCACCGTCGTCGGCGCCCGGGGCCCCCTCATCGCCTACAACGTGAACCTGGCCACCGATGATCTGGCCCTGGCCCAGGCCATCGCCAAGAAGATCCGGGCAAGCAGCGGAGGGTTCCCCGAGATCCAGGCCAAGGGTTTCTCCCTGGAGGACCGAGGGCAGGTTCAGGTCTCGATGAACGTCATGAACTTCCGAGTGACCTCGGTACCCACTGTCTTTGAGGCCATCCGAAAGGAGGCCGAGGATGCCGGGGTTGCCATCGCGGGGAGCGAGATCGTCGGGTTGGTGCCCCTGGAGGCCCTCCTCGACGCGGCCGAGGCCTACCTTCGCCTTGAGGGCTTCCAGCGCGATCAGATTCTGGAGCGGAGACTATGGGAGTAGACCTAGGCCGTTCGGTCGATGCGTTTCTGAAAGACCTGGCGTCGCGTCGACCGACGCCGGGTGGAGGAAGCGCCGCGGCCCTCGCGGGATCCGTTGCCGGGGCCCTGGGTTCCATGGTTTGTCGGTTGACCGTCGGGAAGAAGGGGTACGAGGCCGTCGAGGAGGCCTTCCGCGGATATTCGAGGGAGCTCCGAGAGCCGCGACGACGCTTGCGTGCCCTCGTGAGCGAGGACGCGGATGCCTTCGAGGCCGTCATGACCGCCTTTCGGATGGACCGGTCAACAACCGAGGAGAAGGAACGACGGACCACGGCGATTCAGGCAGCTCTGAAGAAGGCGGCGGAGGTGCCCCTGGAGACGGCCCGCCACTGCGCAGACATCCTCCGACTCCTCCGCGCGATGTCCGGGGACGCCAACAAGAACGCCGTCTCCGACGTGGGCGTGGCTGCCCACATGAGCCTGGCCGCCCTTCGCGCCGCATTCCTGAACGTTGACATCAACCTCGCGTCCATCTCGGACTCTTCCTTCGTAAAGAGGCTGCAAACGGAGGTTGAGGGCCTGGAACGGCGGGCGGTGGAGGACCACGAGGAAGCCGTCGTCATTGTCGCGAGGCGGCTTCGATAGCCCACGCCCATGCGGCCGCGGGCAGGAACCCTTTATTCCGTCTGAGCGGTTGTCCTCGCGATTCCCATGGCCCACGCACAGGCCGCCCGCGGCACGAAGCTCCGCGCAAGAGGGTGGCGACAGGAAGCCCTCCTCCGGATGATGGAGAACACCCTCGAGAACGCGGAGCGGCCAGACGACCTCATCATCTACGGCGGCACCGGACGGGTGGCCCGGAGCTGGGATGCCTACGAGGCCATGCATCGCCTCCTGCAGGAATTGCGGGAAGACGAGACCCTCCTGGTGCAGTCTGGGAAGCCCGTGGGGGCGTTTCGAACTCACACCCGAGCCCCGCGGGTCCTGATTGCGAACACCAACCTCGTTCCGCACTGGGCGACCTGGGATCACTTCCGGGAGCTCGAAGCCCTCGGCCTGATGATGTTCGGACAAATGACCGCGGGCTCGTGGGCCTATATTGGGACCCAGGGCATCATCCAGGGGACCTACGAAACCTTCGCCGCGAGCGCTCGGAAGGACTTCGACGGCAGCCTCGAGGGGCGAACGATCCTCACCGGAGGCCTTGGGGGCATGGGGGGTGCCCAGCCTCTGGCCGTGACGATGAATGGAGGCGCGTGCCTCGCGGTGGAGGTCGATGAAGACCATGCCCGTCGGCGCCTGGATGCGGGGTTCTGTGATGAGATGACCCACGATTTGGGCGAGGCCCTTGCCATTGTAGAGAACGGAGCGGAAGCGAAGGAACCCGCCTCTGTGGCCCTGATTGGCAACTGTGCCGAAGTGCATCCCGAACTCGTGCACCGTGGTTTCCATCCCGATGTAGTCACCGACCAGACCTCGGCCCACGATCCGCTGGAGGGCTACATCCCCGCCGGCCTGAGCCTAGAGGAGGCAGCCGACCTGCGCGGCGCCGAGCCTCAGGAGTACCTCCGCCTGTCCCGCCGCTCCATCGTGGACCACGTGAAGGCCATGCTCGCCTTCCAGGACGCCGGCTCCGTCGTCTTCGAGTACGGAAACAACATTCGGGGCCAGGCGAGGGAGGCCGGGCTGGAGGGCGCCTTCGGGTTCGAAGGGTTTGTGAAGCTCTACATCCGACCCATGTTCACCGAGGGAAGAGGACCCTTCCGTTGGGTAGCGGTCTCGGGGAATCCGGAGGACATCCTCCGGACGGATGAGGTGGTTCTGAAGCTCTTCCCCGAGAATCTCCAGTTGACCCGCTGGATCCGGCTCGCGGAGAAGCACCTGCCCTGGGAAGGACTCCCGGCTCGGGTATGCTGGCTTGGCTTCGGCGAACGAGCCCGTTTCGCCGGACGTATCAACGAGATGGTGCGCGCCGGCGACCTCGAGGCGCCCATCGTCATCACCCGTGACCACCTCGATAGCGGTTCCGTGGCCTCCCCCACCCGGGAAACGGAGGGAATGCGTGATGGCTCGGACGCGGTGGCAGACTGGCCCCTTCTGAACGCCCTCCTCAACACCGCCTCCGGGGCGGATTTGGTAGCGATCCACAGCGGAGGAGGTGTGGGCATCGGCTATTCCGTCCACGCGGGGATGACCGTGGTGGCCGATGGTTCGGAGGAGGCCGATTGGCGCATCGAACGGGTCTTCACCTCCGATCCCGGACTGGGGGTGCTCCGACACGCCGATGCAGGCTACGAAGCCGCGCTGGGGTTTGCGCGGACGCATGGCCTGCGGGTGCCCATGGAGGAACGAAGGGAGGAGTGAAGACTCGCCTCATTCGGCGGACCGCGTAATCCCGATCTCCCGAGCGAGCATGTGAGGCACCACAGAAGGCGTGGGAACCTCATACCACCACTTCACCTGCTGCGCCTCCTTCCCGAACCCGTCGACCTGGCTCCACAGGTGGAGGAGGTTGTCCGTGAGCCGAACGTCCTTCCAGACCTCCGTCACCTCACCGTTCTCGATCCGGAAGATCCCGTCCCGTGGGATCGTGCTGAAGTCGCCCGTGATGTAGGACTGGTACCGGGTGTACCAGGTGTTGGTCACCCAGAGACCATCCTTCACTTCGGCCACCATTTCATCCCGACTCCAGTCGCCTGGTTCGATGAACAGCGCGTGAGGCTCCGGAGCAATGAAGCCCGCGTTTCCGGTGGTTTCCGTCTCGAAGAGCTTCGCCGTGGACGTGTTGTGTAGGTACGTCTGCAGCACGCCTTTCTCGACCACGGTGTTGCGTTGGGCGGGAACCCCTTCGTCGTCAAAGGACCGTCCGCCCAGGGAGTCGGCGCTGCCATCATCGGCGACGGTTACCCCCTCGGAGGCCACCTTCTCGCCCAGTTTGTCCTTGAAAGGGGAAAGGCCGGCCAACACTGCGAACGCGGAGGCTCGGCTGCCGACTTCGTTCACAAGAGATCCGACGGCGAGGGGCTCAAAGACAATGTCGTAGGTCCCAGGCTCTCCCTGCTTCGGGGCCTTCGCCAGGACGGCGATCTCCCCCGCATGCCGTCCCGCCTCCTCCGGCCGAAAGGCGGAGGCGCTCGTAGCACAGGCTACATCGTGGCCGCTGGACTCGGGACCCATCAAGGCCCGAATCGTGAGGGACAGGCTCGCGCTGCGCTGGTGCCCCACCGCGTCGTTGGAAGTGTGGAGGAAGGTTTCATTGTCGTATTTCCAGAAGCTCCCGGCGGTCTCCTTGGCCCCCTCTTCCAGGGCGGCATTGATGGCGGCATACACGAGGTCTCCGCCGTCCGTCAGATTGAGAATCTTGGGATCCGGGGCCGATTGTTTGTATTCAAAGGGCCCTTGCGCGATTCCTCCGTACTGCGGGTTTTCCTGGGACTTTCGGGCCGTGGCGACGAGATCGTCTACGGCCTCATCCACGCGATCCAGGTCCTTGATCTCCGTGCCCACCACGCGCTTCTGGACCACCATGCCCGCGAAGGCCCCAACTTCGCGCCAACGATTGCTGATGACGGGCTCGTTCTGGGCGAAGCGGACCTGATAAGACCGGTTGACGCCAATCCCCGCAATGACGTCGTCGGCCCCTTGCTTCACGGCACGGCTGACGATGCGCTCCGCAATGCCTGCGTAGTCTCCCATCTTGGTCACCTCAGGTATACATCGCGCAGCCGAATCGTCGGCCCGCCCAGCATCGCATCGAGGCTCTGGGTCGGGTCGGACTTGCCGCAGAAGCCGGCCTCGAACTCGAAGTCCTTCCCTACGGCGTCTACAGCAGACCACCAGGCGGGCGTCGTCAGCTCGACAACGGTGTTGCGCACAGGCGCACCAATCTCACCATTTTCAATACGGTAGGCCTCCCGGCCCACGTACTTGCCGTTGTATCGCTTGTCGTCGATGTTCCACTCGGAAAACGACTTCATGTAGATGCCGTCCTTTACGTCCTCGATCATCTCCTCCACCCTCCAGTCCTGAGGCTCCACGAAGGTGTTGGCCATGCGGACAATAGCCTCCACGTTGTAGTTCACCGCGCGAGCGGCCCCGTTGCTTTGGGTCCCAAGGACGGACGCGGTCTCTCGGTTCTGGAGGAACTCGTTGATGAGGCCGTCTTTGTAGAGGTAACGCCGGCGGGCCTTCACCCCCTCGTCGTCGTACTCGTAGTAGGCGATCGTGTTCGGAACCGTGGGGTCGTCCACCACGGTAACCACGTCGCTTCCTATGCGATCTCCGATGGAGTCGGGCGTGATGAAGGATTTCCCGGCCTGGGACGCTTCCCGCCCTAGGATGCGGTCCGCCTCCGTGGGGTGGCCACATGACTCGTGGCTTGCGATCCCGGTGACCTGGGGACCGGCCACGAGATCCATCCTACCCTCCGGAGACTTCTTGCCCTTCTCCAGCGACTTCTGCAGGGAGCGTGCCTCGTCCAGCACGCGGTTCATTGCGTCCCAAGCTGAGAAGGCTTCCCAACCCCCACCATATCCTAGTTGGCGGGAGCCTTGCTCCACATCCCCGTTGTGAACCACGGTCAGGAAGTAGAGCATCCTGGCCCGGGGGGAGTATGAACGAATCTTCGCCCCGTCGCTGTTGACGAAGTACTTGTCGATCCCTGTCCCGGACCACGAGAAGATCCGGGCAGCGAGGTTCAATCCTAAGTCCGTGAGTTCCCGGTCGATATGGTTGACGGCCTCGAGCTTCTCCTCGATCGGCGTGTCCAAGAGCGGCTTCTTTTCCGGTACCTTCCACTCCGCCTCCACGCCCGGCTCTTCGGTGAAGACGATCTTCTGCTTGCGACTCCCGCTCTTCGCAATCGCGATGGCGTCCTCGACGAGAGTGCGGGCTCCGTCCTTGGTCACATCGTTCCCCGCCGCGAAGCCCAGGGCCCCGTCGTAGAGGACGCGGACCCCCATGCCGCGGTCGTTTCCGTTGAACAGAACGTCGAGAATGCCATTCTTCAGAAGAAATTGCTCCTGGCGCTGGTTCTCGTAGCGGGCCTCGGCATAGCTCGCGCCGCGATTCCGGGCCTCCTCGACGACCCACTCCACCAAATCCAATTCGGACATAAGTTGAATCCCTCCGCGGAGACGCGGGGTTTTAGCTGGCGCCGTGATTTAAACCTTCTCGGCCTGTGTCCGGGCGGGCACCCACTGGGTATAAGCGGACCCCGAGCCCTCCCGCCACTGCATGGCTGAACTCGTGGTCCAGACGCGCCTGGAGGAGGAAGGGGTCCTCCTGATGAATGACCGCTTGCGAGGACTCCTGGTGGGCCTCGAATCCGGCCTCTCCCTCGAGGAGGCGAGGACCAAGACCGGTCTCTCGTCCTCGGCTGTGGGGCGGTGGCGTTCCCAGATGCGCGCCCGTCGGGGGTCGGACCCGTTGAAGCGATCCGGCCCCCGACTACGGGCCTCTACCCTCGGTGCGGCCCTCTTGGAGGAGTTCGAGCATCGCAAGGCGGCCCATGAAGCCCACGAGGTCCCCAAGCTTCAAGCCCCTCTCCTCGCCGTCGACGGGGTCGTTCTCCTGGAGGGCAGGCTCGTTGTGGTCCGGCGTCGGTACGACCCTTTCCGCGGCCAACATGCCATCCCCGGAGGGGTGGTGGAGTACGGGGAGAGCCTGGAGGAGGCCGTCGTACGTGAAGTTCGGGAGGAAACGGGCCTCGAGACCAGGGTCGTCTCCCTGATTGGGGTCTACTCCCGCCCAGATCGAGACCCGAGAGGCCACGTCGTCTCCGTCGTCTATGGGCTGGAGGCGATCGGCGGGGCCTTGGCATCGGGCTCGGATGCGTCTGGTGTCGAGCTGATTGACCTCAAGGCGCTTCCTGAGATGGGCTTCGACCACGAGACGATCATCGCCGACTATCGAGCCAGAGAAGGAGACTAAAGACGCTCAGCCTGCCTCAGGCCGTGGCCGGCGGGGCGCGGCGAGGAAGCCCGCAAAGGCGAGGGCCAGAGTCGTCAGCACGAAGGCGAGAAGGGCGGCGGGCTGTGCGACGTCCGGGACCGAGGCGGCCAGGGCTGCCACGAGACCACCAAGGCGGATCGCAGCGACGCCGAGCCCCGCAGCCAGAGCAACGGGGCGACCCAACTTCAAGCCGACGCCGATCAGGAACAGCAGGAGGAGCACGAGGGACAGGTTGGACAGCCAGGTCGTCCCGAGGATGCTGGAGGGGACCAGGGCAAACGGGAGCGTCAGGAAGGCAATCCCGGCGGCGACGAGGAAGGCGAGGGCCTTCGGGAGGACGCCGTACCCGTACAGGTCGATGTAGGAGTGCGCTGTTTCCCGAGCGGGCGCCAACCGCTCGACCACACTGCTAATGTCTCCGCCCTCGGCCTCGGCCATGATGTTGGAACGAAGCTCCAGGAGCACGTCCTGGCGGTGCTTGCCGGACAGGCCAACCAGGTGGCGGGCCACCCGGCCAATGTACCGGTCCACGGCCCCTACTCCGGACTCTTGAGGACTTGCTTGGAGCTCCATACGAGTTCCTCCCAAACTTTGGTGGCTTCCCTTAAGGCGTTCCGTCCTGAATCGGTCATGTGATAATACTTACGCGGGCCCCCCTCCGTTTCCGTGTCCCATCGCCCCTCCAGGTACCCCTTTCCCTCGAGCCGCCGGAGGGCGGGATAGAGGGTCCCTTCCTTCAGATCGAAGAACCCGTTGGTGGCCTCACGGAGCTCGCGGATAATCTGGAAGCCGTATTTTGGGGCTTCTGCCAAGGTCGCCAGCAACAGCATCTGTACGGATCCCTTCTTGAGTTCGGCCACCCATTCGGGTGCGATGTCGGTCATCGATAAGGGGGGGAAGGCCCCCCGAGCCTATATGAAGGAAGGCGCGGGGGGTGAGGTTGGCCTAGGCCTGCGGTTTCCTCCGGAGTACCTGGTACGCGACCAGACCCACGATCGCGGCGGTCACGACACCCAGCTGGATGAAGTAGGGTGCTAGGGCCGCGAAGGGGCCACCCGCCGACGTGGAAGGCACGAAGACGTTTGCGTTCAAGGACGGGTCGTGGAAGATCACGTCGCCCTGAGGGTATATGAACGCGCCGCCGAAGATTGCGCCTCGGAAGAATGCACCGCCTTCTGCGATGCGCATCCCGAGGGGCATGACGCGGTGGAGCTGAAAGCTCATCCGCATCAGTTCGCCGTCCACTTCGACGTCGAACACCCATCGCAGGCGTCCGATGCGCTCCCACTCGTCCTCGAACTGCATGGAGTCCGCGGTGATCAGCGTGGGGCCATCCACTGTTCGGTTCCCGTCGTACCTGTTGCCGTCTTCGCGGGCGTGAGGTCCGAAGGTCAGGTGGAGGATGCGGGCCACGGGCTCCGGCACGAAGTTGCCGACCAGCACGTTTGTCGCCAGCGCGAGTCGAGAGTCCTCGCCGCCCCAGTCCCAGCCTTGGATGTAGTGGTCGTACTTGAAGTCGCCATCCACGACGACTCCGGTGACGTTCTCTGTGCGGTCGATCACCGAGGTGACGATGTGTTTGGTCTCGTCGATGACGATCTTGTAGACGGGGACTTCCAGTGTCGTCTCCACGAGGTCGACGTTGACCTCGAAGGAAAGGGTGATCTGGTTCAGTACGCCGTCGTCCGTCGCGTCGTCAGGCCGAACGAGGTTGTAGGTCAGGTTGTAGGCGCTGATGTCAAAGGTGACCGTGGTCATGGTTCGGGCGTCGTTCGTCTCCTCGAGAAGGTTCTCGAGAACCCACTCCTGCTTCAACGACAGGGCCTTCCGGGGGAAGTCAAAGTCGTCGAGGAGGAGATCGACGAAGCTGTCGGGGACGTGGAAGAGACCATCGCCGTCCCGGTCGGCGAATTCGAACATGGCCTCAAAGCTCTGGGCCATGAAGGTCCGCACGGGGAGGGGATGCCTCCCGAGGAGTACATCCGAGGAGTTGTAGATCTCCGCTGCGCCAAGGTATCGCTCGTACTCCACGAGGATCTTCGGGCTGTTCGGATTCGTCTGTGCCGTGCCATAGATGACGGCAAAGACGGTCTTTCCGACTTCAATCTTGACCCATTCGCCGCCGCCGAGTCTGTCTGTTGTGCCGGTGCTCACTTCGACATGCAGGTCCCGGCCATCCGCCGGCTCCTCCTGGGCCGCCGCCATGGCAGCGAAGGGGGAGGCCAGCATGAGCAAGGCCAGCAAGCCGATTATGGTTGCTTTCATTTCTGTTCACCTCTTGCATAGCGAGGCTTTCCATATATTATCGCTATGGACATAGTATTGCGATGGTGCTATCAGTATAAAAGGCTTCCAGCAAGATTTTCAACGGTGATTCGGAGCCGTGGTTAGGGGGGTGGGATCAACGGCGGGGGCCAAAACCCCCTACCGGTGATGATAATCGAAACGTGAGACCAGACCGAAGCGCATAAAAAGGGGCAAGGTGAGGAAGCCCAGGGCAAAAAGGGATACCGACAGGAGGACTGGAGAGGCAACCACTTCAACCCTGAGCCTCCTCACGTCTTGCTGACCCTATGTTCTCATTTTCGGTATTTATAATGAGTGGGAATGGTTATCATTCCCGCGACTCAGATTCACGCCTGTAATACCCGGCCCTTACTCCCGAACGCCCTGAGATCATGCTCTAGTGTGCATCGAAAGCCCCCTATCCGCCGGATCCTTGGACGTGAAAGCGGCCATATGGGTAGCGACGGGGTCCTGCTAATGCGTGAAGAATACCGGGAGGTCCCTCTCCTTCACACTTCGAAGCCGAACTTCCCTGCTGTCGATCCTGGACAACGAGGGCCCATTCTGCGTCTGCTTAATGAGGTTGGCGCGGGCGGCAAAGCCATTACCTCCGCCGTGGTTTCGCGGCCGTGTCGCCACCTCTGATCCTCCTGGACACCAACGCCCTCATGATGCCGTTTCAATTCTCCCTTGACCTCGAGGACGAACTGGTCCGCCTCCTGGGGGAATATCGGGCGGCCGTTCCGTCCTCCGTGATTCGTGAACTCGAGGGTCTCTCCTCGACACACTCTACGGCGAGAGCCGCGTTGCAGTTCGCCACGCGATTCCCCGTGATCGACGTGGAGGGGGTCGGGGATGATGCCCTCCTCTCCCTCGCCCAGGCGGAGGGGGCCGCGGTCCTCACCAACGACCGGGACCTGCGCCGTCGCCTCCGTAAGTCCAATTTGCCCGTCATCTACCTGCGAGAACGGAGCCGGCTCGAGGCTGTGGGTCTCCCGCCCGGGTAAAGCTTTAGGCTCGAGAACCTTGACGATTCCGTGAAGCCCCACCTCGTGGCGACCCTGAAGCAGCTTGCCCTCCAGGGGACCGTCCACGAGTACCTTTCCCTCTCCACCGCCCAATTTGGCCGCTACCTGGGCATCAGCCAGCAATCCGCCTCCGTCCGGGTCCTCGAGCTCCTCGACGCCGGACTCATCGAGCGCCGCCTCGGCGCGCGCCGTCAGGAGCTGAAGATCACGGCGAAGGGGTTGGAGGTGCTCCGCGGCGAGTATGCCGCCTACCGCCGCATTTTTGAAATGGAGGCGCGAATCCGAATCCAGGGTCGATTGGAACACGGCCTGGGCGAGGGGTATTACTACATGAGCCAGGAGGGATATCGGGCCCAGTTCCGCCGGAAGCTCGGCTTCGATCCCTTCCCCGGAACCTTGAACTTGAAACTGGAAGGGCTGGAGCTCGCGAAGCTCGAGGTGCTGCAGGAGGCCGACGGCGTCCCCATCGAGGGCTTCACCGAGGGGGATCGGACCTTTGGCGGGGCGAAGTGTTTTCCCGCCACCCTGCAAGAGGTCCCCTGCGCCACGATCCTCCCCATCCGCTCCCACTACCAGGCCGTCCTGGAGGTCATATCGAAGGAGAAGCTCCGCGACCGCCTCGGCCTGAAGGATGGCGAGATTGTGGAGGTCGACGTGCGGCTCGAGGAGGCTCCCTAGAAGGCCTCCGTCACGTACGTCAGGATGGAATCGAAGAAGAGTCGGCCGTCCCCGTACCCCTCCTCCCCCGACCGGGTCCAGTCCGGGTGGAGGTAGCGGGAGAGGGAACGCTCCGGGTGGGGCATGAGCCCCAGCACGTTGCCCTCCGGGTTACAGACCCCCGCGATGTTGTAGAGGCTCCCGTTCGGATTCCACGGGTAGCCTGCGTACGTCCCCTCGGGGTCAACGTAGCGGAACAGGAGCTGGTCGGCCTCGAGGAGGGCCCCCCACACCGCTTCCTCCTCCCCCTGCGGGACCGTGAACTTGCCCTCGGTGTGGGCGGAAGGGGCCTGAAGGATGCCATCCCGTGGGAGCAGCGCCAGCGGCCCGCACCGCCCCCGGTTCTCGTAGCGAAGCAAGCTGGGACGGCATTCGTAGTGGGCCGAATCGTTCGTGGCGAGGGAGGCCTGAGGGACGTCCGTCTCCCCTCCGAGGCCCGGGAGAAATCCCAGTTCGACGAGCGCCTGGAATCCGTTACAGATGCCCACTACGGGCTTGCCCTCCTCGACGAAGGCCCGGAGATCGCGTCGGAGGCCGCTGCGCAAGCGGGAAGCCCAAATCGCTCCCGCACGCACGTAGTCACCGGAAGAGAAGCCGCCGGGCAAGACGAGAGCCTGGTAGTCCTCCAAGGCCCGGTGCCGACCCGGGGGGTCGCGCACGAGCTGGTTGAGATGGACCTTCTCGGGGTTCGCGCCGAGGGAGGCGAAAGCGTGCACCGTCTCGTCCTCGCAGTTCGTCCCTTCCAGCGTCAGGACACAGACGCGCACATCGTCCCGATTCAACTCGGTCTCCTCCGTACCATGCTAACCCGCCATCAACCGCGTCATTCCGCCCGACCAGGCGTTGCGCATGGCCTCGATGCCCAGGGCGAACGCCCGGCTACCAATCCGGACCCGCATCTCGGAGCCGCCCACACGGCCGAGGCGTCGGAGTGGGAGTCCCTCCAGTGCCCCTTCCAGGGCGGAGGGTTCTCCCCGTGCCTCCAGGACCCAGCGCGTGTTGGACTCAGAGAAGAGCGCCAGATCAGGCCGGAGCCCGTCCGGGGACCATTCCACCTCCGCGCCGATGTCCCCCCCGAGACACATCTCGGCCACGGTAACCCCCATCCCTCCATGGGAGGCGTCGTGACAGGCGGCAATGAGGCCGGCCCGAGACGCTTCCAGGAGGCCGTCCACGCATCGGCTCAAGAGATTCGGGTCCGTATCGGGGACCGCGCCCCCCTCGCCCCCGTGGACCCGGTAATACTCGCTTCCCCCGAGTTCCGCCTTCGTTTCCCCGAGGAGGTACAGGGAGGCGCCCGCCCGCTTGAGGTCCGAGGTGACGCACCGTCGGACGTCCTGTACGATGCCTGTGCCCAGAACCACCGGAGTGGGAGGAACGGGGGAAAGTGGCGTCTCATTGTAGAAGCTGACGTTCCCGGAGGGTAAGGGGAGGCCGAGCGTCTCCGCGACGACCCCGATCCCCCGGACCGCCTCGCGGAAGAAACCAAGGCGATCGGGCTTCTCGGGGTTCCCGAAATTGAGACAATCGCTGAGGGCGTGAGGCCGGGCCCCCACGGCAGCCAGATTCCGACACACATTGTCCACGGCAGCGGCCCCTCCCCGATACGGGTCGATTCGGGTGTACTGAGGGGTCGATGCCGTCGCAACGGCCAGGCCCCTCCACGAGTCGGGTAGCGGTTTCAAGACGGCGGCATCGCCGTGGGACTGCCTCCCTAGGACGCCCTGAAGGGGTTTGATGACCGTGTTCGCCATCACTTCGTGGTCGTACTGGCGGATGACGTGTTCCTTGCTTGCCACGTTGGGGGAGCTTAGGAGGCTGAGGAGGGCCGCGGCGTAGTCGGAGGGCTCCTCGGGCGGGCGTTCCGGCGAGGGAGGCCGAGCACCCGGGTCCTCGTACGGTCGCTCGTATTCGGGACCCTCGGTGTAGAAGGCCAGGTCCATGTCCAGGACCTCCTCGCCCTGGTAGAGGACCCGGACCGCCTTTTCGGCGAGGACGCGGCCGATGGGCGTCGCAGGGACATCCCACAGGGCGAAGATCGCGAGCACCTCGTCCACCTTCGCCTCCGGCACGGCGAGCATCATCCGTTCCTGCGACTCGCTCACCCAGATCTCCCAGGGTGCCACATTCGGCTCCTTGAGGGGGACCTTCTCCAGGTGAACCTCCGCCCCGTAGCCCCCGGCGAAGGCCATCTCGCCGACTACGCAGCTCAAGCCCCCACCTCCGAGGTCCTTCATGCCGCTCAGGAGACCCCGATCGACGGCTTCCAGGCAGGCGTGGATCAATGGCTCCTTCATGATCGGGTCGCCAAGCTGCACCGCGCCGGCCTGCCATTCCTCCCACATCTCGTCGGACAGCTCGAGGGAGGCGAAGGTGACCCCATGGATGCCGTCGCGACCCGTCTTCCCTCCGGCCAGGATGAACACATCACCGGGGCCCGCGACCGCGTTGCGGAGGATGCGATCCTTCCGGGCGATGCCCACACACCCCACGTTGACGATGATGTTGCCCGTGTACCCCTTGTCGAAGAAGATGGATCCGGCGACCGTGGGGACGCCCACACGGTTGCCGTAGTCCCGGATACCGGCGACGACCCCGCCGAAGAGGTACCGCGGATGCTTCACACCCGGCGGAAGGGCGTCGTCGGGGAGGTCCAACGGACCGAAGTGGAGGGGATCCACCAGGGCGATGGGTTTCGCACCCATGCAGAGCACGTCACGCAGGATCCCTCCGATCCCCGTGGCGGCTCCGCCATAGGGTTCCACCGCGCTGGGGTGGTTGTGACTCTCGATCCGCAAGGCGTAGGCGTGGTCCTCATCGAACTCCATGACGCCCGCGTCCCCCCGCAGGAGAACGGAGGGAGCCTCGATGCCAAAGAGGAACTCTCGAAGGAAGGATCTGGAGGACTTGTAGCAACAGTGTTCGGACCAGGCCTGCCCCAGGGATTGGAGCTCGGCGTCCGTTGGGGGGCGGCCCCGCTTGCGGAAGTACGCCTGGACCCGCCGCATCTCCGCCGGGCTTAGGGCCAGGCCAAGATCCTTGCTGATTCGAGCCAGCTCGTCGTCTCCGGCTTCCAAAAGGTCGATTCGGTAGAGGGGGAAGGGGACCTTCACCCGTCGAATCAGCTCGCCCACCGCTGTGCCTCACTTCCATAATGGCGTGGCCTAATTAACCTTGGGAAGGGGCGCGCAGCACGTGAAGAGGGGTCTCAACGCGCCTCGAGAGCCTCCCGAGGGATCACCTCGAAGGAATAGTCATGGATCACGGGGTTGGCGAGGAGGCGTCTGCACATGGCCTCGAGGTCCTCTCGCGCACGGGCTTCGTCCTCCGTCTTGAGGTCCACCTCGAAGGTCTGGATGGACCGGACGGCCGAAACCTGCTCGAATCCGAGGAGATTGAGAGCCTTGAGGGTGTTGTCGCCTTCCGGGTCGGCCACGCCGTGCTTCAAACGGACCTCCACCCGCGCGGTTATCATGGTGAGACCGACCCGAGCGTGCTATTAGAGGCTTGCTGGGTGAGGTGGCGCTGGCACCAAAGCCGGACGGTTAAGTAGAAGGGCCACGTGGCTTGGGCGCCAAGGGCCGGCGGGGACCCGAGGAGACGGCTAGGGTTACGAACGATGGGGCACCCAACGAGGCTGCCGGACACCCCTTCGCGAGCGTAAGGTGGGAGCGGGATGGTGCGTACCGACCGCAACTTCTTCATCCTCTTGGTGGGGCTCCTCGGGGCCATCGGGATCATCGATACGGCGATTCTCAACCCGACCATCGCCGCCTACGCGAAGTCCCTCGGCGCGACCGAGTTCTTCGCGAGCTTCATCGCGGGTCTCTATGCCATCATCGCCATCCCGGCCAGCTTTGCGATGGGGCTTTCCATCGACGCCATCGGACGCCGTCGGGCGCTTGTCGTGGGCCTGGGCCTCACAGCGGTCTTTGTGTTCGGCTACGCCCTGGCTGCGACCCCCGCTCAGCTGATGGTGTTCCGGATCACCCATGCGATTAGCGGATCGTTGGTGTTCCCCGCGAGCATCGCCATGATCGTGGATGCGGCCCGCCGGAAGGTGAGCCGAAGCCTTGGACTCTACTGGGTCGTCATCGCCAGCGTCATCTTCATCGGCTCTGCCGTGTCGGGCACTCTCGTTCCTGTCCTGGGGTTCCAGCCTCTGTTCGTCGTTGTTGCGGCCATCTCCCTGATTGGGATGGTCATCGCCCTCACCGTCCCGGAGACGGCCGCGCGGCGGGTCATGCCGAGAGCCTCGATAAGCGGCATCGCCTCCGCCATCCGATGGCTCTCCGTCGCCTACCTGTCCATGTTCTCTCTCTACTTCGCGTTCGGCGTCATCGTCGGCTCTCTGGCCCTCGTCATCGCCCTGACAGGGATGTCGCTCGAGCAGGCAGCGGGGACGGTGGGCCTTTACATCGCCCTGGCGACGGCCGTGTCGATCCCAGCGTTCCCCCTCGTCGCGCGCCTCCTGGAACGGATGGGGACGGTGCCCACCCTCGCTGGCGGAATCGGACTCGCGGCGGTCTCCCAGCTCCTGCTCGTCTTTTCCCTGGGCCTCGCGTCCCTCATCTTGAGCGCGGTCCTCCTGGGCGGGGGCATCGCCCTCGTGTTCGTCACTTCGACCGCCGTAGCGGCCCTTCCCGAAGCCCGGGGCGCTTCCATCGGGCTCCACCAGACGGCCAACATCGCGGGGGTCGCCGTGGGTGCCCCCATCTCGGGCCTCCTTCTCCAGACGTGGGGGACCTTTGCCCCATTTGCCGTGGCGGTCCTCGTACAGGTGGCCACCCTGGTCCTCATTCTCGCGTCGCGAAAGGTGATCCGACCTGCCGACGAGAAGCTGATGATCGCGCCCGACGAGCGCCTCATGCGAGGGGTGGTCCGGGAGCGTCGCTAGCCGCCGGCTGTCTAGAGGATATTCAGCCCTGTCCCGGCTCTCTCAAACGCGCCTAGCGCAATATCGAGATCCTCGCGGGACAGAGCCGCGTTCATGATGGTGCGGATCCGGGCTCGGTCCCGGGCTACCATGGGGAAGACGATGGGCAGGGCGAAGACCCCGTCCTTCAGCAAGCGGTCGCTGAGCTCCTTCGCCACGGAGCTCTCCCCCACGATGACGGGGGTGATGGGGGTCTTGCTGATGCCGGTATCGAACCCCATGCCCTGGAGGCCCTTTTTGAAGTACAGGGTGTTCTCCCACAGTTGCCGTACCCACTGGGGCTCCGTCTCCAGGACGTCAATGGAGGCGATGCACGCAGCGGCCACCGCCGGGGGATGGGACGCGGAGAGGAGCCATGTGCGGGACTTGTTCAGTGCGAAGCTGCGGAGGTCCTCGCTCCCGGCGACGTACCCGCCCATCACCCCGAATGCTTTGGAGAACGTCCCCATTTCCACGTCCACGCGCCCCTCCACCCCGAGGTGGGAGGCGATGCCGCGGCCGTCCTCCCCCAAGACGCCCTCGCCGTGGGCATCGTCGACGTAAGTCATCGCGCCAAACTCCTCGGCCAACTTCACGATTTCATCCACAGGGGCGAGATCCCCGTCCATACTGAACACGCCGTCTGTGGCGATGAGCATGCGCCGGTGCCCCGCGTCCTGTGCTTCCTTGAGGGTCCGTCCGAGGTCCCCCGCGTCGGCGTGGGCGTAGATCATCCGATCCGCCTTGGTGAGGCGGACCCCGTCGATGATGCTCCCGTGGTTCAGCTCGTCGCTGATGACGACGTCCCCTTTCTCCACCAACTGGGGGATGAGACCGGAGTTGGCGGTGAAGCCGGCGGAGTACACAAGAGCGGCTTCCGCCCGCTTGAACCCGGCAATCCGGCGTTCGAGCTCTTCATGGAGGGTCATGTTGCCGGCGATGGGCCGGACGGACCCGGATCCCGCCCCGTACTCGTCGATGGCCTGCTTGGCGGCCTCCTTGACCTTGGGGTGGTTGCTGAGGTTCAGGTAGTTGTTAGAGCACAGAATGAGGACATCCTGTCCGTCCACGACGCCATGAGGGGCGGAAGGCCCCTCCAGGACCCGGAGCTTCCAATCCAGGTCAGCCGCCACCAGGCGGTCGTACTCCTCTCGCAGGAACCCCGTCGGATCTGTCACGCGCCTTCCTCCATGTAGAGCACCACCTTCCCCGCCCGGCCCGACTTCATGACCTCCATAGCCTCTGGGAAGTCCTTGAACGCGAACCGGTGGGTGATGATCGGGGCGAGGTCGAGGCGTCCCGAGGTCAGGAGGCCCGCCATCCGGTACCAAGTCTCGTACATGAGGCGCCCGTGGATGCCATGGACCGAGACCCCCTTCGTAACGATGTCCGACGAGACGTCGACGGAGAAGGGCTCGGGGTAGATGCCGAGGACATGGACACCTCCCGCAGGCCGGACGATCTTTAGGCCGAGGTTGAAGGCCTCGGGGCTTCCGGACATCTCCAAGACGTGGTCCACGCCCCGCCCCTCCGTCTCACGGTCGATGGCCTCAGGGAGGCCAGCGTCGGAGCGAAGGACGTAGTCAGCGCCGAGCTTCTCAGCCATTTTGAGGCGGTACTCGTTCCTGTGCCCAATGGCGAAGATCTTCCCCGCAGCTACGGCGCGGCAGAGCGCCACGGTCATGAGACCGATGGGTCCGAGTCCGAAGATGGCGACATAATTACCAGGCACGTCGGCGGAGAAGACGGTCTGCACCGCATTCCCGAAGGGGTCCTGGATTGTCGCCATCTCAAGGGGAAGGTTGGCGGGATTCACCACTAAGTTCTCCTCCGGGAGGGTCACGTACTCTGCAAAGGCGCCATCCCGGTCGACCCCGATGATCTGGACGTTGCGGCAGACGTGGGCGTTCCCCGTCCGACACTGGTAGCACGTGTTGCAGGCGATGTGGCCCTCGGCGGAGACGTAGTCCCCCACGTTGACCAGGGAGGCCTCCTTGCCGAGCTCCACGACCTCCCCCGCGAACTCGTGACCCTGAATGAGGGGAGGGCGGATGCGCGCCTGGGCCCACTCATCCCAGTCGTAGATGTGGACGTCCGTTCCGCAGATGGAGGCAATCTTTACCCGGACGAGCACTTCGTGGGGCTTCGGGGCGGGCGTGGGAACCTGGAGAAGTTCGACGGCCCCAGACTGGGGTTTCGTCTTCACGGCCGCGAGCATCGTCCCCGCCATGGAGCCTCTCCGGCTCGCAGAAGAGATGAGCCCATAGATGAGGTTACCGAACTGCGATACCTCAGCTGGGGGCGCTCCTCACCAGGTGGTTCGTCGGATGGGCATATACAAGTACCGAGTTCCACCTACATGCGGGGGGGTGAGCAGGATGCATGGGTTTTCGGTTTGGACGCCCACTCTGCAGGCTGAATTCCTCGACATCGATGTTCCGTTTATCGGGCTGACAGTCTGGCGACTCATCCTGTTGATTGCCATCGTCGTCGCCATTTTTGCGGCAGGAAGAATCGTCCGCTCTGCCTTGACGAACGCCTTCAAGCGAACGCCCTTTCCGGAGGACATGGAAAGGAGGATCGCGAAGACGTCCACCTACTTGGTCTGGGTCGTCGGTCTTCTCTTCGTTCCTGGGATCTTCGGCATCAACCTGGGGAGCATCGACATCTTCGGCTTTCGGCTCCCCGCGATCCTGACGGCCGTCGTGTTGGCCATCGTATTCTACCTTGCGGCAAACGTCGTGAGCGCCCTTCTGACCCGCGTCTTTCAGAGAACGGACTTCCCGGAGGATATTGAGAAGAGCCTCGTCAGCGCGTCGAGGCTCCTCGTCTACGTGGTCGGCGTGTTCGTGGTCTTCGCGGGTTTGGGCATGGACCTGACGGCCCTGGTCCTCGGCCTGGGTGCCTTCAGCATCGCCCTCAGCTTCGCCTTGTCGGACATCATCAAGAACGTGACCTCGGGCCTCCTCGTCCAGGCCGACAAGCCCTTCTACCCAGGGGACACCATCAAGGTAGGCAAAATTGAGGGGAAGGTGATTAAGACTAAGATTCGGACGACCATTCTGGAGACGAAGGAAGGCCACATAGCCTACATCCCCAACACCTGGTTCACGACCAAGGAGATCATCAACAGGACGCGGCGCCGAGAGACAGGGACCACTCCGAAAGCTGACGACGTGCAGGAGTCGTAGGGTCCCCCGGAACGCGTGTGAGACGAGCCTTAGAATACCCCTAGCAGGGCCGCAATCACTACCGCGGCGGCGATGGCAATCCCGACGATGCCGCCGACCTTCGCCCAGCTAATGGGCGCCGATCCCTTGACCTCCCCCGTCTGCCCGTTGACCAGGAACTGATAGTGTCGGTCCCCAAAGGCGTAGTTCGCCACGTATATGGGGAGCAGAACGTGCTTCCAAGTGGGATCCATGAGCTGGGTGTGGACCCGCAGGTTCCGGTAGGTGTCGCCGCCCAGCTCGCGTCGGCAAGCACGCCACTCGTCCGCCTTCATGGAGTCCCGTGCCGATTTCCAGAGGGTGTCGGGGTTCAGCGTGTACTCCTCGGCCGCGAAGCCCGCCAGGAACTCCCCGCTGTACGGAACGACCTCCTTGGTCCGGAAGGGCATTACCTTCCGCAGCGTCTCCTCCGGCAAGGCCTCCGAGGCGTACAGGAGCACGTCGTCATAGAACCGAGAATGATGGCCCGAGCGGTAGGTCCAACGTGTCTTCCGCACCACTTGACGGTTCTTCCCGGAGCCGACGGTCACGTAGTAGTAGTCGCCCCGCAACCCTGACCAGTCCGACTCGGCCTGAGCGTCGAAGGTGAAGAACGGGGCATAGACGCCTCGGATCTTTGTGACTACGGCCTGATTCTTCAGGGCTCCGGGGCTGATGAGACGTCGCCACCAGACCCCCAGCCATTTTCGGTACTTGCCGCGGGCTGCCTCGTCATCGAAGGCAAAGGGAACCAGGGCGGCAGGCCGGACGAGGTCCGGGTTGCTCGGGGCCTCGACGATGGCGGGGGATCCACAATAGGCACACTCAATGGCGATGGCGGCAGGCTCTACCGCCTGAAGGGCGCCGCATCTCTCGCACCGGAAGTGGCGCTGTTCGACGCCCATCCCCAAGTCCGTGGTCGCAGCCAGGAGGGGTAAATCTTCGAGGTCATGTTCCTCGATCTCGCTCAGATCGACGTCGATCTGATTCTGCGCCCCGCAGTAAGGACACTCCATGGAGCGGGTGCCGGGGAGGAATTCGAGGGAGGCCCCGCAGGAGGCACACGGGTAGCCCTCGATCATCTCGGCATCGACGACTGATTTCTCAGGAGAGGCAGGGGTGTCTTCCTCTTCGGACCCCGCCCTACTCTTCGCCATCCTGCTGCCCCGTCGGTGTGCCACATTCGAGGCAGAACTTGGCCCCAGGTGGGAGAGAAGCCCCGCAGTTGGAGCACTCCGGAGGCGAGAGGGAGGCGCCGCAACTGGGGCAGAACTTGGCCGCAGGCGGCACGGGTTCCGAACATTCCCGACAGACGGCCCCCCTATGCTGCCGGGCCCCACACGAATTGCAGAACTTGGCCCCTTGGGGCAGCATCGCCCCGCACTCGACACAGGGCGTGCCCGGCACTTCTCCGCGCTTCCGCATCTCGTCCATCATGGACGAACCCATCCCGATGCCGGCACCGATGCCCACGCCGGCCGCCGCCGCCCCGCCCGCGGGGTTGTTGGCGGCATCCCGCATGGCGGCGCCCGTCTGGTATCGGATGAAGTCGGTCCCCGTGATGGCCATGGACGACCGTGTGTCCACGGCCTCCTGCACCTCCTCGGGGAGGTTGATGTTGAGGCCGTTGATCTTCTGAATCTCCAAGCCGTACAGCTCGAAGTGGGCCTTGCTCTTGGTGAGGATGACCTGCTCAATCTCTTCCAGGTTCGCGGCCAGGTCGAGCACGCCGAGCCCCGCGTTCTTCATCTCGCCTAGGGCATCGTAGGCGACCACGACGACCTGTTCCTTGATCCGATCTTCCACGTCGTCCGCACTGGTCAGGCTCAGGGTGCCCACGAACTGGTTGATGAAGTTCTCGGGGAGGGTGACGCGATACCGGAACTCACCATGCAGTCGCAGGCTGACCACGGCAAAGTCGCGATCCCGGAACTGGTACGGCTGCTTCGAGCCGAACTTCCCGTCGAAGGGTTTCTTCTGAATGTAGTAGACCTCGGCTCGCTGCTCCACCCCGGAGAGGGCCTTCACTATGGCGCCCACGATGGGGGCGTTGATGCTGGTGAGGGCGTACCGATCCGGTCGGTCGATGTACCCCAGGGCCTTTCCGTCACGATAGAAGACGGCGATCTCGTCCTCCCGCACGACGATGTTGTCGTTCAGCCGGATGTTCCGGGGGAGGTGCCACACTACGTTCCCCCGCTTGTTTGCACTCGGCCAATCGAATGTCTTCGAGCCGAAGAGGCTCATTCCGCCACCTCCGTGTCCGAGACCACGAGCATGCGCTTCTCAAAGGTGTCCTCGAAGGCATCTAGGTGGGACCGGATCTCCTTAGTCCGCTTGCGCAATCCCTTTCCTTCTCCCGCCGCGACCTTCAGCTCGGCCGTCTCCTTGGCGAGCGCCGAGGCGTCGTCGAGGAGGGAGGCGTCGTATTCGTAGAGCCGGTTGATTTCGGCGTCCTCGATGCGGATCGCGGGGGAGATGCCTGAATAGCCACCCTCCGCGTGCCTTACTCGGCCTTCCAGCGTCCGGAATCGGTTGAGGAGGCGACCCACCCGGTCGATTTCCTTGTAGTGGTTCTCCTCCACCATCCGTTCGCGCGCTTCTTCCGTCGTCTCACGGGCCGACTTCAGGCCGTTAGCCATCTGGATGCGAAGCATGTTCTCCGCTTGGCGGAGGTCTTCCCGCCTCCGGTATCCCGCGAAGCCTGGAACGTGGAGCTGGATCCTCTTCAGAAGTCCGCGATCCTCTTCGACCCTCTCGCGTAGATCGGACATCAGAATCCCTGGGTCGCTTCAACCGGATGTGCGAATAAGAAGGTTTTGACCTGTTTTGTGGGACGGATAATGTCTCCGTCCGCTCACTTGGCGGGTGGAAACGGACTTCCCAAGAACTTCGTAACAAGGAGGTAGATACCCGCGACGACAACGACCAAGGGCAAGACCACGTCCAGGTTCACCTGGATGACCCTGAGGGCCGCCAGGAGCCAAAGAAGGCCCACGACCAAAAGGACGATGCCCCAGAAAATGCCGCCCGCTCTCGTGAATATCTCCGTGCTGGACCTCCTTCCTTGGTCGGCCATGAGCAGTCGAACGCGACAACCCTACATATCATCGCAGGAGGGCTGTCTTCCGTCTTCCCCTTCGGGGTCCGTTCCCCGGCCGCCCACGGGATGCATCTTCTTCGTCCGATAGCCGATGATGACCGGGCGATGGCTTCGTTCCACGAACGCGGCATCGAGTTCGGCGTCGCCCGTGTCAGCGCGAAGACGAGGCGTGTTGCGAAGCTTGGCGGGCGTGGCCACGATGAGCACGTTGGGCAACCCGACCCTCTGGAGAACGGCCGGGCTCAACTGAAGGTTGCCCCGCCCCAGGACGAAGCCCTGTGCCCCGATGGGGCTTAAGACTAGCTTGGCCCTGGCGTGACTTCTCAGGACACTCAGAATGGCCGCCTCGTTGAGATCGCGGCCGATGACCTCACCGTGAGCGACGGCGTCAATGCCGAGTAGGGTGGTCTCGAGGCCCAACAACTCGCCCACCGTGTGGGTTGTCCCCCCCGGACCGAACAGAAAAGCCGTGTCGGGCTCCTCTTCCATAAGCTCGCCTAGGTAATCCGCAATCTCCGAGAGGATGACATCGTCCGTCACCGCGGTCACGAGGAGCTTCCCCATCTGCACGAGGTTGGGTTCCTGAGGGGTTCGAGCCAGCCCGTGGAGGCGGATCGACCATTCCCCTTTCCGATACCTTTCCTCGTCCAGATCGAGGACCTCCGCCTGACCCAGGGGAAGTTCGCCAAGCAGGAAGCGGCTCAGGATCAGGCCCGCCGAGCCTGGATTGACCGCGAAGACTGCCGAGTGCATCTTCACGCCCGCGGGGATCCCCAGGAGGGGCACGCGCTCATCGAGAACGTCCAGGAGATCGCGCGCCGTTCCGTCGCCTCCGCAGAAGAGAAGGATGTCGATGCCCCTCTCCTCCAAGGCGCGAGCTGCCTTCCGCGTGTCCTCGGCCGTTGTCGACTTGGAGGGTAGGTGGACAGTCTCGCGCCTCAGGGAGTCCCCGAAGAGCCCCGTCAATTCTCCCTCTCCCATAGGGGAACCGCACGTAAGCCACTCGACGTCGCGAAAGGCCGCCGTGTTCGCGAACGAGGCGAGGGCTTCCGTCGCCCGTCTTGAGGCGACCGGCTCCGCACCCAGGGCGAGCGCCTCCACCAGAACCCCATCCGTGCCCTTCAGGCCCACCCGACCGCCCATGCCCGCGATCGGGTTGACCAGGAAGCCGACCCGTTTCACGAGAGCTCATCCTGGGGCGGCGTATTTGAAGGTAGCCAGAGGGGGCCGGTCTTCGCCTAGGAGCGGAGCAGGTTCGTCCGAGGCCTCGGCGAATGAATCAGGTCCCGGTCGAGAACTTCACCGAAGTGTCGGATAAGGGAAGGCTTGACGGCCTCCACATCAACATGCCGGCCGAGCAGGTCCGTCATGGAGGACAGGGTCGAACCGTCCAGGCCGCAGGGGGAGATGTGAAGGAAGGGCTCGAGATCGTTGTTCACGTTCAGAGCGAAACCATGGTACGTCACGTGATGCTTGATGGCGACGCCGATGGAGGCGAGCTTCTTCCGCCCGACCCACAGCCCCGCGTGAATCCCCCGTTCCCCGGCGATGCCCACGTCTGCCACGGTTCGAATCAAGACCTCCTCCAGCGACAAGATGAAGCCCTTGATCCCAAGCTTTCCCTTGGGCAGGGCCATGATGGGATAGCCCACGAGCTGGCCCGGCCCGTGATAGGTCGCCTCGCCGCCTCGCTCCACCTGGTACACCGGGAGGTCGGAGTCTTCGACGTCTGCCTCCCCGCCCCGACGACCCACCGTATAGACGGCGGGATGCTCGACGAGGAGGAGGGTGTCGGGTGCCCGGCCCTCCAGTCGCTGGGCTACGAGGCGCTTCTGCAGCTCCCACGTCTCCCTGTAATCCTGGGTGCCCAGGTCCAGAACCGCACACTGTTCCGTCATTTCTTCGGCAGGTGAATGGCCCGCCCCTCCACATCTTCCGCCGCCCCCATCAGGCTCTCGGGGAGGGTGGGATGCGGGTGGACGGTCAAGGCGATGTCCTCCGCCACGGCCCCCATTTCGATGGCGAGGGCGGCCTCGCTGATCAGGTCTGAGGCGTGGGGGCCGACGATCTCCACGCCAAGGACGAGCCCCGTGTCCTCCTCCGCGATGACCTTGACAAAGCCATTCGCCTCGCCCGCGGTCAGGGCCCGGCCGGAGGCAAGAAAGGGGAATTTCCCGACCTGGATGGGAATCCCCTCCGCTTTCGCGCCGTCTTCCGAGAGTCCGACCGTAGCGATCTCGGGGTCCGTGAAAATGGCGGCGGGCATGGCTCGGTAGTCCGCCTCGCTCGGCAGGCCGGCGATCACCTCGGCCGCCACGATGCCCTCCTTGGACGCCTTGTGGGCGAGGAACGGCACGCCGACGACGTCGCCGATGGCGTAGATGCCTCGCACGTTCGTCTCCATGCGTCTGTTCACCCGGATGAACCCGGTCTCGTCTTGCTCGACTCCCGTCTTCTCGATCGCCAAGCCTCCCAGGCGGGGGCGGCGGCCGGCAGAGATGAGAAGCACCTCGCTCTTCAGGCTCTCCTTCCCCTTCGGAGTCTCCACCTCGAGGGTCAAGCCCTCCTTCGTCTTCTTCAGCTTGGTCGCCCTGGACTTCAGGTAGAATGGGACGCCAAGCCGCTTCAGGGACCTTTCGACGACGCTAACGAGGTCTTTGGACAAGCCGGGTAGGAGTTGGTCCAGGAGTTCGACCACGACCACTTGGGTGCCCAGCTTGGCGTACATCGTCCCCACTTCGAGTCCGGTGATGCCGCCACCGATGACGGTCATGCTCGCGGGGAGCTTGGGCAGCTCGAGGGCCTCCTTCGCGAAGAGGACCTGCTTCCCGTCCCAGTCGAGACCCTTCAAAGGGATCGCCTCGGAGCCGGTGGCAATGATGACGTCCTGCGGTTCCACCCACTCCTCCGCGTCCTTGCTCGTGACCTTCAGGCGAGAACGCGACTCGAACGTGGCCTCCCCATAGAGGACCTCCGCCCCTGCGGCCTGGGTCAGGCGCTCGACGCCCTTCACAAGGCGGTCCACGACCCCCTGCTTCCAGGTCTGAAGCTTCTTGACGTCCACGTCGAGGCCCTTGATCTTGACCCCCATCCGCTCCGCCTGCTGGACCTTACGGACGAGATTGCCGACCGAGATGAGAGCCTTGGAGGGAATGCAGCCGTAGTTGAGGCACTCGCCTCCGAGGCGGTCGCGCTCCACGAGGAGCGTCTCGATCCCCAACTGACCCAGCCGGATCGCGGCGACGTACCCTCCCGGCCCCGCCCCGATGACGACCGCTTTCACCTTACGGGCCATTCCCCTCCGCTTCCAGGAGGTGGAGGAGGAGGACCCCGGGATCTTCGAGGTAGCGGACCAAGGACTGGGTGAAGGCCGCGCCCACGTGTCCGTCGATGATCCTGTGGTCGAAAGACACGCTCACGTTCATCATCTCCCGGATGACTACCTGGCCGTCCTGGACCATGGGTCGTTTGGCGATCTTGTGAACGCCCAGGATGGCGAGCTGGGGGTGATGGATGATGGGCGTCGCCAGGACGCCTCCGATGACCCCCAGGCTGGTGACGGTGAATGTGGGGTCGTGAACATCCTCCAGCGTCAGCTTGCCCGCCCGGGCCTTCTCGGAGAGGGCGTCCACCTCCCTGGCCACCGTGAGAATGGACTTCTGATCCACGTCCTTGACGACGGGAGCGAGAAGGCCGGCATCCGTTGCCGTGGCCACGCCGATGTTGTAGTACCGCTTGATGAGAACCTCCTCGTTCTCCCAATCCACCGTGGCGTTGAGCGTGGGATTCTCCTTCAGGGCCGCGACCAGGGCCTTCAGGATGAAGGGGAGGTAGGTGAGCCTGACCCCTCGCTCCTCCGCCCAGGCCTTCACGCGCTTCCGGAGGGACACGAGTGCCGTGACATCCACCTCCTCCACGTACGTGAAGTGGGCGGCCGTGTTCTTCGACTGCAGCATCCGTTCCGATATGGTCCGGCGAATGCCTCGAACCTTCATCCGTTCGATGAGTTCTTCCGGGGGCGCCGGGCCGGCCTCCACGACGGGCAACGGCTCGACTGGCGGTTCCTCCGCCGGGACCTCCTCAACGGGTGCTTCTTCCGGGGGCGCCTCCTCCGGGGGTGCCTCTTCGACGGGAGCCTCCTCGACGACCTCGGCCTTGGCCGGGGGGGCTCCTTCCGCAAACGCGCGGACGTCCACCTCGATAATCCGTCCCCGGGGCCCTGTTCCCTTTACGCCTTGAAGCTCGATATCCAGCTCGCGAGCCAACTTCCGAACCGCCGGGGTGGCTAGGATCTTCCCGGAGGGCGCCGGCTCTCCCGCAGACTCCTCTTCCGCTTTCGCCTCCTTGTCCTCCTTCTCCTCCTCAGGCGGTTTCTCTTCCACGGGCGGTTCCTCCTCCTTCGCCTTGCCCTTGCTCTTGCCTTTGCTCTTCTTGCCCTTCTCTCCCTTCTCGCCGATCACGACGATGGAGGTACCCACCTCGACGACGTCCCCCTCTGCCGCGAGGAGTTCCAGCACGGTCCCGGCATAGGGGCTGGGGATCTCGACGTTCACCTTCTCCGTCAGGACCTCCACGAGGGGGTCGTTCTCCTTGATCGCCTGGCCCTCTTCGACCAGCCACTTGCCGATCTCGCCTTCGGTCAGGCCCTCGCCGATATCCGGCATCTTGAATTCTTGCGCCATAGTGTGTCCTCTCAGAAGCTGTAGACTTTCTCGACCGCGTCCAGGATCCGGCCGGCGTCGGGCAAATAGAGGTTCTCGTGCGTGTATGGGAAGGGCGTGTCCAGGCCCGCCACGCGGAGGATGGGGGCCTCCAGGGACTCGATGGCCTTCTCCGCCAAGATGGCCGCAATCTCCGCGCCGTACCCCAGGAATTTCGTGGCCTCATAGACGATGACAACCCGGCCGGTCTTCCGGACCGAATCCAACACGGCGTCGATATCGAGGGGAACCAGGGTCCGCAGGTCCACGACCTCGCAGGAGATGCCGACCTCCTCCGCTTGCTCCGCCGCCCCGGTGCACTGCGAAATCATGGCTCCGTAGGCGAAGATGGAGACGTCCGCCCCTTCACGGACGACCTTCGCCTCCCCCAACGGAATGGTGAACTCCCCTTCGGGAACCTCCTCCCGTCCCGCGCGGTAGATTCGTTTGGGCTCGAGGAAGAGGACGGGATCGGGATCCCGGATGGAGGAGAGGAGCAGCCCCTTGGTGTCGTACGGCGCCGACGGGATGACCACCTTCAAGCCGGGGGTATGGGCGAAGTAGGTCTCCGTGGATTGGGAGTGATAGTGCCCCCCCTTGATGCCGCCTCCGTAGGGAGAGCGAATCGTGATCTGGCAGGGATACTCCCCGCCCGACCGATAGCGAAATTTGGCCGCCTCGCTCACAATCTGGTCGAAGGCGGGGTAGATGAAATCTAGAAACTGGATCTCCGGCACCGGACGGAGGCCGTAGAAGGCCATGCCGATGGAGGCCCCGATGATCCCGGACTCCGCCAGCGGTGTGTCGATGACACGGTCGGGGCCGAACTCTTCGAAGAGGCCCTCCGTACAGCGGAACACCCCGCCGTTCTTTCCGATGTCCTCTCCGAGGAGGATGACACGGTCGTCCCGTTGCATCTCCTCGAGCAGGGCACTGTTCACCGCCTGGACGATGTTCATCTCGGGCATCTAGGATTTCTCCAGGTACTCCAGGAAGGCTTCCTTCGCCTCCTTGATGTGCCAGGGCATCTCCGCGTAGACGTCATCAAAGAGGGTCGCGGGGGACGGCAGGCCCCGCTTCTCGGCCCGGACCACCGCCTCCTCGACCTGCGCCTCCGCCTCCTGCCGGATCTCGACCTCCATCTCCTCGTTCCAGATGCCCTTCTCCTTCAAGTAACGCTGGAACCGAACAATCGGATCCTTCTTCCGCCATTTCTCGACTTCCGCCTCGTCCCGATAGCGCGTGGGGTCGTCCGAGCTAGTGTGCGGCCCCATGCGGTACGTCACGGCCTCGATGAGGGTTGGCCCCCCACCGAACCGGGCCTTATCGATGGCCTCTTTGGAGGCTTGATACACGGCCAACACGTCGTTGCCGTCGACGCGGACCCCCTCGAAACCGTACGCCTGAGCTTTGATCGCGACCTCGTTCGTGCCGGTCTGGTTGCCGAAGGGTACGGAGATGGCCCATTGGTTGTTCTTACACACGAAGACCGTGTTCGCCTGGAACAAGCCGGCGAAGTTCATGGCCGCATGGAAATCCCCTTGCGAGGTCGCCCCGTCTCCGAAGTAGCCGAGGGCGACGACGTTGTCCCCCCGTATGCGGGCGGCCCATCCAAGGCCGACGGCAATGGGGATCTGGGTGCCCACGGGACTCGACGTTGGGACGAAGTGTGCGGCGCGGCTCGTGAAGTGATTGGGCATCTGTCGGCCCTTGGCGGTGTCCTCCTCGTTCCCGTAGAGCTGGGCCATGATTCCAGCCATGGGGATCCCCCGAAGCAGCGCCGCGCCCTGCTCCCGGTATGCGGGGACGATCCAGTCCCGCGGCTCGAGTGGGAAGCTGCTCCCAATCTGGACGGCCTCCTCGCCACTGCTGGGGACATAGAAGCCGATCCGACCCTGACGCTGGAGGGCCATGCCTCGCGTGTCCAGGGCGCGAGTGAGCATCATGTAGCGGTACATCTTAAGAAGTTCCTCCTCGGAGAGGGGTGGCTCGTCCTTCTCCTTGTACTTCCCGTCCGGGCTGACCACCCGTAGCAGCTTCGTCATCCCTCATCCTCCCACGGGAACCGGGGCCACTTGGCCTCGCAGGATGCCCTCCATGAAGAACTCGCTTGCGCGGTAGGAGCTCCGCACGAGGGGGCCAGCGGCCACGTACAGGAATCCCATCGCACGCGCCTCACCCCGGAAGAACGCAAACTCCCCCGGGGGAACGTAACGGGTCATTTCGATATGTCGCGCACTCGGTCGCAGATACTGCCCCAAAGTGAGAATGTCCACACCCGCCTCACGCAAGTCGCGCATCGCCTGCAGCACCTCGTCCTGTCGCTCCCCCAATCCGAGCATGAGGGAGGACTTGGTATGGATGGACGGGCGGATCGCCTTGGCGGTGCGGAGGACGTGGAGGGTCTGCTCGTATCCGGCCCGCATATCGCGGATCGGGTGCGTCAGCCTCTCGACCGTCTCTTGGTTCTGGGCGAACACCTCAGGGCCTGCATCCAGGACGGTGCGGATGGCCTCCGGGTCCCCCTGGAGGTCCGGGACAAGGGCCTCCACGCGAATGGCAGAATCGCGGGCCTTGATGGCCCGAATCGTCGCGGCAAAGTGGGCCGCCCCCCCGTCCAGAAGGTCATCCCGATCCACGGAGGTGAGAACGACGTAGCGCCACCCGGAGCGCGCTACGGTGTCGGCCACCTTCGCAGGCTCAAAGGGGTCCAAAACGCCCCTGGGATTCCCCGTCTTCACGGCACAGAAGCGGCACCCGCGGGTGCAGGTGTCTCCCATGAGCATGATCGTGGCGGTGCCCCCGCCCCAACACTCTCCGATGTTGGGGCAATGCGCCTCCTCGCATACCGTGTGAAGGTCTCCGTCGCGAAGAAGCGATTTCAGACCGCGATACTTCGCTCCCCCGGGAAGTCTAACCCGGAGCCAGTCCGGCTTCTGGGAGAGCATCCGCGCGTCGCTACGGGGTGTCCCTTAAAGAAGTTAGGGACGACCCGGGGCACTGGCCCACCCCCTCGTGGACCGTCCTTTGCACCCTCGCCGATCTGGAGCATGTCGCTCTTCTGAAGGCACAGGGAAAGGGAGGGCGGCCTCCGCGGTTGCCCCACCCGGGCGAACAACCCCACCCACGAGGGTGAACAGGAGGACCACGAAGAGGAGGAATCCTACGCGCCAGGGGGCAGGCTCTCTCAGGCTCCATCCGATTAGGAGGGCGAGACGTCTCAGCGAATCCCCTCGTGGTCACCTCGATGATTCGAACCGCGACAGACTTGAGGCATAATGGTAGCACGCCTGGCTGTTCAGTAGCTCAGGGTCCTACATCCCCTTTCCCGCCTGGAGGTCGAAGTCGGAGGTAAGCGACGACCGCGACGAGGACCGCCACGGCCGCGAAAAGGAAGACCGCGCTCCAGGGGAACAACTCGGGCTCAGCAGAGGAGCCGCCGGGATCGGTTGCATCTCCCGGTCCACCGCCCTCATCCTCCGAGCCTTGCCCTGTGTCTCCTCCCGTGTCCCCCCCCTCATCGTCGCCGGCACCGCCCCCCGAACCTCCGGCATCGGGCTCAGGAAACTGGAAGATATTCGTCTCCACGAGGTGCATGAAGGAGAAGTGGCCCGGATGCCCGCCGGGGAAGTCGCCAAAGACCTTCAGGATGACCAAACCGTACAGGTTGAAGAGTAGGTCGTCGTAGTGCCAGCTGTAGCTGACGAGCAGGAGGGAGGTAGCAGGGTCGTGATAGCGGCCCGCCATCGGAATGGTCTGCTGTCTCTGACCCCAACCGCTTGCGACATACCTACCGAAGCCTTCCGGAATGGACCCGCCGCCGCCTCGAAGGTCAACGAAAGTGTCGACCCCATAGGTGACGTCAAGGTTGGCTGCATCGCCGGGGTCCACGCTTTTTGTCACACGAAGAGGGACGCTGACAAGCGTTTTCCCTAACCAATTCCGAACAATCTCGGCCTGGCCCTGGGCTACTTCCCGGGGCGTGACGTGGAAGGTCCACCGGCCAATGTCCCTGCCGCCCTCCATGACATCCAAGGTAGCAAGGTCGACACGAAGGGTGTGCTCCGCGTGCAGCACCTCAAGGATGGCCTGGTACACGGGGTCCTTGTCGCCGGGGCGCCAGGTGTCATTCCTGACCTTCAGGAATGCCCCGGGATAAGACTCGATCCCCCATCCGGACATCTGGAGCCGGACCGTGGCGGTCCCGCCCGTCACGTCAACAACGTCCCATCGCAGCTTTACGGCGCAGACCTTGGCATGGATGTGAATCTGATCGGAGTCGGTCTCTGCATCGGGGAAACCGAAGAACGGAGGGTAGAACCAGGCGCTCCCTGGAAAGCAATCATCGCTCATATATACGGCATGATCACCGACCTGAAGAATCGGGGTCTGGTTGGCCGAGGCCCTCCCCGCGGGTAGAGCCGTCACTAGCACAAACGCAAGGCTTGCCGCGAAGATCCAATCACGACGTTTCATCAGGCCTAAGTGTAACAGGGCGGCTCCTCTGGTTGATCTGGCAGAGCGGCTCTCGCCTTGTAAACGTATGGGAACCCGTTCTTGGTGAGCCAGGTCTCAGTCCATCCCTCCTCCCAGGTGTAGTCTCCAGCATTGTAGGAATCCCATTCCCAGTCCCATGGACTAGGGCCGGCATAGCTCGCACCCGGCGTATGAGACCATGTGTAATACTTGCAGTCGCTGGAGCGTAGGATCGCGGTTGTTTTGGCGTAGAGGAAAGCGACGCCCGGAGGGGTCAAGTCGTCGCTCCCATCCGTGTCCACGGCGGAGACAGTCTGGTCCGCGACTGCGAACGAGGTGTACATCAAGATGGCGAAGAGAAAGGCACCCACTACTTGCGCAATGCGAGCGGCAGTCATGTTTCCACGGCCCTCGGTAGATTTCAACAATATATATCGTTTTCGATAGTTCGGTCCTAAGTGACGGGGAAAACATCAGAAGTTCACTCGCATATTGAGGGAACAAGGAGTCCTCGCCAGAAGAGGATCAGTTCGAACGCTTAAGTCGAGGTCACAGGATTAGGGCGGCGACGATGCTTTGCATGTGTTTCAGGAGCAAGTCCCATGAATCGTGACTCTTGGTCATCTGGGCCATAAGGTGACAAGATGACGGAGGTAGACTTAGGAGGCCAGGATCCGTCTGGAATTCGTGGCATGATGTTCGGAGGACGTCGAACGCGCAGGACTTCGGTAGCCGGCTCTAGCTGCATCTGGACACCCAGGGTGTGTTCGCAATAGCACCGAATGCATATGGGTCGACGTTAACTGGCGGGTCCTTCTCCCACGCCTCGATGAGCAGCGGCCGCCAATCGGTGGTCAGAGGGAGCGCACTGACCGACAGGATGCACAAGGACCTGGATCTGCTCCGCCGCCACGTTACCCTGTTGAAGGTTGTGGAGGAACACCAGCCCATCGGCCTCATCCGACTCGCGAAGCGGTCGGGATATCCGCAGCATCGCGTCCGGTATACGCTGCGAATCCTTGAGCAAGAGGGGCTCGTCCTGCCCTCCCAGAAGGGGGCGGTCACCACGGCGAGGGCGAAGCGGTTTCGCGAGAAGCTGCGGGTCCTCCTGGAAGAAATGAAGAGGACCCTCGAATCGCTGAAGGACTCCCTCTGAACTCCGACGAAGAAGCTCTGCTTCAGGAACCTGAGGAATAGACGGGCTGGATTGCATGAGGTTGTCGGGCGGGGACTGGATCTGGTCAACACCTCGAGATATGCATCGCCTCACGTTGAGCTGCTCATCAGTGGCAGGCCCTCCGCCGGATCGCCCCGTCTCGTTTGAGATACCGGCAGGAGACGGGGACGATAATGGGCACGAACCATCCCACTCTCTGACCGTTAAGCGGCCTTTACGGCTCTCATTCCGAGGACTTTCGTTTCAGCCGTGTAACAGCGGGCTCTATGAAGACGACGATGAGGGTTCCGTGCCCTCCTCCGAATCGCGTCCTCGCAGTTCAGAACCCCCATGCTCGTTCTCAATTGCCGATGGCCACAACATGGCCGTCCTTCGAGGGGAGACCTACGGCGGCGGCCAGCTCGGACCAGATCCCCAGAACATTCGCCACGCCCATCGAGTTCTAAACCCCTTGGACTCCAGCCCGAGACTGGTCGTGTCGACGGGATTCTCGTACAGGGAGACTTCACAGCTGCAGACGATCGGGACGTCGACCTACTGACATCCTCGCCCAGTGCAACCTTTGACGAGCTGTGGTCAAGGCGTTTGACCTTGCACTTCCATGGAGTCCCGATTGCTGTTCTGCCTCGACCCGACCAGATCCGCCTCCGGATGAAATCTATTACTATGCTGAAGGCCGAAAAGGGACTCCGCAACGACGATTTAAGGCGAAAGATGCCCGTATCGAGTGAAATTGACCTCAATTAAGGCTGAGAACTGCCCTTTGCCCACGGAGTCGCCTAGAGGCCCACCCGCTCCCAGAGATCAAGGAAGTCCTCCACCAGGTCGGCCGGGGGACGAAACCGGATGAGGAGCTGGAGCACGCTCTCCGGATTCCGGAGCTGATAATGCTTCACGCGGCCCGCCGTTCGAACATCGACCAGCCGGAGGCGGAGGAGCTTTCTCAGGTGATAGTTGAGGGTGGCCGCCCCCACGCCCATCTCCCCTCGAAGCATGGGCCCCGCGACATCGCCCTGTTCGAGGAGGATCAGCATGAGCTGGAGCGGACGCCGTTGCCGGAGCAAGGCCAGCATCCGTTTCTCGGCGGGGCCATACTGTTCCCGAAACTGGGTCTCGTCCCACTCCCGTGGATAGTATCGGAGATACCCGCCCTCGCGGAGGGTCGTGAGCGCCCCTCGAGCCTCGAGATACTCGAGATGATATTGTAGACCTCGCACGTCCATCCCGAGTCGTCGCTCCAGCTCGCGCAGGTGGAGCCCCGGGTACTCGGTGAGGAGTTCGAAGATCCGCCGTCGACTCTCGAGGTCTAGGACCTCCTTCACGACGATCTCCTTCGAAACAGGGCGAAGTAGAAGCTCGCCAGGATCGCCGTGTCGAAGAGGGCGGAGTAGAGAAGGAGACCCTCCGGGAGGGACGCAAAGAGGAACACCGTGAGGACGAGGTTCTTGACGAAGAACGCGCCGAAGGCAACGGAGATGAGAAGGATGCGGCGCTCCGGGGAGCGGAGGGAGGAGAGGAGAGCGAGCGCGAGGAGGGCGAGGGAGAGGACGGTGGCCCAGGCGAGGGCTCCAATCTGGAGGTCGAGGTGGAAGGTCATCGACCACGGATGGACGGTGGTATTTAGAGGATTTGTGGGGCAGACTGCGTGTCTCCGCAAAGCAGATATGGGCCCCCACCGGCAGACGACCGATTCCCGTCCGAGTCTCTGGCGACCCCATGAGCACATCTCGGAACACGACGCGAGGAGAGGAGGAACCGTGATTCACTCTCACGTTCATCTCTGGACGCGCTGGGTCCCCGGGCACTCGGCATCGGCCCCTACAGCCCTCGATTACTTCCGGAAGGACATCGGAAGTCCTGCCTGAATCATTGGACGAGCCCGTGCCTCGGGACCCGCCTTTCTGGCGCAACTGATTATTGTCTCGGTGACCTTTAATAGCTTGAGTTCCGAGTCACAAGAGGACTCGGGAGAGGCCATGCTGGACGGGATTGTTGGTGGCACCACTTACCTCGTGAAGGAGCCTCGCGGCCAGGCGGCCTTCGCACTTTTTACGCGTCTCACCTCCCCCGACCATCCGGGTCTCTGCATTACACGAAAGCACCCGCAGGTAGCCCGGGCGCAATGGAACCTCCCGAAATCCGTGGACCTCAAGTGGCTCACGCCGTCCGTGGGTGGGGATCGGATTGACCCGAAATCGCTAAACTTGCTGACCCGCATCATCTACGAGTTTGTCCTGGAACATCCGCACGGCATGATTCTCCTGGACGGCCTCGAATACATCCTCTTTCACAATGAATTCTCCAAGACCCTCCTCTTCATAGAGCACTTGAACGATCTGATCATGCAGAGCCAGGCGGTCCTGCTGGCCCCCATCAGTCCGGAGGCGCTCAAGGGCCACGACGTCGCCTTCCTCGAGCGAAACACCGAGGTGTTGGAGGGAGAGACCCTGGCCTCGAAGGCCCGGGTCGAGAAGTTCGTCCGCCTGATCGACGACTACCTGAAAAGGTAGAACTAAGCGACACTCCGGGTCATTCCACGCCTGAAGGTATACCATCCCGAAATCTCGTTTGTCCAGCGGATCTCCAAGGATGGCCAACAAACGTCCAGATCGGGGGAATGGGACCATTCAATTGCGAACTGTTCGGGAAGGTCCCAGGAAAGCAACATAGCTCACGGTGCCATTTGGATCTCGTAAAAAAAAAAGGAAAGAGGGGAGTCGAAGCTCATTACGCGAGTTGGATAAACTCCGTCGCGATTACGAGGTTCTCGATGGCGGCCTCACCGGGCAGTCCCCCCAATTTGCCGATCTCGTAGGCAGCAGGCCACGCCTCAAAGAAGTTGAAGCGCAGGACCTCCGTCCCTGAGCGGTCCAGGAAGACCACGCTCCCGGTCTTTCGGTTGACCACGCCGGCCATGGTGTGAGTGTACCACTCAAACAGCTCCATGTTCGTCGTGACCCCTCGCGTCAGGACGATGGGGCCGCACGTGGTCACTCCTGGCAGCAGGAGGACCTGGTCGCCGCCGCCTTCCCGGAACTCGACGACCTCCGTCTGACATCCCAGCCCGGTGACCTCCTGGAAGCGAGCGGGATCCGAGGTGATGCCTTCGATTTCGACGAGGAAACGATAGGCGGGGAAGGCGTCTCCTTCCCGTTCCGTCCCCGGGGCAATGACCACGGTCGCCACAAACAGGCCGACCAGAATGACGCCGGCGAATCCGTAGGCGACGCTCTTTTTCGTTATGTTTTTCGTTCAAATCACCTCCCCCCGCTCGGCGGGCCCTGGGTATTTCTACCGCGCCCCTCCTTGGCGCCCGCCGCCAACATCGGATGGTATGGTTTGTTAGTTGCGGTATTCTCAATCGCGATAATGCCCGTGCATGCAGCCTACATGCAGGTTCGGACGTGCCGCAGCCTATGTGAGCGAGCCTTCGAATCCGAGCACGTCGTCTTTGAGGGAGCAGCTCTCGCAAACGGGTGTGCCCTTTTCCTCGAAGAAAACGGGGATCCGGACCACATAGGAGGAGTCAAGCTTCCGGAATGTAGTTCGGTCCCGAGAGATGAAGTCCTGGCTGCCATTGGGCCGGGTGACGAGGTAGGAGCGACGGCTCTTTGCCATTACCCTTTTGATGGCGATGAACACCTTCCATTCGGCATCGTTCCCGCAGAACTCGCAAAGCAACGGAACGAAGACGGCCGGACTGCCCTTACTGTTTTCGGGAATGAGGGGGGCTTACCGCCGTCACCTGGCACCTATCCACGCAGGAGAGGCCGGAGGTTGTCCCGGAATACCTATCCTAACACCATTGCTCACGCCTGAGGGTATACCATTCCGGAGCCTCGTTTGTCCGCCGGGGCGGCAGGAATTGCCGCCATCCGTCCAAATTGGGGGATGGGGCTGTGCTGTACCTAAGATTTGAGAGTCTTTATCATACCCAAGACTCATCCTGGTCGGCGGGGGGAGGATGTTGATGTCCGAGATTGGGGCGTCCTCCGCATTGACAAGAAGCATGGGGTCTAACGGTGAGCGCGAAAAGTTACGTAACCCTGTATCTC
>JAUVFR010000050.1 GCA_030594205.1 Methanobacteriota archaeon
CCCTCGCCCTGGGGTGAACCCGTTCCATATGAGAAGGCAGGTTCGCCCACTTCACCGGGACGCCACAGACCGGGCAATTCTGGAAGGACGGCATCGGGCTCCCTATCCCATGCGAAGGCCGGGTTGAAAAGGGTCGCCCCATTACAGCATATATCCGGCTCGAGATCAGATCGAGGCATCCAAGAGCCAGGACCTCGAAGCCTGTGCCATCTCCTTGATCCTCCGATATCGCTCAACGTGGAGCTTCTCACAGGAGTGACAACAGAAGGAGTGACCCTTCATGTCCATCCTCACCTTGATGGGGTTCCCATGAATGGGATCTTTGCACTGGTAGCAGATCAAGGACGAAGACAACCCCTCCGTGATGAGGGCGCCGGACACGTCCTTCACAACTGAAGCGACCACCAGGTGTTCGTAATCCAGAATGTCGGGCACCCGGGAGACGGTCTCCAGAAGGGGGCCGATGTCGTCCTGGTGCGCAACGGGCGAACTTAGCAGGAGCGGGCATTCTTTCGACGCGAGACCGCCCCACGGATGTAAGGCGAAAGATGGATAGCCAATTCCTGGCATTCCACCTCCATGGCGCCCAGAACTTACGTTACGTTACAAGACAGGGCCGCGCAGAAGGTCAGGCAGCATTTGGCTCGGGAGGGGCAAGAGGATAGCATGTTTCGGATTTCTCTCGTTTCTTCGCACTGTATGCAGGGCCGGGGTCACTCCTACCAGTTCGCCCTCGCGCAGGCCCTGGCTGACGATGACGAGGTGCAGGAGTCCCAGGGGTTCAGAGTCGTCTTGAGCAAAGATCAGATCCCGATGCTGGAGGGCACGGTGATCGACTTCGAGGACGGCCTGCAGGAATCGGGGTTTACCATCACCAACCCGAACGCCACTGGAAAGTGCCCTTGCGGCCACCATGACCTCTTCGACTGAGACCTCCTGGTGAGATCATTCGTCCACCCTCCCCCTCCTGCATCCTCTTCCCAGAGGGGGTGCCTGACTTCGTCGCTCTACGGGGGTCCGAGAAGGGCGGGGGGAGTTAGGAGCGAGGGCGCGTCGGGGGACGTAGGGCGTATGTCAGTCCCCTGAGTCGGGACTTTCGAGTGAGCGAAGTCCGGTCGCACGCAGGCCAACTTCGCCCTCGGCCTCGTGTTGGTCCACATCGCCCTCCTGGAGGTCTTCAAGGCGACCGCCTTCTCGCTCTTCCTCTACCTAAGTCTGCAGTAGCAGCTGCCCGATCCAGATACGCCTTCTGTGTCCCCAGACGTGAGGGTCTTAACGATCCTCGGCCATGGGCCCAGCATGGAGCGGGGCCACACCATCGAGATCTTCTCCGCAGGCTGTCCGCTGTGCAGGCACGTCAGCGACGTCATCGAAGTGGGCAAGTGTCGAGGTTGCACGCAGATCGTCCTCGACGTCAATCACCCGACAGAGGAGGTCAAGGCGAAGATGAGAGACTATGGGGTCAATGCGGTCCCCACCATTGTCATTGACGGCGAGATCAAGATTACGGGGATTCCGCCGTTTCCCTGGGTATGTGATGACGATTTCTACAGGCGGTTGAGGAAGGAGTATCCCCTCGGAGATACGGAACCCTCTCCACTTTGAGCTTAGGCCCAACCTCGTAGCACTCCATCCATAACGCTACAATCAAATGGCGAACGCTGTTGGGGAACGTCGTGGAGGGACTCCTACCGTTCTCGGCGGCTCTGGGTCTGGTCCTCTTGCTGGAGCTCGGGGACAAGAGCCAGCTTGCCACCATCTCCCTGGTTACGCGCCACCCCTGGCTCCCCGTTTGGGCCGGCGCGTCCCTCGCCCTCGTTGCCGTGACCGCCATCGGGGCCGCGTTGGGGGCCGCCCTTGCCTTCTACCTCACGGCCTGGATGACGGCCATCCGCGTGGCCGGCGGCGTGGTGTTCATCGCCTTTGGGCTGGTCACGTACTTCCGTCGGGAGGCGGTGGCCGAGGCTGCAACGCGACGTGGCGCCTTCACGGAGGCTTTCACCTTCAACCTCCTGGCGGAGCTCGGGGACAAGACCCAGCTCGCGGTCATCGTCCTCGCCGCCACCGCCGTCGCCCCCATCTCCGTCTTCCTCGGCGCGAGCCTCGCCCTGGTCCTCATGGTGACCCTCAGCGTGGTGATCGGGACGAGTCTGGCCAGGTTCCTGGGGAGGGGGTGGTTGAGGCTCATCGCCAGTGGGCTGTTCCTCGTCGTCGGGGTCTACCTGATCCTGGAAGCCCTGCTGTTTTGAGCGGCGCCCAATCGGGGAGGAGCGTGTCGCGCTCCATCCGCAACGTCGCCGTCCGCAACCCGCCGGAAGGAAGCGGAACTCACTCCACTTCGATCTTCAGCTCCAGGGGAATCGCCCGCGCGAAGGAATCGCCGACCGGTGATGCTTCCTCGCACATCGCCCTCAGGCGGGCGATCTGCTCCTCCGTCGCCCCTGGCGCACGAAGCTTCACGGTGTAGGTGGCCCCATCGTAGCCGGGCCCCGGCCCGTCCAAGCCCAACAATCTGCGGATGTCGAAGTGCCCTGTCGCCTCGATCTCCAGACTCTCGATTTCCAGGCCAAGGAGGGAGGCGTGCGTCGCCACCACCTCTATGTCGCAGGCCGCCAGAGAGGCAAGGAACATCCACATGGCGCTTGGCTCGTCATCCCCACCCATGCGAATGACATCGCCGTCCCTCTCCACCCGCGCACGGGACCCTCCAGCCCACTTCGCCACGATGATGGGATTGCGCTCCGCCTCGGAAGGATCGAGCCGTACCTCTTCGACGTACTCGCGGAACCCGGTTACATCCATCCCGTTGATCGCGTTCTCCTTCGCCGTCATGATTCGCGCTAGAGCCGAGGGACGGATAAGCTTCTGCACATGTGAATCCCCGAGGGGGGATGGATTGCCCCATATGAACCAACCAAACGGACTATTCGCCGAGATGGCACCGCTCAGTCAGATGGTTTCCTATGTGCGAAAGCAGATGCAGAATTGAGGAGGCACTCGTTGTAGCACTCCATCCCTCCCGCCCGTCACTTGTCCCCCAAGTCCTCCTCCTGCGACCTAGCTGAGGCTCTTCCATGCCAGGATAACCAGCACTAGGCGCAGAGGCACGACGACGAAGCCAAATGGGTCGCCGTAGCCGACCAGGAAGATCGCGGCGACGGGGGTTAGGGCAAGGGCTAGCAACCCTCCGATTCTCAGGGAGCGCCACAGCCATACGCCTACGAGGATCTCTAGGGCGCCCAGGACCGCCCATGGTATGAGGAAGATCATGACTCCCTGGATTCCCCATGTCGTCTCAAAGAGTGCATCCCCCCAGAAACGAATGCCGAAGAACCCCGGTAGCTGTCCGGTGGACCAGATGTAGAGGATTCCGGGGATCGCCAAGACAACGGCAATGATCCCATAGAGGTAGAACAACAGCGAGCCGGCCGTGATCAGGGGATTGCGGGTGGTGGCTCCGAGCCCCTCCTCAGAACCTGGGGCTCGTTTGGCAAGGGCGCCGAGCACGAACAAGCTCGAAGCCGTTTTCGCCCTGGTAGAGCGCCTCCTCAATTATCTCCCCCCTGGTGGGCAACCTGGCTCGCATATATAGGTCCACAACCGGCTTGCGCTGGCATGTTCCCTCCGATGTGGGAAGACCCCATTGAGAGGAGGCCCTCCTTGGGAAGACCTATCCTGTAAGATAGGACAAGTCCTACCAAGGATAAGGCGAGGAGGACCGGAGCGGAGGTGAGAGGCGGAGGGGCAAGGGAACCGGCCCGCACCTGCTTTGCGTAGAGGACATGGATCAGGCCCATCAGGAGCGGCCAAGACAAGAGGGCGTACCATACCCACGCTTCACCTGAAGAGCTGAAGAGGATGATTGCGTCATCCAACAAGCGGGTGGAACATTACCTGTGTACTGTCTCCGTCCGCGACCGAGCGAAGGTTGGGCACCTCGCGCCGGGGGAGGAGATGTTATACCAACAAGTATACTCCTTGTTATACAAAGGTGTATTATACATCCTTGTATATCACCCGTCCATGGCAGTGCGCAACCCCTTTCCGTACGGCCGGGTCGTGAAGGGGGCGGACTTCGCCGATCGGGAGCCCGAACTCGCCGAGCTGATCCGGGACTTGGAAGCCGGACAGTCCATCCTCCTCATCTCCCCCCGGCGGTACGGCAAGACCTCCCTCATGGTGGAGGTCCTTCGGCGGCTGGAGGAGCGTGGACATCTCACCGCCCTCGTTGACCTATTCGGTTCGGTAACCCCCACGGACCTGGCCGAGAGGTTCACGCGAGAGGTCGTGGTTCGTCACTACACCCGGATGGAGTCCCTCGCCCGTTTCCTTCGAGAGGGGCTGGGCCGAC
>JAUVFR010000007.1 GCA_030594205.1 Methanobacteriota archaeon
GCATCCCCGCGCTGTACGTCCCCATCGGTCGTTCCCAGTAGTCGACCAGCCCGAATGCACGGGCGCTCTTCGCGACTTCCTCCTCCTCCAGCCTCCGGATCCGGCTGACGAATCGCAGGAAGATGCGAGCGGAGGCCCAGGAGGGGAGATGGTGGTTTTCGTAGGCCACGCTGAGCCGCCGGGCGGTCCTGTGCGGCCGTCGATAGGGATCATGGTCGAAGACGCGCACCGTGCCGTCCGTGGGCCGCAGGACCCCCGTGAGCAGGTGGACGAGGGTCGTCTTGCCGGACCCGTTGGGACCGAGGAGGAAGTAGGTCGAGCCGGGCGGGATCTCCATGCTCAGGTCGTCCAAGGCGGCGACGTGGCCGAACGCCTTGCCGAGGCTCTCCAGATGGATCGGGGTCTCTGTCATGCGGCCTTCCCTCCCTTGACCCTCGGCCCGAGCGCGAACAAGACGACGGAGGCCACCAGGAGGCCGAGCGTCGTGGTGAGCGCGGGATTCAGGAGAGACGTCTCGAGCTCGGGGGGCAGGTCGGGCCCCTGGAGCACGTTGTAGCCGAGCTCACCCCGCCGGTCCTCCTGATTCGTGAAGGTGAGCGTCAGGACACCTGGCAACGGGGGGCGAAACGTGGTCAGGAGGGACCCATTGCTCTGGAAACTGACGGTCCAGTCCGAATAGGCCGCCTCGACGACCGTCGTCACGTTCACGGTGGAGAAGACGCCGAGATCGTACGTCAATTCGTATACATACAGGTGCTCTGTGAAGGTGGCCCGGGGGTCCAAGACTATCGAACCTCCGAACCCCACCCCGCTGAAGTCACGGATGAACACCCCGGAGGCGATGGCGAACGAGGCCACGGTCATGAGGAGGAGGACCAGGCTGATTCCTCGAACGATCCTCCCAAGGTTCAAAGCATCTCCCCCCGGCGGCTGGCGTAGAGAAGGGCCAGGAGGAAGGCGACGATGGCCACGACGAGGTAGACGACGTAGAAATCGGCCGCGAGGAAAGGCAGGCCTTCCGGGTTCGAGAAGGCGTAGAAATAGGCTCGCTGAAAGGCCCCCGGGGGCGTGAGCGAGCCGTACGGACGCAAGGGCTCGCGCAGGTACCACCCGACGAAGAAGAACGTCACCATGGCTCCGAAGGCGACGGCGGGATTCCGGATGAGGATGGCGAAGGTCGACGCGAAGAGGACCGTGAAGAGCGTGGCCATGAAGAGGCGCGGCATGGCGATCCAGTACTCCGGTGGATACAGGAGGCCGAGTTGGCCCTGACCGACGAGGGCGGGCTCCACGATAAACGGCAAGACGAGGAAGGCGAGGAAAGCCGGAATCAGGGCCATGAGGAAGACCGCGAGGCTGTGGGCCGTGAGGATCTCCCAGCGGCGAAGCCCTTGCGCCTGCAGGGCGGCCAGGCCCCCCGATCGCCGTTGTGTGACGATGGCCAGGGTGACCAGGACGGAGACGAGGGGAAAGATGAAGGGATACGAGGTGCCCACGGCAAGCGTAGCCGTGAAGGCCAGGGACGCGGCGAGGGCGGCCCCGGCGGTGGTTCCGCCCGGCCGGGCGACGCCGCCCACGAGGGTGAACAGCAGGACCACGAACAGGAGGAATCCCACCCGCCAAGGTGCGGGCTCCCGCAAGCTCCATCCGATTAGGAGGGCGAGGCGTCTCACCGAATCCCCTCGTGGTCGCCGTGTTGAACCGACTCGCCATCTCTTGAAGGCATACTAATGGGAACCCGGAAGTCCCATAGGTCAGGTCTCGACATCACCTTTTCCGCCCGGGGGCCGGAGCCGGAGGTAGGCGACGATCCCGACGAGAACCGCCACGGCCGCGAAAAGGAAGACCGCATTCCATGAGAACAACCCAGGCTCAGCGGAGGGGCCACCGACGTCGGTTCCGTCTCCCGGTCCACCGCCTTCGTCCTCCGAGCCTTGCCCTGTGTCTCCTCCCGCATCCCCTCCGCCATCGTCACCGGTCCCTCCCCCCGTACCTCCCGTATCGGGTACGGGAAGCTCGATAATATTCGTCTCGACGAGGTGCATGAAGGAGAAGTGGCCTTTGGTGCCTCCCGGGAAGGCATCATGGTCCGTGAGCATGAGTAGGCCGTACAGGTTGAAGAGCAGGTCATCGTAATGCCAACTGTAACTGACCAGGAGGAGAGACGTGGTCGGGTCATGATACCGGCCCGCCGGGGGGAGCGTCTGCAGACTCCCGCCCCAGCCACTACGGAGATACTTGCCGAAGCTTTCCGGCATCGTCCCTCCACCGCCAAAAATGTCGACGAAGGTGTCAATCCCATATGTGGCCTTGAGGTTGTCGACGTCGCCGGGGTCCACGCTCTTCGTCACCTGAAGGGGCACGCTGAGGCTCGTGCCTTCGAGCCAGTTTCGGATAATCTCCGACCGACCGTTGATTATCTCGCCGGTCGTCACGTGGAAGGGCCATCGACCGATGTAGGTGTTCCCCTCCGTGACGTCCATGGTGTTCAGGTCCACGAGAAGGGTGCGCTTCGCGTTCAGGACATCGAGAATCCCCACGTATACAGGGTCGGAGCTCTCTGGACGATAGGTGCTGTTATTGATTATGAGGCGCCCCCACCTGCTCTCCCAACCCGACATCTGAAGCTCAACCGTTGCCATGCTTCCTGTGACGTCCAGTACGTCCCACCTCAGCTGGACGAAGCAGACTTTAGCAAGGATGCGAATCTGGTCAGAGGCGTCCTCCGCATCAGGAAGGCCGTAGAATGGGGGGTAAAACCAGGCCCCACCTGGGCTGCAGTCACCGATGGAATAGACGGCGAAATCTCCGGCCTGGAGGATTGCAGGCCCTCTGGTTGAGCCCTGTCCCACAGGCAGGGTCATCACCAGCACGAAGGCGATGCTTGCCGCTACAATCCATCTTCGATGCTTCATCTGGGCCTATAACAAACAGGGCGGTTCACTAGTGGGCTGCGCAGGAATAGTAGCCAGTGCCGCATATAAGTAAGGACTACCGTTCTTCCAGAGCTCCACCTGGGTCCATCCCTCCGCTCTAGTGTTATCCCCCGCATTGTAGGAAGTCATGTCTGAGGTGTAAGGCGGGGTGGGGGTGACATACGTCGACCCATCTGTGTGGGACCACGTGTTATACGTACAGTCGCTGGTGCGTAGCGTCGCCTGTGCCTTGGCATACAGGGCCGCAAAGCCGGGCGGGCTCAAGTCATCGCCCCCCCGTCCGTGTCTGTGGCAATGATGGTCTCATCCGCGACCGCGAAGGAGCTATACATCAAGATCGAGAAGAGCAAGGCACCCACTACTTGCGCAATGCGAGCGGCAGTCATGTTCACACGGACTACGATGGACTTGAAGAGTACATGGCATTTCTGTACTTTCTGTAATGATGACGTGGGAAGTGTCAGAAGTTCACTCGCACATTGAGGGAACAACGAGTTCGGTCAGAAGGTTCACCCCTCCACCACGAGGGGTACTGGCTATGGGGTGGACCCGGGGTGGAGTAAGAGCCGGTAGGCGCGACAGGTCCCCCCCTGTGTTCCACCCCCGAGCCGTCGCGGGACGGAGAGGTGGAGATACCGCGAAAGGAAGCTCCACCCCGTCTTTCACGTCTGAGGCGGAGCTCCCCCACCCCGATCAGACGGATTTTCGTGTGAGGGGGGAAGGGTGGTCCTGCCACGCTCAGAGGGGCTCAGGACTCGCCCCTAACGGGGGAGGACGGTCAGCACGAGGGTCAGAATGAACAGAGCAATCCCTAACGCGATGAATGGCGTCACAAACTCCAGAAGCCAGATGTTTCCAGCTTCTTCGATTCCCTCCCGGGTGAAATGAATTGCCATGCCATTGAAGAAGAACGCCCCTGCCAACAACGAGAGGAGACCGAACGTGACGTTCGCGGTCCTCCACTTGAACGATTCCCTAAGAGGTCTCAAGAGGTGGCAGCCCCCTGACCGGCCTTAGGGAGAACCTCTGCCCCCCTGCGATGACCGTTTCGCCAGAAAGTCCTCCACCTCCTCGAGGGGCATCTGAACTTCGATTCCGTCTTTGTATGGTTTGAACCCCAGCCGGTCGTTGATGGAGAGCATCGGGGCGTTGATGGTCGCATTCCCCGTAATGACGACCTTCACCTTGGGAAGCTCTTCTCGGACGCGAAGGAGCATGGCCGCCTTCACCCACTTGCCCAGTCCGCGTCCGCGATAGATCTCCCGAACGCCGGTTCCATACTGGCGAATCAGTGTGGCCTCGGAAGGGTGGTAGCCCATGACCGTGTATCCACTGATCCGACCGTCTGCTTCGACTGTGATGGCCCGACGAATGGCGCCGCCCGCCTCGACAAACGAGTCGACCCGTTCCCTGAAAATCTCTGGCGTGAAGAACTCGTCCCCCAGGTTGAGGTCACCCCGGGGCTCCTGATTGCTGACCTCGTTCGCCATTTCGCAGAACTCCTCAATCAGATTGTCGTCGAGGTAGCTCTCGAAGAACCGCAACGTCGTATTCGGCGATCGAGACGGACCCTCGGTGACCCACTCCTCCACCATTTCCCAGTCGACTTGGCCTAGGACGAGGCGATTCTCGCGCCAGGTGAGGGCGACCTGCGCTCCGAGGGTCTCGATGAACCGGCGCCCGTCCTCTTCGTCAGTGCCGCTGATGAGGAGGGACCGGTCGCGGCCTCGGGCGACCTGGGCCGCTTTGGCTAGCAAGGCAAGCCCAACCCCCTGGCGGCGATGGGGCGTGAGGACCGCGAGGTCGACCCAGGCCATGTGCGAATTGGTCTCGTACGTGAGGGCGCTCTCCCTCGCCAGTTCAATCTCGAGCCATCCCATCAGACGGTCGGATGCGGCCCTGTCGACGGCCCCAAAGTAAAGAGCTTCCCACTCGGGGTCGCGCCGCTTCATGAGCTTCTCTGCGGACTCATCGTCGCGGAGAGGGTCCTCTGGATAGGTCTCTTCGTGGCGCCTCCGGCGGAAGACATGGTACATCGCCCATTGTTGGGGAGAGGCGGTCTTTGGCTCAAAGCTGTCGGTTTCTATGCGCACCGCGACCGCATCCAAACGGGACTACCTAAGTCTTCGCCGGTCTCGAGCGACTAGGTGCGCAGGTAACGCAACACCACCCTGGTCAGTCCCGCGAAAGCCTCTTCCACCGATTCCCCCGTCTTCGCGCTGGTGTAGAGGAACGGACAGCCCCACTCCTCACAGAACACGTCCAGCTCTTCTCGGGAGATGGCCCGCTCCTGGTCCGCCTTGTTGGCCAGGACGTATGTGGGAACGTTGCCTGCCACCCGGAAGATGGACTGTCGCCATCCCTCCAGGACCGGGAGGGTCTCGGGGCGGGTGGCGTCGCAGACGGCAAGAATGCCCTGGACGCCGCCGAAGTAGGTCTCCCGGCGGAGGTCCCGGAGCCCCTTGGATCCCATTATGTCCCAGAGGTTCAACAGCACCCGGACCTCCGTCTGCTCGCGGCCCACCCGCATGTCCAACTCCTTCGAGGTGACGTGAGTGCCCCGCGTGGCGATGTAGCGGTCGTCGTAATCATCCTCGACAAAGCGTCGGATGAGAGAGGTCTTGCCGACAGCGAACGGGCCGGCGAGGCAAAGTTTGATCCTCGTGCGGCTGGTCTGGGGACGAACCACTTGGAGATCCCGGATCAAGGCAATGGGAAATCACCGGAAGGTCGGCTTAGCCCTTTGCCGACGATTATCAGGAGCGAGAAGCGCCCTCCACGCGGGGGGTCTCACCGATCCGTGGATCGACATTCCCCCCGGAAATGAGTACCACTGCCTCCTCATTGGGTCGCAGAGCCAGTGCCCCCTGCATGATGGCCGCGACACCCACGGCCGCGGCCCCTTCGATGATGTGGTCCTCCCTGGCGTGGATCTGCGCCATGGCCTCAGGAATCCTCGCTTCCTCCGCCAGAACGATCTGATCCACGTGTTTCCGCACGAGGGCGAGGTTCTCGGGCGTGATGCCCCCGGCTAGGCCATCCGCGACGGTGGGCTCGTCAGGAACGTCCACGACGCGCCCTGCTCGTAGGGATTCGTACATCGTCCGAGCTCGGGACGATTGGGCCCCGATGACCCGAAGGCTAGGCCTGACGGACTTTGCCCACACAGCCATTCCCGCGATGAGCCCGCCCCCTCCGACGGGGACGATGAGCGCGTCCATCTCGGGTCGTTCTTCCAGGATCTCCATCGCAATCGTTCCTTGGCCGGCCATGACCCGCGGGTGTTCCGTCGCGGGGATGAGGACCATGCCCTCGCGGTCCGCAAGGTCCTTCGCCACCGCAAAGGATTCATCATAGGTGGCCCCCACCACGCGGACATCGGCGCCGTAGAACCGACACCGCTGAACCTTGAACGGGGTCGCCGTCTCCGGGACCACGATGGTGGCTCCGAGGCCGAGCTTCTGCGCCACATAGGCGACGGCGGCGCCGTGATTTCCCGCGGAGGCGGTGACGAGGCCGTTCCCCCGCTCCGCCGCCGAAAGCGAGGAAATCAGGTTGTAGGCGCCCCGCAGCTTGAAGGACCCAGTGAGCTGAAGGTTCTCCCATTTCAGGAAGACTTCCGCTCCACTCGACTCGCTCATGGCGGACGAACGGGTGAGAGGGGTGCGCTCCACCACGCCTCGGAGATTGTTCCTCGCCTCCTCCACATCCGCAGGCGAGATCTGCAATGACAAAGCCTCTGGGCTCCTCTCCCTGCACCGACGTTGACCGCTGGACCCAGGAGTCACGAGGCGGCCAGATACTTCTGCAGGGCTTCCAGGGTAATCTGGAAGCTCTCCGCTTCCTTGTACTTCTCGAATCCGAGTCTACGGTTGATGGAGAGCATGGCCTCGTTCTCTGTCGCGTTCCCCGTCTGGACCACGGTCACCTGCGGGAGCTGATCCCGGACCCGGAGGAGCATGGTCGCCTTGAGCCACTTGCCGAGGCCCCTACCGCGGTACGCCTCCTTCACCCCGGTGAGGCCCTGCCCGATCATGGTCTCCCGATCCGGAAGATAAAACATCTCCGTCATCCCGGATATCTTCCCCTCCTCCTCCATGGTCAGGGCCGTGATCCATGAGCCCCCTACGTCGGCAACACGGGCCTCCCGGTCCCGGAAGCTTATGGAGTCGAAGACCAAGTCCTTCACGTCCAGTTGCCCGAACGGCTGTTGGTTGAAGACCTCCGTGTAGAACTTGCAGTAGTCCTCCAGGATCGCTTCGTCGATGTGGTTGGTGTACCAATGAATCGTAGAGGTCGGAGACCGCTCGGGTCCCGCCGCGGCCCACCCTTCCACCATATCCCACTGGACGCGCGTGATATCCAAACGGTTCTCCAGCCCTTCGAGGGCAATCTCCGCCCCCAGCGCACGGGCAAACACCTTCCCGTCCTCCTCATCGGATGACCCGATGAGGCGCGATTTGCCTTGTGCCTCAGCGAGTTCCGCCACCTTCGTGAGGAGGTCCTTACCGAGGCCCTTCCGCCGATACGACTCCAGCAAGGCGATGTTCGTCTGTGCAAGGTGCTCGTTCCCTTCGTAGCTCGGGGCGCCCTCCTTGAAGACGCTGAATTCGACGTAGCCGACTTGGGTCTCCGGCTTGTCCGGTGCAAGGACGGCGAAGCGGAGAGCCTTGCCCTGGGGGTCCGGACGCTTCCACAGGGCCTCCAAGGACGTGTCGTCGATGATTGGATCGGCGGGGTCCGTCTCTTCGTGACGCAGTCGGCGGTAGGCATGGTACCTCGCCCACTCCTCCCGTGTGGCCGTTTCGGGATCTAAAGGCACAATGTCGATCTTCATCGCCCGCAACAACGTTTGGGCCCGCTATCTAAGCGTTCCGGTCTCCTCTGACCGGCACTCGGAGCCTTCTCGGCCCAAGAAGGGTTTATGCGTTCTCCCTCCCCTCAGGAAGGCTGGAGCCTCCGATGCGAGGCCCGAGGGACGCGGATGACGCGCTTCGAGACGGCCCTGGTTCAGGCCGACCCCCGAGTGGGCGACAAGGCGGCCAACCTCAAGAAGATGGAGAATGTCGTCGGACAGCATTCGGCCCAGCTCTACATGTTCGGGGAACTGTATCTGTCCGGCTACATGGCCCGGGACCAATTCCCCAGACTCGCCGAGCCTCTGGATGGCCCCTCCGTCCGGGAGGTCGCCCGCATCGCGCAGGAGGCCAACGCCCACATCGTCTTTGGGATGCCCGAGCTGGACACCGAGACCGGATTGCGATACAACAGCTCTGTCTTCGTGTTTCCGGATGGGGAGGCGGTCTCCTATCGGAAGCTCTATCCCGCCAACTTTGGCCCGTTCGAGGAGCTCCAGTACTTCCGCCGTGGGAGCGAGCTGAAGGTCGTGCGGAGCGACCTCGGGCGAATCGGGCTTCTCATCTGCTACGACACCTTCTTCCCGGAAGTGGCCAAAGGACTCGCCCTGCGAGGAGCGGAAATCCTGGCGTGCATCTCCGCGGCGCCCGCCACGAGCAAACCCTTCTTCGACAAGGTCATTCCGGCCCGGGCCATCGAGAACACCTGCTTCTTCCTGTACGCCAACCTAGTGGGGACGGAGCTGAATATGGTGTTCCAGGGCGGGACGCAGGCTGTGGGCCCCCGCGCGGAGGAGCTCGGCCGGGGGGAGGACTTTCAGGAGGGGGTCGTTACGTTCACCGTCGAGCCGCGCGATGTCGTGGCTGCGCGGAAGCTGCGCCCGACGATTCGGGACACCCGCCCGGAGGTGCTGAACCTGTTGCGGGAAATCCCGGCCCGGAAGGAGGAGGAAGCCCTGGCCCTGTCCCCCTCCGCCCTCGCGGAGGAACCTCCCTGACAATCGCCCCCGGCCAGGTCCTCTCCCAAGCCCTTTTATAATGTCCACGAAGTAGGCGGAATCGCTCTTATAGAGCCCGATGACTGAGGTTCCCTGAACCAAAGGAGGTCTTCCCGTGGGACAGCCCATCTACGTACGATTCGAGACGCCGAAAGACCTGTACGACAAGGTATACCAGCTCGTCGAGATTTCCCGGGACACCGGGAAGGTTCGGAAGGGCACCAACGAGGTGACCAAGCTGGTGGAGCGGGGGGAGGCGCGATTCGTCGTCATGGCGGAGGACGTCGCCCCCGAAGAGATCCTGGCTCACCTTCCCCTCCTATGCGAAGAGCGGGAGGTCCCGTACGGGTACGTGCCAAGCAAGGCCGAACTGGGCGTTGCCTCGGGACTCGGCAAGTCCACCGCCTCCGCGTGCGTGGTTGACCCGGGGAAGGGAAAGCCCCTCCTCACGGAGCTCGCGAACGAGACCCGAGGACTCCTGAGGAAGTGAAATGGCGGACGATGGGAGTATCCCGGCGGACGTAGTAGAGGTGGTGGGGCGGACGGGCATGACGGGGGAGGCCACTCAGGTCAAGGTCCGGGTCCTGGAAGGACGGGACAAAGGCCGCATCATTACCCGGAACGTCAAGGGCGTCGTGCAGGTCGGAGACATTCTCATGCTCCGGGAAACCGCGCGCGAGGCCCGGAAGCTCTCGGTCAGGTAAGGGACAGATGCCCGTATCCAGAACCTGCACGTTCTGTGGGAATGACATCGAGCCCGGAACCGGCAAGATGTACGTCCGGCGGGACGGGAACGTTCACTTCTTCTGCTCCGGCAAGTGTCAGAAGAATCAGCTCAAATTGGGGCGCATCGGCCGGAAGGTCCGGTGGACACGACGGTACGTCCGGGCCGCCCGGCAGCAGACGCCCCGACCGGTCGCCGTCCAAGAGGCGGCGGTCGTCGAGGAGCCTCTGGCGGAAGATGTGGCCCCTGAGGTTGAGGAGGTCATCGTCGAGACAGCCGAGGGCGTGGCGGAGACCCCTGGGAATGATCGTGAGCGTGTCGTGGGAGCATTCGCCGAGATCCCGGGGATTGGGCCGGCAACCGCGCGAGTCCTCTGGGAGGCCGGATTCACCTCGATCACGAAGCTGGAGGAGGCCACGGAAGAGCAGCTCACCGATGTCAAGGGCCTCGGTCCCGCTTCGGTGAAGAAGGTTCTGGCCCACCTCCAGGGGAGCAGCCGCTGATGGGATCTCGGACCTTCGTACTCATCAAGCCCGACGGCGTCCAGCGTGGACTCGTCGGAGCCATCATCCGTCGTTTCGAGGAGCGGGGCCTCAAGCTCGTGGGCATACAGATGCGGCACGTGTCAGAGGAACTCGCGGAGAGCTACTACGCCGAGCATCGTGGGAAGGACTTCTTCCTGCCGCTCGTCGCCTACGTAACCTCGGGCCCCGTCGTTGCCATGGTCTGGGAGGGACCCCAGGCGGTTGAGGTGGCCCGCGGGACCATTGGGGCTACCGATCCCGCCGACGCGACACCAGGCACGATTCGCGGGGACTACGGGGTGGACATCTCGCGGAATCTGGTTCACGGCGCCGACAGCGAGGCGAGCGCCAGGCGTGAGATTGGCCTCTTCTTCCGAGACGAGGAGATCCTATCCTACACGAGGATCGATGAGTTCTGGCTCCGGGGATCCTGACCGGGCGTGGGACGAAACTACATATAATCGCGGGTCGGATTTTGGGCCCGTCCGATGATTCGCCAGCCTATCGTGAGCGTTCTCGGCCATGTGGACCACGGGAAGACCACGATCCTCGACCGGATTCGCGGGACCCGGGTCGCGGCGCGGGAGCCGGGAGCCATTACCCAGCACATTGGGGCCACGGAGGTCCCCTTAGACGTTATCCTGAAGATCTGTGGCGATCTCGTCAAGGGACGGTCCTTCAAGATTCCCGGCCTCCTCTTCATCGACACGCCAGGTCACCATGCCTTCAGCACGTTGCGAGCCCGTGGCGGCGCCCTGGCGGACCTGGCCATCCTGGTTATTGACATCAACGAGGGACTGCGCCCCCAGACCCTAGAATCCCTACGCATCCTGAAACAGTACAAGACCCCCTTCGTCGTCGCCGCGAACAAGGCCGACCTCGTTCCAGGCTGGAGGCGGCACCCCGACGCCCCGTTCTTGGTTTCCTTCGCCGACCAACCCGAGAGCGTGCAGGAACTCCTGGACAAGCGGTTGTACGAGCTCGTGGGGAGACTCTTCGACCAAGGCTTCTCCGCGGACCGCTATGATAAGATCGAGGACTTCCAGAAGGTGATCGCCGTTGTCCCCACGAGCGCGAAGTACGGGGTAGGCATCCCCGACCTACTCTTGGTCCTCGTGGGTTTGGCTCAGCGGTTCCTCGAGGAGGAGTTGCGGCTTGAGGAGGGCCTGGGAGAAGGCACGATCCTGGAGGTCAAGGAGGAGCGGGGCCTCGGAGTGACTTTGGATGCCATCCTCTACAAGGGGTCCGTGAAGCGAGGGGACACGGTGGTCCTCGGCACGGCCGGAGAAGAACCCCGCGTGACCAAGGTGAAGGCCCTCCTGAAGCCCCGACCACTGGATGAAATCCGCGACCCGGAAAACCGGTTCGACTCTGTGTCCGAGGTCGGGGCTGCGGCGGGCATCAAGATTGCGGCGGCGGACGTCGAGGGGGTGGTGGCGGGCGCTCCCCTGCGGGTGGCGGGCCCCGATCTGGCGGCGGCGACGGCCCAGGTGAAGGAGGCGACCCGGTTGGAAGTCGAACTGTCGGACGAAGGTCTCATCGCCAAGGCCGATGCCCTGGGGTCCCTCGAGGGACTCGCCTTCCAGATGAAGGAGGAGGATCTGCAGATTCGCCAGGCGGGCCTCGGCCCCGTCTCGCGTCGGGAGATCGTGGCGGCCGCGACGGTTCGGGACCCGCTCAGACGGGCCATCTTGGCCTTCAACGTGCCCATCCTCGCGGAGGCCAAGGAGGAGCTGGGGAAACATCCCGACGTGCAGGTCTTCGAGGATGACGTCGTCTATCGTCTCATCGAGGGATACCAGGAATGGGTCGGGGAGAGAAGGGCGGAACTCGAAACGGAGCGAAGACGGGAGGTCGTCCATCCCGGGAAGGTCCTCCTTCTACCCGACTATGTCTTTCGTGTCAGCAAGCCCGCCATCGTGGGGGTCCGAGTCCTGGCCGGTCGGATACGGGTAGGTCAGTCCCTGCTTCGCGAGGACGGACGAATCGTCGGAAGAATCCGCAGCATTCGGAACAAGGAGATCTCCTTGCAGGAGGTCGGAGCCGGGAGCGAGGTGGCGGTGGCGATCGAGGGGCCCACCGTCGGTCGCCAGATCAAGTCCGAGGACCTTCTCTATGTGGATGTACCCGAGGGGCATGTCCGTCGCCTGGAAGCGAGCGACCTGAAGCACGACGATCGCGAGGTGCTGGAGACGGTAAAGGCCATCAAGCGAAAGGAAGACCCGTTCTGGGGGTCCTGAGCCCCCCGCGGGCCGGACCCCGACGAGGCCTCCATGGACGAGAAACTGGAACAGACGTTGGCGGAGGCACGAAAGCGCCATCCGGCCTGGCATCATTGCAGGGACTGCGACAAGTGGTACGGGGCGGAGGACGACGAGTACGGGCCCTGTATGTACAAAGATGCGCGGGGGGACCCGCGGTTCGTCACCCACGGCAGCCACGCGTGCGACGAGCCTGAGGAGCTTCGGGCCAGGGGCCTGTTGTGACCCTCGAGATCCGCTCGATGGACGCTACGGACGTCGACTTTGCCGTCGCGTTGACGAACGAGGAGGGATGGGACTACGATTCCGAAGACTTCCGGCGGTTTCGGCGCATGGATCCGGAGGGCACCCTCGTGGCGTGGGCGGAGGATCGCCGGGTGGGAATCACCACCGCCACCGCCTACGAGAAGGCGACCTGGATTGGGAACGTCATCGTTGAGCCCGGAGAACGGGGAAAGGGCTACGGGCGCGCGCTCGTCGAGGAAGCCGTGCACTATGGGGTGGAGCAGGGCGCGGAGACCGCCTGGCTGAATGCGTACGCGAACGCCGAGGGCTTTTACCGCGGCCTGGGCTTCGCGGCGCAAGGTCGGACCTGGCGGTATGAGGGGAAGGCACAGGGTCGTCTCGCCGACGAGCCGCGGTTGGTCCACGCCTCCGAGCTGGATGCTCTGACCACCTTCGATCGCCCCTATTTCGGCAACGATCGAGGGAAGGTCCTCACGCAATTCTACCACGACTACGGCGATGCCTTCTTCACATGGTCCGAGGAGGGCCTCCGGGGGTACGTCGTGGGCGCCCGGTATGCCGGAGGGATGGATGTCGCGCCCTGGGTCGCACCCCCTGATCGTCCGGACATCGCCGAGGCCCTCTTCCTCCACCTGCTCGCGGCCTTCCCGGACCGGCAGGTCGCCGTGGCCGTTCCCGAGGAAAACAAGGCGGCGCTCGGCCTCCTGCGGGACCTCGGATTCGAGCCCACCTTCGAGACCATCCGCATGGCCCACGGCGTGGGGTCCGGAGGGATCGACCCACGAGGCATCTTCGGCCTGGGAGGCCTGGAGAAGGGCTGACGTCAACGGAAGCCTAGATCCGCGGTCCAATGAGCTGCCAGAGGATGAGCGCTAAGATGAACAGGGCGACCACATAGGATAGGTTCCGTGCGATGCGGGCAGCGGCCTCGGCCTTCATGCCTCTTCGGATCCGCTTGAGGCCCGCCTCGACCCAGTCCCGGAACAGGTAGCCGCCGTCCAGAGGGACCGCGGGCAGGGCGTTGGTCATCCCCAACATAAGGTTGATCCAGAAGAGCCAGTAGATGGTGTTCGCCAGCACGAAAAAGGCCGTGGTCGGGAAGATGGCCCAGGCACCGGTGAGGGTGTAGAAGTCCGTGAGGGGGGGCTGCATGGGCATCATGCCGCTGAAAGGGAAGAGGATAAAGAGGAGGGAGGCGGCGCCAATCCCCAGACGCTGACTTGACACGATGGGGTTGAAGATGTCGGGGTTCGTGCTGACCGTGCCAACCCCGATGAACCCCTTCCCGCGATCCGCTTCCTGGTCCGTGAAGTCGAAACGATCGGCAAGGGTGATCTGGCGCGTGAAACTTCCCTCATTCTGGAAGATGTCGACGTAAAGGACTTGCCCCGCCGTCTTCTGCCCGAGGACTTCGGTGAACCGGGCGGCGGTCTCGACGGCGTCGCCGTCGATGTGGGTGATAATCATGCCCATCGCCAGAACCCCCTCCGCAGGACTCTCGGGGACGATGCTCGTGATGCCCATGCCCGGGGCCTTCGCCTGGACTGCGGACATCATTCCGATGGAGAAAATCACGGCAAGAAGAGCGGCGAGAACCACGTTGGAGCCCGGTCCTGCGGCGAAGATGGCTCCCCGCTTCGGACGGTCAAGAGCCTGCATGTCTTCCTCATCCGGCTCGACGAAGGCCCCGATCGGGACGATGAACAGGAGAATGCCGAGGGACTTGATCTTGACCTTCCACTTCCGGGCGAGGATGCCATGGGAGAATTCGTGGACGATGATGGCCACGGCGAGGGCGAAGATCCCGTATGTAAGGGGGATGAAGGGATTGATACCCGGCAGGCCGAGGAGGACCTGGGGAGACGGCGCCGCCTCCGGCGGGATTCGGGACACGAGAGTCGCCGTCCACACGAGCAGGGCAGTCATCCCTACCATGGTCACGGCGACCAGGACGACAAAGACCCGACCCATCGTGCCCCAGCCCCTCCACTGGGCGATGCGCTCGATTAAGGCCCGACCCCGGAGAGTCTTGGCCATGAGGAAAGGGCCCATCATGGTCAGGCCCACGCGACTCAGCAGCCCGCGCCGTTCTAGGAGGTACAGGCCGAGGATCCAGCCGGCAAAAGCGAGGAAAACGATGGTAATCTCGTGGAACGTCAACCCGTTCTCACACCCCACTCCTCGTTTAAAAGGTTCTCCGGTCAGGAAGCCTGACGGCGCACCCACACCTCATCCGCCATGTTCTCGTAGAGCACCTCGTGCTCTTCGGCCTCGTCTCCGGCCTTCTGGAGGGCGCGCTTGACGTGGTCCACGCGGAGGATCCAGTAGTGGAGGCGCCACAGTCTGCCGGGCGTCACGAGGACCTCCTCCTGGCGGGTGCTCAGGAGCCCCTCTTCCTCCAGCATGTAGAACACATCGCGGTCGTCCGGCTGGAGGACGTTGTCCACGACCTCCGTTCCATACCCGAAGAATCCAAGGAGATACTCGGCAAGCTCGCCCACCTCGTCGGGACCCATGACCTGGCGACCGAGAAGTGCGACGAGTGTCTCTTGCATCTCCCGAAAGGTGACGACGCTCAAGAGGCTCGTCCCTCCTTTAGGCCCGAAATTTGGTAAAAGGGTACCGAGGCTGTTCTCGCGAGTGATAATTGTGCCCACGTGTGAATCCATATGACTGAGGTGCGCCTGGACCTCCCTATGTATGCGATGCTATACATGACCGCGGGGGACGCGGCGGAGGCTCGATCCCTTGTTCTGGGCCTGATCGAGAGAGGTCTTGTCGCGTGCGGGAACATCTTTCCCATCCAGTCCATCTATCGCTGGAAAGGAAGAATTGAGGAAGCGCAGGAGGTTGCAGTCATCATGAAGACACGCCGGGAACTCGTGGACCGGGCCATCACAGCCGCGCGCGATGCCCATTCCTACGAGGTGCCGTGTGTCGTGGCCTACGCGATGGAGACGGGCTCAGCGGACTATCTCCGCTGGATCGACGATGCTACCTCCGGAGAGTAATGGCCGCATACCCCACCACGTGTCGCATGGGCGCGACGTCCCCGGAGTGCCCATACCTCAATAGCTCCCCCTTCGCGCCCTCCAAGGCGACCAGGGCGGCTGCCACCGGGCCGTAGCCGCACATGCTGATGCGTTCCCTCTCGACCGCGTTCAGGAACGCCTTCGGGTCCCCCGCCAGGATCTGGTCGATGGCCCGGCGGTCCCTGACGGCGGCGACCTCCGGCGGCACGTAGTGGGAGAAGTCCGTGGAAGCCAGGACCAGGGCATCGCGACCCTTCAAAACGTCTTGGACTCGAGCCCCCACCTCGGAGGCCGCCTGGTAGTCCTGCACACCCATGCAGAGCGCCACCATGGAGACTTCGGGCCCCAGGTGCTGCAGGAAGGGGATCTGGACCTCCAGGGAGTGCTCGTAGCGGTGCGCTTCCATGTCCCCCTCGATGAGTCCCTGCATAAGCTCTTCGGCGAGGTCTGTGTCCACCTTGGCCACACCGAGAGGAGTCTGGAAGTCGTCCGTCGCGACCGCGAGCGGAAGACCGGAACCCGTGTGGTTGGGCCCCAGGATGACGAAGGTGTCCGGCAGCCCGTCTTCGGCCAGTGCCAGGTAGGCGTGAGCGGCGACAGGTCCCGAGTACATGTAGCCCGCATGGGGCACCACCAGGCCTGCCAAACTTCGCTTCTTCCCGCGGCGGTCCGGGAGCCGGCCGGGACCGAGAGGGGAGGCGTAGCATGCCTCAATCTCGGTGATGAGAGCCTCCTTGTCCGCTGCGTAGAACTGTCCGGCCACCGCAGGTAGTCGCATCGGACTGCTAGAGCGTGGCTTCGAAGTCTTCGATGGTCCGCTGGAACTCGTTGTCGCTCTTGAGGAGGCCCCGCGCCTTCAGGAACTCCCGAGCCAGGAGCCAGTATACCGTGGCCAGGGCCCGTCTCCCCTTGTTGTTCGTGGGAATCACGAGATCCACGTACTTGGTCTCGTTGTTTGCGTCGCTGAGGGCCACGACCGGGATTCCGACGTTGACCGCCTCCCGTAAGGCCTGCTGATCTGCGGCCGGATCCGTGACCAGGAGCACCCGGGGCTCGGAGAACTGGGGCAGCTCGGGATTCGTGAGGGTTCCCGGGACAAACCGGCCGGGGAAGGCCTTCGACCCGATGGTTTCCGCGAAGACCCGGGCGGGCTTCTGGCCGTACTGGCGTGCCGCCACGACGAGAATCTCCTCCGGATCGAAGGTAGCGAGGAAGCTGGCGGCGTCCCGGATCCGCGAGTCTGTCTGTTTGATGTCCAGGACGTAAAGGCCATCGGTTCGAACCTTGTAGATGAAGCCCTTCATGTCGCTGCTCTTCTGCTGGGTGCCAATGTGGATCCCGCTGGTGAGGTACTCGTCCTCCGAGATCAGCATGGGTCTGGTCTCTTCGCTCTTCGTCTCCGTTGTTTCGGCCACTCAGGTCAGCTCCTCTTCGATCCGAATGAGTTCGTTCAGTTTGGCGATCCGCTCGCCCCCGACGGCCCCCGTCTTGATGCCCTCGCACCGGAAGGCGACGGCAAGGTGCGCGATGGTCGCGTCCGTGGTCTCTCCGCTCCGATGGGAGAGAACCGTCTGGAGGCCGTGGCCGTGGGCGTAGTCCACCGCCATCCAGGTGTCGGTGAGCGTCCCAATCTGGTTGGGCTTGATGAGCGCACCGTTGGCGGACCCGGCCTCGACACCGACTCGGATGCGATCCACGTTTGTCACGAAGAGGTCGTCCCCGATAATAAGGCAGCGGTCCCCCACGAGGGAGGTCAGCTCGGCAAAGCCGCCGAAGTCGTCCTGTTCCAGGGGGTCCTCCACGGCGTAGAGGTGGTACTTGTCCACCAACTCCGTCACGTACGCCACCTGTTCCTCCGGACTTCGGGTGCGATCCCGGTAGTGATACTCCCCCTTCCGGTAGAACTCGGAAGCGGCCATGTCCAAGGCCGGGCTGCAAGGGATGCCGAGCTCGTCCTGGATCTGGGAGCAGGCGTCGGCCACGAGGCGCAGGGCCAACTCGTCTTCGATCGCCGCGGTCCACGCCCCCTCGTCGCCGCGGCCGATGGCGGTCTTGGGAAGCTTGGCCCGCAAGGCCTCCCCGACCAGGGCGTGGGCCTTCGCGTTCGCACGGACAGAATCGGCCGCCGTGGGGCCCTGTGCCACGCTCAAGAACTCCTGGATAACTGTGCCCCCGGGCGCATGGGCCCCGCCTCCGAGGAGGTTACCGAACGGTCGCGGCATCCGGTTGGCGGTCATGCCCCCCAGGTACCGGTAGAGGGGAAGGGACAGGGCGTTGGACGCTGCCTTCGCGGTCGCCAGGGAGGTGGCCACGGCCACGTTCGCCCCTAGAAAGGAGAAGTCGGCTGTCCCGTCCGTCTCCCGCAGAACGTCGTCCACCTCTTCCTGGAAGATGGCGTCGAGGCCCAGGACTTTGGGGAGCACGTGACTCTCAAAGCGCTCCAGGGCCAAATCCACCTTCCCCTCAGGGAAGGCGACGGCCTCGTGGGCCCCCGTGCTCGCCCCGCTCGGGGCGGAGAACCGGCCAAAGCCGTTGGTGGTATGGACATCCACCTCCACGGTGGAGTTCCCCCGGCTGTCCAGAACCTTGCGGATCACCAGATCCTCAATGAGGGTGATAACGACGCCTCCGAGAGCGGCAAAGAGGCTCCCCCGAACCACTAGCGGAGTCCGTATATAATCTTTGGAGCCCGTTTCTGGTTGTCCAGATTGAGAATGACGGCCGAAACATTTATAAATGGAACACTAATGCCGTGCCTGGGTCAGCTATGGTCGAAGCCTATTGCGTGAAATGTAGGGCCAAGCGAGAGATCCAGAATCCCCAGCGGATCACCATGAAAAACGGCAAGCCTGCCACCAAGGGAACGTGCCCGGTGTGTGGGACAGCCGTCTTCCGCATTGGGGGCTAAGCCGACCGCTCGCGCCCCGCCCTTTCGCCAACCTACCGAACACCAGCCCCCATCGGGAGAACACACGTTCCCGTTCGAGGGGCATCCGAGCCCTTTTAACGAGCGCTTCGGGTAACTTCGCGAGCGAATCGCATGAAGGCACCCCGAATGCAGGTCCCCCCACCGGGACCGAAGGCCCGCAAGATCATTGAAAAGGACAGTCAGTTTCTGGCCACCACCACGAAGACGTTGCCGCTGGCCGTCAGAAGAGCGAAGGGTTCCGTGGTCGAGGATGTGGACGGGAACCGGTACATCGACTTCACGTGCGGGATCGCGGTGACGAACCTGGGCCACGTGAATGACGAAATCCGTGAGGCCGTGGAAGCGCAACTGGCCGACATGTGGCACATGGCCGGCACGGACTTCTACTACCAGGTGCAAGTGGACCTTGCCGAAACGTTGGCGCGGCTGACTCCGGGCGACTTTCGCAAGAAAGTGTTCTTCACCAACTCGGGGACGGAGTCCATCGAGGCCGGCATCAAACTGGCCCGGTGGAACCGACCGGGGAAGCAGTTCTTGGCCTTCCTCAACGGCTTCCACGGCCGGACCATGGGATCCCTCGCCCTGACCTCCAGCAAGGGTGTGCAACGGGAGCGGTTCTTCCCCCTCATGCCGGGAGGGAACCTTGTCCCGTACTCCTACTGCTACAGGTGCCCCTACAGGCTCACCTATCCCGATTGCGACATCTGGTGTGCCCAGGTCATCGAGGACCAATACCTCCGCAAGGTGGTCCCTCCCTCTGAGCTCGCCGGCCTCGTCTTCGAGCCCGTACAGGGCGAAGGGGGGTACGTGGTACCTCCACCGGGATGGACGGAGGAGATCGCGCGCATCGCGAAGGAACACGACATCCTGCTGATCGCCGACGAGGTCCAGACCGGTCTCGGCCGGACGGGTCGCATGTTCGCGGTCGAACACGCGGGAGTCGCCCCCGACGCCGTGGCCATCGCCAAGGGATTGGGCTCTGGTCTTCCCATCGGGGCCTTGGTCTTCAACGCCGACCTGGACTTCGGGGTCTCGGGCGCCCATAGCAACACGTTTGGTGGGAACCCCCTGGCATGCGCCTCGGCCCTTGCAACGCTGCGCATCCTCGAAGAACAGAACCTGCCGGACCGAGCCGCCCGTCTCGGCGAGAGGATGCACGGGCGGTTGGAGGAGTTGAAGGAGGATTGGCCGCTCATGGGAGACAATCGAGGACTCGGGCTCATGCGGGCCACTGAGTTCGTGAAAGAGGGTGGGGGGAAGGAGCCGGCGGTGAAGGAAAGGGATGCCATCCTGAAGGAGGCCCTACGCCGAGGGCTGATTCTCCTCCCCAGCGGCACGTCGGTAATCCGCTACATTCCTGCGCTGACAATCGAGGAGGACTTGTTCGAGGTGGGAATGGACATCTTGGCCGATTCCATCCGTGTAGTCTCGAAGGCCTCGTGAGGGCCGGCCATACGCTTCAAGGGTTTGCTGAGGTGTCGGCGCGCGGAGACCGGAGGCTCGTAGACGCCCCGGACGAGGTCTCGGTGGGCGCGAACGAATCGAGCTTCCGCGGGGGCCGCCCGAGTTCCGCACCGTCGACATCGATATCCCGCCCCCCGCCCCGCCGACTTCATCGACTTCCCGCACGCGAGGCAGCGTGGGTTGCCTCGCTTGATGGCGCCCGGCGCTGCATCCATCACTTCCAGCTTCTCCAGGTTGATGGCGCGTGGGTGTGCGCGCACGGCCCCATACACGCGGACCCGGTCCCCCGGAAGAAGGCAGCGAACCACCCGGCGGAAGGACTTGGAGGGCTCGTAGGCCACGCAGTCGACGATGGCCCCGTCACTCAGGGAGAAAACCACATGTCCGCCCGGTAGCGTCCTCGGCGGTCCTCGGACCCGTCCCTCCAGGATGGCCGAGGTATGGGTGGGAAGGTCGTCCACGCGCCGGGGAACGAGATGATCGTCGGTCCCTTGGTTCGTCTCGAAGAGGAGCCAACGGTCGAGGAGTTCCCCTCGCACGGTAGCCAAGGCGGCCGGGAGTTCTTCCGGTCCCTCGCCTCGAATCCCAAACAGGACGGGGCACGGGGAGCGAGGTGCGATGGCCATGTGCCCCGACTCCCGGTCGAAGTTGTTGAACGTCCGAGGGAAGCGCTCCTCCAACCCTGCAACATCCGGCGGAACGAGACGCCTGGGAGTTCCCCACCGGCCCGGGTCCCGATAAGCGATGACCTCGAAGGTTCGATCCCGGGGCCTCCATGCCAGGGCAGCGAGTGCCCCAATCAAGCCGCGAGATCCCTTTGGGGCGAAGGAGAAATCGACTCGTTCGAGGTCGGCCGCAATCTCGGTGAGGGAGACAACCCCGCGCACCGCTTTCCAGTAGAGTCGTTCCCCAGGGCGCCACCGCGTCACGACGAGACCCGGCTGGGTCCCAGGATCGTCCAAGTCGGCCAGCCGGAGAACCGTTTCCTGCGCAGCACGAAAGAGGGCTTGTCCGGGGACCGCCGTGCCGTCTGAATTGTGAAGGCGTGCCGTCCAGCCTCGAAAGGCGCCCGCGGGTCGGGAGGAGGCCTCTCCCTGACCAAACCGAAGGCAAAGCGCGCCGTTTCCCCGTGTCTTCCACGGAATGTTGGGGTTCAGTCGGACTAGACGGGGATATCCCTCCAGGCTCCAGCCGAGGGTGCGAAATCGAGCGATGAGCTCAGTGGCCACGAAGGTGGTGCACATCGCCCGTGGGGAATCCGTATCGTCGAGCCCTACGTATACGGTCATTCCGCTAGGCAATCACGCCCAGGGTAAAAACCACGGTGGAGGGCTAGAATGCTTATACGGCCCGCCTGCTCTCCAAAGTCGTAATGCCCGTCACGAGTCTGGAACTCACCACCATTGAGGGGAAACGATTCGCCAAGACCGGGGAGCGGCTCAAGAACGTGCGGGTGGACCACAACAGCACCGTGACACGAGTTCATCCGGTGGACGAGGCCTCAGCGGTGGACTTTCGCTTCACCGTGAACTACAGCGGCGTCGGCGTGATTCAGATCGAGGGCAGCCTCCACTTCGAAGGCGAGGCATCGCTGCCCGAGGTTTGGGAGAAGACAGGCAACATGCCGGAGGCCGTTGCGAGTGAGATTCACACCGCCATCATGTCCTACTGCATCCAAGAGGCCGTCGTCATCGCGAAGGACCTGCGACTCCCCCCGCCCATTCCGTTGCCCATGATCAAGCTGAAGGGCGGAGGGAAACAGTCGAGCGGGATGGAAGTGGCGTAGCGGGCCCGGTCGGACGGCGTCTCCGGGAGGCTACCGGATGTGGTCCAGCGTGAAGGACCCGATACTGATGCCTTGCTTGGAATACATATACTGAATCCAGGCCCGAGACTGTGCATCGGAGATTCCCTTCACGCTCAGGTAGGTCTTGAGCTGCTCGACCTTGAAGTCGACCATCCCGTCCATCAGGCTGCCCAGCATCTGGATGTCCTGCTCCCCGTGCATCCCCTTCTCGATGACGTACAAGCTCACCGCCTTGTCCCTCTTCCTCCGGCCGGCGAAGGGTTGTAGGAACCGGAAGGTGGAGGCCGGGTCGAGGTAGGCCATCAGGGTGGAAATCGTGCGGAAAGCGAGTCGGTAGGTCTTGTGATCCTTCATGATCTCCGCCGCGACCCGGTCGACCGCCTCAAGAATGGCGGCTTGGTCCGTCGGATCGTCGATGTAGGTGGCAAAGGTGTCGTCTGTGGCGGCCCCCATCCCCTTGGAGTAGGCGTCAACGTAGTGAACGAGGCCGAGGTTCTCGTACTCCTCGTAGCCGGGGACCACAGACTGCATCTCATCCCGGATATCGTCCGGCGTCTTGTCCGTGGTCACCCAGATGGCCGGCACGCCTTTCTGAAGGCCCTCGGCGACGAAGGCGTTAATCAAGACCTCCTTCCCGATGAAGGGGGGACCGTACACGGAAACGTTGGAACCGAAGGGAATGCCACCCAGGAGGAGGTCGTCCAGCCGCGGGGTTCCCGTCTTGACCTTCTCCTGTTTGAACTCGAAGACCCGATCTTCCTCTCGCGCCTCGATGTCCTCCTCGATGAGCCCCTGCTCCCGCATCCGGAGCTCCTCCATCTTCGCGTTGAGGTAGGATTCCTTCGCCCGGACCTCCTCCTCCTTCCTGGTAATCTCGGCCTTCAGGGTCTCCAGTCGCTCCTTGAGCTGGGCCTCCTCCACGGAGCCTGCCTGGTTTCGGGCCGTCGCGACGCGATTCTTGTCCTGCTCGAGGAGCTTCTCGCGATAGATCAGGTCCTCCTCACGCCGAAGGAGTTCGTCTTCCTTGTAGGCGAGGGGTTCCTTGATTTTGCTGACCTCGTCTTGCTGGACCGCCATCTCCTCCCGAAGGCGCCCCATCTCCTGCTCCTTGAGGATGAGATCTCGCTCCTTGATTTGAAGCTCTCGCGCCTTCTCGGTGAGCTCCGCGCTTACGTCCTTCCCGTCCTGACCGCTCAGCTCCATGGCCTCGGCCTTGAGTTTCGCCTCGATCTTCTGCCGCTCCACCTCCCCCTCCAGGTCAATGACCTGCTTTTTCATCTCGGCTTCCCGGTCGAGGAATTCCCGCTGCTTCTCGGCCAACTCCGCCTTGAGTCGACGCTCCAGTTCGACATCGGAGACCCGGGTCGCCCCCGTGCGGAAGTCCTCCTCTGTGGCCTGGAGCTCCTTCTCCTTCGCCGCGAGAGTCTCCTCCCGCTCCGCCAACTGGACCTCGACCTCCTTCAGGGCCCTGGCGTTCTTCGGCAACTCGGCAATCTTGCCCTCGACCTCGGCCTTCAGCCTCTCCACGAGGTTGTTTGCCTTCTCCAGCTCGATCTGCTGAATCCTCCGCGCTTCCTTCTCCTCGGCCAGGCGTCGTTTGGCCTCGGGTCCCTCTTCCTCCTTCTGGGTCTTGACGTATCTCATCACGGCCACGGAGGACTTCTTCAAGTGGTCGAACTCGCTTTCGAGTTCCTTCCGTTGCCGTACCTCGCGTTGGAGCTTCCGGTTGAGCTTGGCAATCTCCTCCAGGTAAGCCAGCGGGTCGACGCGACCGCCCTTGACCTTCGAGAGCTCGGCCTTCACCGCCCGTTTCATGGCCACGAGTTCCGCCCGCAGCTCGTCGATGTCCTGGTCCTCCTCCTCGCCGGGGGCGGGTTCCTCTTTCGGTTCCTCCGGAGCAGGCTCGGATTGCGCGAGCCAGTCGTCCAGAGCCTCCTCGTCCCCCTTCAGCCAACGCTCGAGGGCCTCGGGAGGCTGGGTCACGGAGACCGGGGCAGACTGGGGACTCGGGGTCGTCTCGGCGGCGGGGACGTCCGCCTGGGGTTCCGATGACTGCTCGTCTGGCGATCCTTCGGGGGTCGTCGTGGCGTCCTGGGGTGCCGGCGAGGATTCGCGGTCGATCCAGGTACTGAGCTCGCCCTCTTCCCCCTTCAGCCAGGCGACCAGGGCATCCTTGGCCGATGGGTCCGGCGAAACGTTCGGGGCAGGATTCCCCCCGCTGGAATCGGACTTGACCCGAAGCTTGCCGTCGACGGTCTCGTGCTGGGCCCCGCAGGAAGAACACTGGCCGTCCGACCGTAAGCCGCTACCGCACACGATGCACAGGGCCTGCGCTTCTTGGCCCTGTTTCTCTTTCGAAATCAAGGGGTAGCACCTCTAGAACATGGCGGTGCCTGGGTTCCAGTCCACGGCAGAAGGACGTGTCGCTAGGGGGTAATAAGAGCGGGGACCAAATTATCACTTGTGAAGAGGGGTCCTCACGCCTTAGCGTAGATGTGGATAGGTTTTCCCTGCTTGCCGTCGTCCACAAGAAACTCCAACTCTTCCACCCGCTCCATGAGCTTGGCGGCCACGGCCAGATGGGCCCAGACGGGGACACACCCCCGCATCTGCACCTTCTTCCCCTCGTAACGGGCGAAGTCCACTTTCTCCAGCTGCGCCTCGAAGTCATCCAAACGCACGAGGCCCAAGAGTTCCGAGAGATCAAGGACCTCTTTCATAGGGTTCCCCTCAGACGTAGAAGGACTCGCCGCACGCGCATGTGCCCTGGGCGTTCGGGTTCTTGATCTTGAACCCGGATCCCATGAGGCCCTCCGAGTACTCCATCTTCGAATTCATGACATAGAGGGCGGACATCGGGTCGAGCAGGACCTCTACCCCTCGCGTCTCCCAGACGATGTCCTTCTCCTCGGTCCCCTCCGCGAAGTCCACGTTGTACGCCATCCCGGAGCAGCCGCCACTGACCACTTTGACGCGGATCCGGGGGGCGTCCAGGCCCTGCTTCTCCGCCAGCTCCTTGAGCTTGGCCGCGGCCGGTCCGGTCACTTCGAAGGTCGGCTTGGCCTGCATGAATCCTCGAGCAATTCATGCTGCGGTCGCGGTTTAAAGGTTGGCTTGAGATTCGCCGAACGCGGCCCGGTCATCCCCGCGCAGGCCGGCCAGTCCAGGCACGAGCCACACGAAATCTTATCATACCTGGGGCATCTAACGCGAGGCGGTGGAAGGATGGCGGAAAGAGACGCGCTCCTGAGCCAGCGACTGCACCAGGTGGACCTGAAGCGGGCGGCCACAATAGCGGAGTTGGTCGGGCAGTTCCGCGAGGGTGCCTTTCAGAGTCGAGCCCTGGGAACCGCCGCAGCCATCCTTGAGGAGGCGTTGGCTGACCAGGCGCGGCCCACGATGTTCTTGGGCGTGGCGGGGGCCATGGTTGCGGGGGGGATGCGGAAAGTCATCAGCGACATGATCCGGAACGGGCTCGTGGACGTCCTCGTGACCACGGGGGCCGTCGCCTACCACGACTTCTACGAAGGGCTCGGCCATCACCACTATCGGGGACACCCCCACATGGACGACGTCGAGCTCCGTAAGCACTTCATCGACCGAATCTACGACAGCCTAGCTGACGAAGCGGTGTTCCGGGACATCGACGCGATGATGGCCGAAGTGGCGGACGGCCTGGAGCCTCGGGCGTACTCCACGCGGGAGTTCATGGCGATCCTGGGGGAGCGGCTCGACGACGAAACGTCCATCGTCCGCGCGGCCTACACCCACGGGGTCCCCTACTTCGTCCCCACTTACCACGACAGCGGCATCGGGATCGGCCTGGTCAGTCATCTCACCCGCAGGGCGGAGCGCGGGGAGGAGCCCATGCGGATCGACCTCGTCCGGGACAACTACGAGATCGCCCAAATCCTTTGGAAGTCCTCCGCCCGGGCCGAGTTCCTCATCGGGGGCGGGGTCCCCAAGAACTACATCCAGCAGGCCGAGGTCACGGCGGAGACGCTGGGTCACGAGCCGGGGGGGTTCGACTACGCCGTCCAGCTGACGATGGACGTCCCTTACTGGGGCGGCCTCTCGGGCGCCACCTTCAACGAATCCAAGTCTTGGGGCAAGATTCAGCCTGAGGCGCGGACCGCGCAGGTGTATGTCGAGGCGACCATCGGGCTCCCACTCATCGTCGGTTACCTGCTCCAACGTGGTGTCCCCCAACGCAGGAAGCGTCGGACCTTCGCGTGGGAAGGTCAGGAACTGACGAGCCTCGAGTAGGGGCTCGTTTACTGGACGATCAGCAGCACGTCTTCCTTGCCCACCGCGTCCCCTGGGACCACACGAAGCTCCTGGACCACCCCGTCGGCGGGGGAGGGGATCTCGTTCTGCATCTTCATCGCCTCGAGGATGAGGAGGGGAGTGCCCCTCCGCACCTGCGCCCCTTCGTGGACGAGCAGGGTGATGACCCGACCGGGCATGGGGGCGCGAACGGGCGTTGCGACCATCTCCTCCGAGACGGGTCGTCGCGCGAGGGCCGACGAAGGGAGGTAGCCACGAAAGGCCACGTCGAGCGGGGTCCCATTCAGAAAGAGGCTCCGGCCGTCGAGTCGAAACCGATAATGGCTGCGACCCAGGGAGACCCGGTAGCCCCCATCTTGGGTCTGAACCTGGGGCGTGAACTCCTCCCCCTCGATCCGCACCTGGAGGTCCTCGCCGACCTCCACCCGGTACGACTGCCCCTCAAGGACCACGTCGAAGCGTAACGTCATGGTTGCGTCCCCGATGCTGTTCCTCGCGTCCGGTCCGTGTCCATGCCTTGGGGGATTGGGATCGGATGGGGAAGGCCTCCATCCGACGGGGGATGGTGCCTTTCGAGGCCACTGCGGCAGCCGCGAGGGCGGCCACGAGGGCTCGCCTCTCCCGTTCCTCCCTCTGCCGCGCCTCTTCCAAGGACTGGATGATCCCCCGTTCCTCGATGAAGCGGATGGAGAGGTCTCCGTTCCGGAAGGCCTCGTCCTGGAGCACGGCTTGATGGAAGGGTATGTTCGTCGCAATCCCCTGGAGGACGGTCTCCCCCAGGGCTCGGCTCATGCGCTTCGTGACCTGTTCCCGGTCCGCCCCGTAGGCGATGATCTTGGCGACGAGGGGGTCGTAGGCTGCGGTCACCTCGGTGCCTACCTGCAAGGCCGCATCTACGCGAACCCCCGGACCCGAAGGGAGTCCCAGGTGGGTGACGCGTCCAGGCGACGGGAGGAACCCCCGATATGGGTCCTCCGCGTTGATCCGGCACTCCAGGGCCCACCCTCGGAGGGCGAGGTCCTCCGGCTCGAGGGAGAGGGGCTCTCCGGCAGCCAGGGAAAGCTGCTCCGCCACGAGGTCGATCCCAGTCAGCCACTCCGTGACGGGATGCTCCACCTGGAGTCGGGCATTCACCTCGTTGAAGTAGAAGTTGCCCTCCGAGTACACGTACTCAATGGTCCCGGCGTTCGCATACCCCAAGGCCTCGGCCGCTTGGACGGAGAGGGTACCCATCTCTTCGCGCACCTCGTCCCCGACGACGGGGGAAGGTGCCTCCTCGATCAGCTTCTGATAGCGGCGTTGGATGGAACACTCCCGCTCGCCCAGGTGGACCGTACGTTTCCCGTCGGAGAGAATCTGAAACTCAATGTGTCGGGCCGGACGGTGGTATCGCTCGAGAAAGATGTCCGAGACGTCGAAGGCCGACCGGGCGAGGGATTGCGCGTGTTCCAGCGCCGGAGCCAGGTCCTTCGCCTTCTCCACGACGGCCATCCCGATGCCGCCCCCGCCTCCGGCCACCTTAAGGATGACCGGATACCCCACCGCTTCGGCGGCCTCGGCGGCCTCATCGGGAGAGGCGAGGGGACGGTCGGAACCCGGGGAGAGGGGAAGGCCCGCTTCCTTCAGGACGGCCTTGGAGCGTAGCTTGTCCCCCGCCACGTCCATGGCCTCGGCGGGGGGACCGACGAAAACGACCCCCGCTTCATCGCAGGCGCGGACGAAAGATGGGTTTTCCGCCAGAAAGCCGTATCCGGGGTGGATGGCCTCTGCCTCCGCCCGTCGAGCGATGGCCACGATCGCCTCGATGTCTAGATAGGCGCGGAGGGGATCCTCGGCGGGCACTTCGTACGCTTCGTCGGCGTAGGACCGATGCAGCGACGCCGCATCGGCTCGGGAGTAGAGAGCGACCGTCGCGATGCCCAGCTCCCGGCACGTCCGCATGACGCGCAGGGCAATCTCTCCCCGATTCGCAATCAGGACCTTGCGGAACATCGCGCACGCGTGAGACGGCTTCCGTATTTATAGTCCACGTGGCGTCGAAGGCCGATTCGTTGATTGACGAATCCTAGAGGGGGATGTTGCCGTGTTTGCGGAGCGGCGTGGCCTCCCGCTTGTCGAGGAGGGTTTGCAGGGCTCGGACGACGTAGGGACGGGTGTCCTGGGGCTCAATCACGTCATCCAGGTAGCCGACTTCCGCGGCGACGTAGGGGTTCGCGAACTTCTCCTTGTACTCCGCTACCAGTTCCCGCCCTCGTGCCACCGGATCCTTCGCGGCGGCGATCTCCCGTCGGAAGATGATCTCGACGGCCCCCTCGGGCCCCATCACCGCGAGCTCCGCCGTCGGCCAGGCGACGTTGTAGTCCCCCCCGATGTGTTTCGAACACATGACGTCGTAGGCCCCGCCGTAGGCCTTCCGAGTGATCACCGTGACCTTGGGCACCGTCGCTTCGGAGTAGGCGTAGAGAAGCTTCGCCCCGTTGCGGATGATGCCGCCGAACTCCTGGGCAGTCCCCGGCAGGAAGCCCGGGACGTCCACGAGGGTCAGGAGCGGGATGTTGAAGCAGTCGCAGAAGCGGATGAAGCGGGCGGCCTTGACGGAGGAATCGATGTCCAACGTGCCGGCGAGGACCTGGGGCTGGTTCCCGATGACCCCCACGGGGTGTCCGTCCATCCGGGCGAAACCGACGACGATGTTCTTGGCCCATTGCTCCTGCACCTCCAGGAAGTCCCCCGCGTCCACGAGCTTGAGGATGACGTCCCGCATGTCGTAGGGCTTCTCCGGATCGTCAGGAACGACCGCGGTCAGGTCCGCGTCCTTTCGGTCCGGGGGATCGCCGGTGTCCAACACGGGCGGATCCTCCATATTGTTGGCGGGGAGGAAGGAGAGGAGGCGGCGCACCGTGTACAACGCCTCATCCTCGTTCTCGGCGGCGAAGTGGGCGACGCCGCTCCGTTCGTTGTGCGTGGCCGCGCCTCCCAGCTCCTGGAGGCTGACGTCCTCTCCCGTGACCGCCTTGACCACGTCGGGCCCGGTCACGAACATGTAGCTCGTCTTCCCGACCATGATGACGAAGTCGGTCAGGGCGGGGGAGTAGACGGCGCCGCCCGCGGCCGGGCCTAGGATCACCGAAATCTGGGGGACCACCCCGGAGGCGCGGACGTTGCGGTAGAAGATGTCCGCGTAGCCTCCCAGGGAGACCACCCCCTCCTGAATCCGGGCGCCACCGGAGTCGTTCAGCCCGACGATGGGGGCCCCGACCTTGGTCGCCATATCCATGACCTTCACCACCTTCTTGGCGAACATCTCCCCCAGAGAGCCCCCAAGGACGGTGAAGTCGTGCGAGAAGACGTACGTCAGGCGGCCGTCGATAGCCCCGTGCCCGGTCACCACGCCATCGCCCGGGCTGCGTCGTGCATCCATCCCGAAGTCGGTGATGCGGTGGACCACGAAGGGGTCCAGCTCCACGAACGACTCCGGGTCCAGGAGGATGTCAAGCCTCTCCCGGGCCGTGAGCTTTCCTTTATCGTGCTGCTTCCGAATGTTGTCCTCGCCCCCGCCAGCTCGAGCTGCGTCCTTCCGGTCCCGGAGTTCCTTGATCTTGTCTTCGGTGGACATAGAGGGCCCCGGGCCCGCCAAGGGAGCCTGCCAATATCCCTTTTGCGGGATGCCTACCGACGAGTCTCCACCGTAAGGGCGAGCTCGACGGGTGCACCCAGGGGAAGCTCTGCCACGCCTACCGCCATGCGTGCGGGGGTTCCGGCCTCCCCCAAGACCTCGACGAGGAGGTCGGAAGCGCCATCGGCCACTTGGGGCTGTTCGTGAAAGCCGGGTGCGGACGCGACGAACACGACCGCTCGCAGGACTTGCCTGATACGATCCAGGCCCTTCAGGTGCTCCCGGAGGATGCTCAATGTCAGGAGGGCACAGGTTCGGGCCGCCTCGTACCCTTCCTCCACGGTGAGATCTTCACCCAGCCTTCCCTCCGCCTGGAGACGACCCTCCACCAGCGGAACGACCCCGGACGTGAACGCGATGCGCCCGCTCCGTCGGAACAGGGTGTAATTCGCAAGAGGGGCCGGAACCGGAGGCAGCTGGCTCTCCCAGTCTTCCAAGGTGGGCGCCATGGCCGTCGGAGGGGGCAGGAGCTTAAAACGCCTTTCCGCCCCGATAGGCGCCCGTCCTCGTAACGGGGGCCGGCCGCACGGGTCGCGAGATGGACTCCGGCCTCGTCAGGCGGGCTCCCGGACCGTTCCGTCGGTCACCTCGACCTCCTCCCCTGAAGGCCTCCGGAGAACGAGGGCGCCCGACTCACGGATGGTCACCGCTCGGCCCTGCAGGACCCCCTCGCGGGTCTGGACAACGACGTCACGGCCGAGGCTCGTGCATCGATCTCGATACGCCTGGACGATCTTGGAAGGGTCCCGAAAATCCCTCAGCTGGTCGCGCAGGGCCGCCAGAAGTCGACGGAGGAGCTCTTCGTTGTCGACGGGACCGCCCAACTCGCGGCGGAGGGTTGTGGCGGGCATGTCCAACTGCCTCGGGAGCCTGTCCCGTGGGATGTCCGAGTTCACGCCAATGCCCACGACGACCCAGTAGCCCTCCTCGCCGACCAGGCCCTCCACCAGGATCCCTGCCACCTTGCGTCCGCCCACCTGGACGTCGTTGGGCCACTTTACGGTCACGGGAAGGTCCCAGACCTCCAGGGCCTCCGCCACCGCGAGGGATGCCGCCATGGAGAGGAGGGGGGCCCTTTCCAACGCCTCCTGCAGGATCACCGAAAGGTAGAGGCCCCCGCGGGGCGAGGCCCACCGTCGCCCGAACCGGCCCTTGCCTGCGACCTGCTTGTCGGCGACGACGACGGTCCACGGCACAGCCCCCTCGGCGATCAGGGTCTTGGCCTCCTCGTTTGTGGAGTCGACCACCGCCCGGCGAATGACCCGCGTTGCCAACGGGGCACCTCAGAGACTCCCGCTACGGAGCCGGAGTGGGAGCGGCCTCGGGTTTCGGCGCGGGTGCGACCTCCAGACTTCGCAGGAAACCCACAAACATGACCGCAATGCCCGCCAACAGGAAGATGTAGAGGAACTCGGGGGTGACGTACCGAGTCAGAATCCCCCCTATCGTCATCAGGGTGGCTCCCACGGCGATGAGGAGGTTATAACTCCCCCGCGTCTTGCGCCAGGAGTACACAGCCCCCCCGATTAGAGCAACGGCTCCCGGGTAGGTGAGGAGCTGAGAGAGGGCCCTTACGCCCCCGGGCATGGCGGTCCCGCCCACTACTCGACCCGGCTCGCACACCACACCCTCCTCCCCACAGACGATACGACCCGGATCCGAGGCCGATACCCCAATCGCTGCTGTGACGGTGAAGAAGAGTATGATCGCGAATACGACGATGATGTACGCCAGGAAGGCGTGTCCAACCCTCTTGTTCGCCAGGAGGTACACGGTTCCTAGGCCCAGAACGGCGACCAAGGTTGGATGCAAGGCAAAGTAGGTCTTGTAAAGGGAGACCGTCCAGCCTCCCGTGAGTTCCGACACGAACTCCAAGACGGACGCCAGCGTGAAGAGAGCGAGGCCGACGCCCCAGGCCAACTGGAATACCTTTCGCTTGGCGGCGTATTGGCGAAATACAAGAGCGGCAAAGATGCCGGCGACGATCGCGGAACCCAAGGCCAGGTAAGCCCCCACCCCCACGGCCATGGCGGCGGTACCACGGCGGCTTATTAAAAACGTGAGTAGGTGGTCACGGGCCTTCTCGGAGTTCGATGAGGACCCCCCGGGTCGAGGTCGGATGGACGAAATTAATCCTCGATCCGCCTTCTCCGGAATGGGGACTGTCGTAGACGAGGCGGACCCCGGCGGCACGCAACGCGCGTGAGGCCTCCTCGAGACTATCCACCTCGAACGCCACGTGGTGTACGCCCTCCCCGTGCTTCCGAAGGAACCGGTCGATGACGCTGTCCTTCTCGGACGGCTCGAGGAGTTCGATTCGCGTCTCCCCGATGGGGAAGAGTGCGACCTTGACCGCCTCCGAGGGGACCTCTTCGACCGCGGCGACGCGGAGCCCGAGGGCTTCGTACGCCTCCATCGCCTGGGCGAGGTCCGAGACGGCGATCCCAATGTGGTCGAGCCGCTTGACTCGCATCAGAACTCCTGGAGAGACCGGTAGGTGCCGTATACGGCCCGCAGGGCGTCGCTCACCTCGCCTAGCGTGGCGTGCCTTCGCACGGCTTCGAGGACAGCCGGCATCAGGTTCTCCCCCTCCTCTGCGGTCTCCTGCAGCGCGGCGAGGACCCTCTCGACGGTCGACTGATCGCGTCCTTCTCGGAGTCGACGGATCCCCGTTGTTCGTCTCTCCTCCAAGTCAGGGTCAATGCGGGTGATCTCCACGGAGGGCGGCTCATCCTCCACGTAGGCGTTGACCCCGACGATCTGCCGCTCCCCCGCCTCGACCTCCTGTTGAAATCGGAAGGCTTCCCCGGCGATTTCCTTCTGGACGAATCCCCGCTCGAGGGCGCGTTCCATCCCGCCCAGCTGCTCAATCCGCTCCAGGTATCTGGCAGCTCGCGACTCAATCTCGTCCGTCAGCGCTTCGATGTAGTATGAACCGGCCACGGGATCAACCATGTTCCCGACCCCGCTCTCATGGGCGAGAATCTGCTGGGTACGAAGCGCGAGTTGCGCGGCCCCTTTCGTGGGCAGGCCGAGGGCCTCGTCCATGGCGCTGACGTGGAGGGACTGGGTCCCACCCAGGACGGCAGCGAGAGCCTGGAGGGTCGCCCGGACCACATTCAGGTGCGGCTGCTGGGCCGTCAGGGCGGCCCCTGCCGTCTGGGTGTGGAAGCGTAGAAATCGCGAACGCACCTCCTCCGCCCCAAACCGTTCCGCCATGACTTTTCCCCACAGTCGGCGCGCGGCCCGGAACTTCGCCACCTCCTCCAAGATGTCCATTTGCGCCGCGAAAAAGAAACTGAGTCGAGGGGCGAACGCATCGGCCGCGAGACCGCGATCCAGCACACGCTCCACATAGGCGATGCCGTTGCCCAGGGTGAAGGCGACCTCCTGTACGGCATTGCAGCCTGCCTCCCGCATGTGATATCCGCTGATACTGATCGAGTTCCAACGCGGCATCTCGGTGGCGCTCCACTCGATGAGGTCCGTGGCGAGCTTCATCGCCGGTTCGACAGGGTAGATGTAGGTTCCTCGGGCCGCATATTCCTTCAGGATGTCGTTCTGCACCGTCCCCCGGAGCCTCTGGGGAGGGACCCCCAACCGTTCCGCGACGGTGGCGTAGAGGCCGAGAAGGATCGCGGCGGTCGCGTTGATGGTCATGCTGGTGCTCGCTTGGTCCAGCGGGAGGTCCCGGAGGAGCGCCGCCATGTCCTCTGCTGTCGAGATCGAGACGCCCACCCGGCCGACCTCCCCCCGGGCCCTCGGGTGGTCGGGATCGTACCCCATTTGCGTCGGCAGGTCAAAGGCAACACTCAGCCCGGTCTGGCCCTGAGAGAGAAGGTAGCGAAAGCGCTCGTTTGTCTCCTCGGCCGTCCCGAAGCCCGCATACTGCCGCATCGTCCAGAGTCGGCCACGATACATCGTCGGATGGATGCCTCGTGTGAAGGGTGGCTGACCGGGAAACCCCTGCCAATGCAAGGGTCCCTCGGCGTCCAGGTCGTGCGGCCCATACACGGGTCGTACCTCGATGCCCGAGTCCGTTCGGGGCTCTTCCTGTCGCGCACCGGTTCCCTCTCGGTAGGCCCGTTCCAACCACCGGCGGTACGCCTTGTCCGTCTCTTCCGGAGAGGAGCCTTCGGTCATTGCGGCCGGAGGTCGCACGCCCAGAACGCTATTTATCCGTGTCGCAGGGGTCACAACGTGAGATCAGACCCGGGAAGATGGACGCCGCTTCCTTCGGTCACTTGACCCATCACGCGGGCCTCCCCGCCTTTGCGGAGCAGCTCCACCGCCATGTCAGCTTCCGACTCCTCGAGGACGAGGGCAAATCCCTGCCCCATGTTGAACGTGCGGTACATCTCCCGGTCCGCCAGACTCCCCAGGTCCTGGAGCGCACGAAAGATCGGTTGTGGGGGGAAGGGGTCCTCGATCTGGTACCCGACGTTCGACCGGATCCGGGCCAAGTTGAGCAGCCCGCCGCCGGTGATGTGGGCCATCCCCTGAACGCGCACCTCCTGGAGGACCCGGCGGACGTCACGGACGTAAATCTCCGTCGGTCGGAGGAGGGCCTCACCGTAGGTCTCGGCGGAACCCGGAATGGGGTCCTCCAGGGAGACCCCTTCGGTCTCCAAGAGCTTGCGCACGAGGGTGTAACCGTTCGCGTGCAGTCCGCTGCTCCGGAGCCCGACGATCACCTGCCCTGGCTCCACGGTCGTCCCGTCGACGATATCCTCCTTACGCACGCTGCCGACGCATGCTCCGACCAGGTCGTACTCCCGGACAATCTCAGGGACGGTGGAGAACTCCCCGCCCACAACAGTCACGTCGGCCAGCTCCGCACCCCGGTTGAGGCCTCGGCCCATCTCCTGGGCCACGGACTCATCGTACGCCCCCACGGCGAGGTAATCCACGAAGGCAAGGGGCTCGGCACCGACGCAAAGGCAGTCGTTTACGCTCATGGCTACGCAGTCGATGCCAACGGTGTCCCAGCGGGCCAGGTCCCGAGCCACCAGAAGCTTCGTGCCGACACAATCCGTGTTCAGCGTCAGGGCCCAGTCCCCAAAGTCAAGGAGGGAGGTGAAGAACCCCGTCGGACCGAAGGGCGCCCCCAGTCCCTTGCGGGCGTAGACAAGCTGGGACGCTAGGGCGGCGATGGACCGACCCTCGCGCTCGATGTCAACGCCAGCCTCCCGGTAGGTGCGAGGCTTCACATCAGGAGGAGGGCCCGCCTCCGATTAAGCTTTGGCGCCCACGCAATCCTTAAGGAAGCTCGCTGGGTGGTATCGACCGTGGGCAAGGCTTGGGTGAAGGATCGAAAACGCGATCCCTACTATCGCAAGGCGAAGGCCAGCGGCTATCGCAGCCGGGCTGCTTACAAGCTGCTCCAGATTCAGAATCGGTATCATGTGATTCGAAGGGGGGACATCGTCATCGATCTCGGGGCGGCACCCGGTGGCTGGTCCCAGGTCGCGCGAGAGCTAGGCGCCAGCCGAGTTCTGGCCGTGGACCGGGCGTTCATGGAACCCCTCGAAGGGGTCTCCTTCCTCAAGGTCGACGCGGGGGACGACTCCGCCCTCTCCTTGATCGCGGCGGAGGCGAAGACCGGCACGCACGTCGTCCTCTCGGACATGGCACCCCGCCTGAGCGGCACCCGAAGCCTGGATCACGCGCGATCGGTTGACCTCGCGGAGCGCGCGCTTGCCGTCGCCGGTGGGACCCTCCGCGAGGGTGGCCGCTTCGTGACCAAGGTCTTTCAAGGCGACATGTTTCCCTCGTTCCTTCGGCGGGTGCAAGAGAAGTTTGCCCGGAGTAAGGGTTTTTCCCCGCCGGCCTCCCCCCGGGGGAGCGCGGAGATCTACATCGTGGCGCAAGGATGGCAGGGCCGTGGAACCCCCTGACCGAACCTTTATTACGCGAGCTCAGGTTTGTGTTTTCGCCCATGGAGAGTTACCTCACGGTCACATTTTCCACCGAAGGCGCGCGCCCCTCCGAGGTCGCAACCACCCTCCAGTCCCTGGGCTTTGAGCCGACCAAGGGCAACTACGACTTCATCTATCGCTGGGACCGGAGCGCGAAGGTGGAGGACGCCCTCTGGCTGGCCGATCGGGTCCAGACCGCCCTTCACGGGATGAGTGTCCTCTTCAAGATTGAGACCCTCAACGAGGAGGGGCCCGTCTAGTCCCAGAAGCGCTTCGTGCGGGCGTAGTTAATCTCGGCCTCCAAGATCTCGTGGAGGAACTCGTCCTCGTCGTGATGGTAGCCCCGAAGGATTCGGCCCGCCACGTCGGGTCCTACCCCGCGGGCCACGAGGGCCGTAACGGCCTTGCGGCCGTGGGCCATGACCAGACTCGCGTTCGTGTACAGGCGCTTGATCTCCCTCTTCTCCTCCGCCGTCGGCTTCTCCTTGCGCAGGAGGGCCGCCTTGTCCCGCTGCCACGGCCGGAGGGCGGCCTGCATGACGGAGTCGCAGGACGGGCACGTAACGGGCTCCGCGACCCCCCCGACCTTCTCCGTGCGGCTGCGCTTGCAGGAGAGGCACACCAGGAGCGTGCGCTGGCCCTCCAACCGTTTCTTGAACAGCCTCAAGGTGTGATGATCGGGGCGGGGCGGCAGGAGGAGCTCGAGGGCCCGTTCTGCGCCGAGGCGACCGATTCGCGACAGGGGTCCGACCTCGAGGCGGAGGGATCCCTCCTGAATGCCGCGGATCACCTCCTCCGTCCGTCGAAGGTCTAGGTGTTCCCAGATTAGCTTCTCGAGGGCCTCCTCCATCAGAGGCGAGTCGTCGAACGCTTTCATGACGCGGCCCACGTTCACGTTCCGGTAGTTGATCTCCCGTCGCATGGCCCCGAACTTCTTGGCGACCTGGACGAACACCCACCGGATGAGGGAGGATTGACGGAGGGAAATCCGAAGCGTTGCCTCCACGGTGTCGGGATCGATGCCGCGGAGGACGTCCGCGACGTCCTGGGCCCGGACCTTAGCGGGGACCTGAAGCAGGACCCGGTAGGGATCGGTCCGCATTCCGATCGACTGGCCGAGGCGGGCCGAGAGGAGCGCCGAGAGGAGGTGGCCCAAGGTCTCGTTCACCTTGCTCCCGAATGCGGCGTTCACGACCACCAGCTCCTCGCCTTGCTCCACCGTGAGCAGTCGGTCTGTCGGGACGAACTCCGGGGCCTGTCGCCGGATGTAGGTCGCGAAGGCGCGCTTCCCCTCCTCGTTGACGGGATAACCTTCCAGGGACCCCTCCCCCCGCAACCGGCCGACCTCCTGTGCCACCTCGAAGGGAACGGGAATCTCCTCCCCCACCCAGCTCGGGATGCCTCCCATCTCCTTCGCCGAGTGGACCATGATCCCGTCCTCCCCGATGTCGATGACCTGCCATGACTGGCCCTTCATGATGAAGGGGCTCCCCACGTGGAGCTGTCCCGCGACGAAGGCCTCGTCCAAGGTCCCGACGTAGTGGCGGCTCGAGACATCCTGGACGCGGTAGTTCGTCTCGGCCGGAATCATGGAAATGTTTTCGTAGAAATACGCGAGGGTCTGGAACGCCTTGTAGAATGAGGGGTCACGGTACCGAATCACCCGGAGATCCGTGAGCTGCTTGAGGACCCCCTCAAAGTCCGCCCACGGGAGGTCCCGGAATGGATCAGCTCCCCGCACCAACTCGTAGAACCCCCGGGCGTCTCCCCGCCCTTCGGTCAGGAGGTGGGCCGCCACTTGGTTGGCCAGGACGTTCAGAGGGTTCTCTCGGACCTCGTATGCCTCCAGTTCTTCGGCGGCCCCGAGGCGAGAGATGACCGCGGACTCGACAAGTTCTTCCTCGTTGGAGGCCACCAGGATCCCCTTGGATACACGGCCCACGCCGTGTCCCGAACGTCCGACCCGCTGCACCAGCCGGGTGACCTGGCGGGGCGAGTTGTATTGGAGAACCAAGTCCGTGGCGCCGACATCGATGCCGAGCTCCATGGAAGACGTGCTGATCAGTGCCTTCAAGGTCTCCGCCTTGAACCGCTCCTCCGCCTCGACGCGGGCCTGCTTCGAGAGAGAGCCGTGGTGGACCCCCACAGGCAAATCCTCCTTCCACTGCCGAAATCGAGAGGAGAGGAACTCTGCGACGTCGCGGGAGTTGACGAAGAAAAGCGTGCTCCGATGCGCCTCGAAAAGAGAGCGCGTTCGCCGAAGGGCCGCGGCTTGTCGGCGTCCAATCGTGAGCTGCTCTGACAGCGCCTCATCCTCAGCCCCGATGGGCGGAAGCTCTACCGCAAGCTCCATCTCCTTCGCGGTGCGGACGTCGACGACTTCGACCTCCCGGCCGACCCCCCCGAGAAATCGGCCGACCCGCTCCGGACTCCCTACGGTCGCGGAGAGCCCGACCCGCTGGAAGCCCCGCTCCGACAGGCGTTCCAGGCGCTCGAGCGCCACTGCCAGCTGGGCCCCACGCTCGTCCCCCGCCAGCTCGTGAATCTCGTCCACGACCACCCACCGCACTTGGCGGAGATGTTCCCGCAGACGGCGTCCGGTAAACATGATCTGGAGCGTTTCGGGGGTCGTGATTAGGATCTCGGGCGGGGAGCGGCTCTGGCGGGCCCGCTCCGCCTTGGAGGTGTCCCCATGACGAACGGCCACATCGATTCCCAGGTACTCGCCGAAGAACTCCATCCGACGAAGCATGTCGCGGTTCAAGGCCCGGAGGGGTGTGATGTAAAGGCACCCAATCCGAGGCGGCCTGTCGGCGAGGAGGGCCTCAAGGATGGGGATCATCACGGCTTCGGTCTTGCCGATGCCCGTGGGCGCGATCAAAAGAACGTGCCGGCCCGCCCGAATGGAGGGAGCCGCCTCCACCTGCGGCGGCGTGAGCTCCTTGATCCCCAGCTCTTCCAGAGCCTCTTCGATGCGAGGATCCTCGGCGAGCGCCATGACGTGATTGCTAGGGCCCTGCCCCTCTTAACTGTGGTAAGGACCATTATCACGCGGAGACGTGCCCGACGCCTCTCGGGCTCGAGGGTGCAATCTGGAGGGGCAGATAAGCCAAGGGACCCGAGCGGGAGCTCGACTCGGGGAGGATGGGCCCGGCCGGATTTCCAAGGGGCGTCCCTTTTGAACCGGCGACCGCCTGGTTATGAGCCAGGCGCTCTGGCCAGGCTAAGCTACGGGCCCACCCGTCCTAGGATGAGAGCGAGACATCTTAAAGATGCAACGCTGCGGCCTTAGGCACTCGGAACGCCGCGGACCGGATTCGAACCGGCGACCACTCGGTGTCTGCCGAGGTTAACAGCCGAGGGCTCTACCAGACTAAGCTACCGCGGCCCGGCCGACCCATGCCCGATGGGCCTCAAAAAGATTGGCTCCGCGATTTCAGAGGGAGGCCGAAAGATCATCTACGGTCTGGCGCATCTCGCCCAAGAGGGACTTGAGCTTCCGCCGAAACCCATTGGTCTTGGCCGTGGCGCGGGCCCCTTCCTGAGAGGGTCGGATAAGGCCTTCTTGCTCAAGGACACGCAAGGTGTAGCGCACCTTGTGTTGGGGATAGCCCAGCAGTTCCGATAGACGAATGATGCCAATCGGCTGGTGCTCTTCCACAGTTTGAAGAAGGCTAACGTGCCTTCTGAGGAGATCGAGATCTCGCCACACGCGGTCGGTGAGTCCGTTACTTTCCGCCAAAGTCCATACCCCAGGATTCTCAAGACCCGGGTTCTGATAAAGGAGATGTGTACAAGATATGACAACGTGTTACAGTAAAACGTGGCCAACGTCAACGCCTCGCATTGGATGCTCGCGAGACTCCTCAGAATGAGTCCGAAGGCTAGACCTGGCCAGACCGCCAGGCCATGCGGGTGTTCGTGGCGGCTCCGAACCCGGAGGAGGCTACCGCAATGAGTCCCACCGGTATGCCCGAAGGAAACTGACCGACCCCCTCGTCACAAGCCATCTGGGGGTCCTTCCCCTCTAGCAACCGATCGTAGACTTGCTTCGAAAGCACAGCCCGGATAATCTCCTCGCCGATCCCCGTTGCCGCGACAGCCCCTGCGGGTCCCGCGTAAATGCCGGCTCCGATCACCGGGGTGTCCCCCACCCTGCCGGGGAGCTGGATGGAGATGCCCCCCGTGGAGTTTGCGGCGGCCATGTATCCGCCCTCATCCCGGGCCGCGGCACCGACGGTTTCCCCCGGACCGGGCTTCTCTGACGCCTCCGATCCCCCGAGGGCCGATCGTTGCTTCGCCTCGACTCGCTCCAGCTCTCGTCTGGCACGGGAGGTGGCTGCGTCGTATTCTGGGAATCCCGTCTCACGGGCAAATCGGACGGCCCCTTCCCCTGCAAGAAAGAGATGGGGGGTGCGCATGACCTCCCTTGCAACGAGAACCGGGTTCTTGACCCCAGACAACGCGCCTACGGCGCCGGCCTGCCCGCGGGAATCCATGACGGAGGCGTCCATCTCGACCTCCCCCGCGAGATTGAGGCGGGATCCGGTCCCGGCGTTCATCCTCTGATCATCCTCGAGGACCGTGACCGCCCGCAAGACGGCCTCAAGCGCGTCGCCTCCCTGTCGAAGGACCTGAAGGCCGGCGGTCAAGGCTCCCTCTGCGCCATCTAGGACCTCCTCGGTCGAGTGGGCCCCGCAATGCACGACCAAAACCGCCATGTCGGCCGAGGGACCGAGTGGCCCTATAAAAGACCGGTCGGCCTCCTCGGGAATGGGCAGGGGACTCCGAGCCCTTATGTTCAGGCGTCCGCATACGGGGCGAAATGGAGTGGGAAGAGGGGCCCGTGCTCCGGCGGGCCATTCACATCGCCTCCCCCGTCTTTCTTGCGTACTATCTGCTCCCCGACGATCTGGGAATTGGGGTGCCCAAGCTCCTCGTGGCGGCCATTCTCTGGCTCGTTACCCTTGTCATCGAACTCCTCCGCCTCCTGGGCCATCTCGAAATCCTGGGCATTCGGGAATACGAACGCGGTCAGATCTCGGCCTACTTCTGGGGAGGCACAGGTCTCTTCCTGGGCCTTGTTCTGTTCCCCCCGGTTTTCGTCGTCGTGGCGATGTTCGGCATGGCCTGGATCGACCCCCTCAGCGCCCTCACGCGAAGGCGAGGCGGCTACCCCTGGGTTCCCCTCGTCGCTTACCTCGCTCTCGCCACCGTGGGCCTTTCGCTGCTTACGCCCTTCCGCTTTCCCGCGGTGCTGGCCCTGGCCCTCATCGCCGCCGTCGTGGCCATCGCCGCGGAGTACCCACGTCTGCGCTGGATCGACGACGATTTCACGATGTTCATGGCTCCCCTCATCGCCCTAACGGCGGTGGGAGCCCTACTCCAAAACCTCGAGCTTGCCGTACCGGCCGGCGCTTAGCTGCAGGTTGCCCTGCCATTCGCTGGCCCAGCCGTTGGAAATCCGAATCTTGCTGTTTGGATTCACTCGATCGATGTCCTCGTCCCAGAGAGTAACGGTCACCGTGTCTCCGTCGTCATCTCGGCCGGTGGCATCGACGACTCGTCCGGTCGCGCCCTCCCGGCTGGTGTAGTTGCGGGGCTCCCCCTTCTCGACGATGACGAGGTCGAGGGTATCCACCTTGTTGCGGGGCTGTAGGTCCTTGACCTTCATGGGCGGGGCACCTATAGGCAGTCGCGATTAAAAGCTTCGGGTGGGGGGGAGGAACGCTTATAACAACGCCTCGCCATGGCGGTTCGAAGGGAAGGGATGCCCTCATGACGCCTCATCCGCGAGCCGGAAGCCTGGATTCGGATGCCGTCTCGGCGTACTTGACCCAACGGACCCCGAGCAGCGTCCTCTACACCCTGACCCTGCAGCAGCCCCTGACCCTGAAGGAACTCCTGGGACACCCCCTGCGTCTCCAGTATCTGGAAGCTCTGACGGGGCGGGAGGCGAAGCGGGCGAACCTCCGCAAGGTCGTCGGCCGAGGGGTCGATCTCGGCCTCCTGATTCCTTCCACCGCGCGACGGGAGTACTACTACTTCCTCAACTCCGATGTCCAGGTCCGAGCCCCGGCCCTCCTAGAGGAGAACGGGCATCCGCAAATCACACTCGACGAGGGGGGAGGGGCACCGGACGGGGAGATCGCCCTCCCCTCCCGGAAGACCCTGGGTACGGGGCATCCCATCCCGCACTTCCGCGATCCCTCCGCGCCTCTCGCGTGGTTTCACTGGCTCTCCGACCCGCGCCGGCGGGAAGTCCTCCGTGCCATCCAGGAGTCGGGTCCCCTCTCCCGACGGGAACTCGCCGGGAGGAACGGGGGCCTGGCCATGGAGACCGCCTGGTCCGGTCTCCGCTGTGGCGTCCTGCGTCTCCACGGGGACGCCTTCGACTTTCCGTTCTCCCGGACCCCGCTTCCGGGGGGCGCCGTGTGGACGGCCCGACCCCCTCGCTTCTGGTTCACACGTTCGTACGAGGTCTTGCGCTGCCTCCAGCGTTGGAAGGACTACGTGGGAGGGGAGAACGGGACCACCCCGATGCAGGCCTTGCACGAGATGGTGGAGGACGGACGCAAGGTCCTCCCACGACACCGGAGGCGTCACCTGGCGCTCAACGTCCTCTACGAGGCCTCGGCCACGGTTCCCTCCCTGCAAGAAGTGGGGCCGGCGAGCCTGCCCTCGGTGTGGGAGAACCGACGGGGATGGGTCTATCCCGTGGAGGAGGGCGCCCGGCGCGCCGAGATTGCTTTCGCCCTCAAGCGGGAGCTGGGGCTCGAGGCGATGCCCGACGGAGAGGACCTCACCCCCGCGGCGCTCACACGCCTCGCGGAACGGCGAATCGGGGCGTACTTGAGACGGCGGGAGCAGGAGCTCACCCAGCGGTATCGAAGGGGCCAGAAGGGAGGCTTCGGCCTGGGCGCGGATGCCATTCTCTCCCTCGCCTCCGAGGAACTGGAGCGGGGACGCGTCCTCGAGGAGCGAAAATACTTCGAGGTCTTCCTCGAAGCCCTGCAGGACGAAGGCTAGCCCGTGCCCAGTCAGTCTGCCGTACCTTTTTATTCGCAGAACCGCTTATACGGGTAGCGAGGGAATGAATCGTATCAAGGTAATCAACGAACCTTCGGACTTAGTCCCACTCCTACGGTGCGTGGACACGGACGTGAAGAAGGAGGTTTTCAAGAACCTGGCCATCGATTGGCTGACGGCCCGCGAGATCGGGGACCGCTACGGGGAGGAAGGGACCGTCGCCCTTCGCCTCTTCGAGAAAATGCGTCTTGTGGAGACGAAATGGCAGGCCGGCGAAGGTCAGCCCGTCAAAGCCTATCACTCCTTTTACACCAGCCTCCACATTAGCGCCTCCTCCCCGGTCCACGAGATCAGCGATGTCCTGCAGGTGGCGGTGATGTCCGACCCCGAGTACGCCCGGATGGAGGATGAGATCTATCGGGCCGTGGGGGAGGAGGGGAAGTTCGCGGGAGACTTGGCGGAGGAGCTGGCCATGAGCCAGATCATGCTGAAGAGCCTCATCAAGCGCTCCTTCCGGCTCGACTTCCGAGGGCATCGGATCGAGCGATTCGACGGCTGAGCCGACTCATCGATGCCCCGCCTCGTCGTCTTGCGGATGGGGCACCGCCTCGTTCGGGATCAGCGCATGACCACCCATGTGGCCCTCACCGCACGCGCCTTCGGGGCCGATGAGGTCTGGGTGGATCGGGAAGACCACGACTTGGAGGCGCGCGTGGCTGACGTGGTGACCCGGTTCGGAGGCCCCTTCGGCGTGCGTACGGGGGTGTCCCCCAAGGGGTCCCTGCGCCGCTGGGAAGGGACCGTCGTCCACCTCACCATGTACGGGGAGCCCCTCGACGAGACCCTGCCCCGGATCCCTCGGGATCGCGACCTCCTCCTCGTGGTGGGGTCGGAAAAGGTGCCCGGGGACCTGTTTGAGAAGGCGGGCTTCAACGTCGCCGTGGGGAACCAGCCCCACTCCGAGGTGGCCGCCCTGGCGGTGTTCCTGGACCGATGGTTGCAGGGGGACGGGTTGAAGAAGCGGTTCGAGGGGCGGCTGCAGGTTCAGCCCTCGGCCCGCGGAAAGGTGGTTACGACTCAGACTTCCGAAGATCCTTGAGCTTGACGCGGGCATCCCCGGGGGGAAGTTCGACGCGGTGACGGGTCGTCTTCGGTGGAAAGCGAGTCCCCGCTAAGGCGGCCTCCACCACCTCCCGTTTGCTGACGCGATCGACGAAGGCGTCCGGCCACGTCTCGACACGGACGGCGTCGTCGGCGTAGTCGACCAAGTACACGGGAACCCAGCGGATGCCCAGTTCCAGGAGGGCCCCGTACCGGTGATGGCCGTCCAAGATGACGTAGTGCTCCCGCTCCACCAAGATGGGCTCCCGCACGAAGCCGTCCGCCTCGATGGCCTTCCGCGTCTCTTCCAGGAGCTCCGGCAGAAACTCCTCGTGGGGCTTTAGAAGGCGGGCCTTAAGGAGGGTGAAGGTCACGTCCAGGCTTCCACATCCCAGGCCAGGGGGAGGGGAACTGGCTCCCAGTAAAAAGGGGTGCGGTGCGGGGTCCCCACGCCTCGGGAAGGGCATATAAGCGGCGTGTGGTACGGGTCGCGATGCCGTTCTTCACGGGTCGAGGCGATGCAGGCGAGACCGACCTGCTGGGGACCCGAGTCTCGAAGGACCATCGCCGCATCGAAGCCCTGGGCGCCCTCGACGAGCTCAATTCGGCCTTGGGAGTCGCCCTGGTCACGCTGAATGAAGGGCCCGACGCGCGGCTGTTGGGAGAGGTTCAGAACGACCTGTTCACGGTGGGGGCGGAACTGGCGTTGGCCCCTGAGCAATCGCGTGGGCTCGCCCCACCCCTCGGACCCCGGCGTGTCCAGGGGCTCGAGGAAGCGATCGCGCGGTTGGAGACCGGATTGGATCCGCAGAAGGCCTTCGTCTTACCGGGGGGGTCTCTGGCGGCCGCCCAGCTCCATTACGCCCGCGCCGTGGCTCGACGGGCGGAACGGAGAGTGGTGAGCCTTGCTTTGGAAGAGGACGTGAATCCAGAGATCCTGCGGTACCTGAACCGACTCTCCACCCTGCTGCATGCATTGGCGCTTCGGACGAACCTGGAAGCCCGCGTGAAGGAGCGGCACCCGAGCTACTGAGAGACGAGCGGGGCCTCCCGACCGGAGACCTTTTGGAGCTTGACCTTCTTCGGGAAGTACCGAAGGACGATGATGTCTCCCACGGTCTGGGTCCATCGGTACGGGACGCTGACGGCCTTTCCTCCGTCGACCAGAGTGGGGTTCGTCTCGCCAATGAAGAGGCCGTCCACCCTCCCCCGCTCGATGTCCACAATGAGGTTACTCACGGTGCCGAGGAGGACCCCGTTCTGGGTGTACACTTTCAAGCCGATAAACTCGGAGACTTCGCGCATCATACCCATCCCTTCCGAGGAGGGTGGGCATGGATAGGCCCCTTATATAAGGTTTCTCGGCGAGGCTGGAAGCGCCGGAGGCCCTACCATTCGGGCGGCCCTTGGGGAATCAGCGCCCGTATGTAGTCCAAGTCCTGGTCGTCTCCGGGGCCCTCCAGCCACCACGTGGTCCCAGCCTCGGCAAAGGCCCCCAGCATCCTCGATGCCTGATCGGGATCCTCGCGAGGGATCTCGCCACCTACCACCACGTCGAAGGGCCCCGAAGTCTTACGATGGGGCTCCACGTACGCCATCATCTCCCCCAGGTCCCGTGGCGTTGGCGAGCCGAACATCACCTCCTTCGTCCGGATCAGAGGGAAGATGCCGTCCCAGCGCGCCGCGCGGCGGAAAGGCCGCTTGTGGGGCCATACGCCTCCCACCCAGATGGGAATGCGCGGGCTCTGAAGCGGGGGCGGCTCAAAGACGACCTCCTCGACCTGGAAATGTCGGCCCTGAAACTGGAACGGTTCGCCGGTCCAGAGTCCCGTGAGAACATCCAGCGCCTCGTCGAGTTTCTCGCCGCGCACGATCGGATCCGGGTCTTCCCCGAAGCGGCCGAACTCCACCTCGGACGGCGCTCCCAGGCCGACGCCCAGAGTGAAGCGGCCGCCGGAGAGATGGTCGAGGGATACCGTCTCCCGCGCGAGCTTCCAAGGTCGACGGCGAGCGAGGGGGGTCACCAACGTACCGATCCGGATGCGGGAGGTGTTCTCAGCGATAGCGGCCAGCGCAATCCACGGATCAACGATGGGGCGGGCACGCCCGTCGAAGAGCATGTGGTCCCAAAGGAAGAAACCGTCCCACCCGGCGTCCTCCGCCATCCGAGCGAGGTCGGCGAGGACCCGCGGGTCGAAGAACTGCCCGAAGTTGGGGAGGGTGAGACCATACTTCATGCGGGCGTTCCCCGAAGTCTGCAGGCGCCGACGGGGCCCGACCCCCCTCAGAGCAGGTGGGCGGCCACGTCCCCCAGCTCCCGCTCGCAGTACTTGCAGTCGAGCCGCAACGGGTCGTGGGACCGCACGAGGAACTCCGACTCCAAAGGCTCGTTCCCGTTTGTGATGCAGCTCGGGTTTCCGCACCGGAGAATTCCCCGGGCGACCTCCGGAATCTTGACCCGGTACTTCTCCGCCACCGCGTAGTTGCGAATGATGTTGATGGTCGCCTCCGGGGCCAGGAGGGCGATCTTGTCGACCTCCCTGGGGCTGAGCTCCCGGTCCTCCACCTTCACGATGTCCTTCCACTTCTGTTTCCCGCTGGGGACGTGCATCACGGCGCTCACCGTGGAACTCACCTCCTCCCCGATTCCCAGGATCCGGAGAACCTTCAGGGCCATCCCGCTCTGGATGTGATCGATGACGGTCCCGTTCTTGATGGGGGTGACCCGCAGTTCCTTCAGGCGACCCCTCCGAGGATGAGGTTGAGCAGGGCCATGCGGATGGGCACGCCGTTGAAGGCTTGCCGGAAGTAGAGCGCATGGGGCGTTCGGTCCACCTCGGGCGCGATTTCGGTCACCCGAGGGAGCGGGTGCAGGATGATGAGGTCCTTTTTCGCATCTCGTAGGACCCGGAGGTCGATGCGGTAGGAGCCGGCTACCCGCTGGTACTCCTGCGCGTCGGGGAACCGCTCCTTCTGGATGCGGGTCACGTAGAGGACGTCCGCAGCCTGGATGGCCTCCGACAGGCTCTCCGTCTCCTCCGGCTTCCCGCCGAACTCCTCCACCCGTTCGAGGATCTCCTTGGGCATCCGAAGCGTCGGGGGGGCCACCATCGTGAGGTCCGACCCCAGGAGGGCCAGGGCGTAGGCGAGGGAGTGGACCGTCCGACCGTACTTTAGGTCGCCCAGGAGGACCACCTGATTCCCCTCCAGGGTCCCCTTCTCGTCCCAGATCGTGAACAGGTCCAGGAGGGTCTGCGTGGGGTGCTGTCCCGCCCCGTCCCCCGCGTTGATGACCGGCTTCGTGGAGAACTCCGCGGCCAGGCGGGCGGCCCCTTCCTGGGGGTGCCGCAAGACGATGGCGTCCGCGTACGCCTCCACCATCTTCACCGTGTCGGCGAGGGTCTCTCCCTTCGTGACGGAGGAGCCCTCCACGAGCCCGAATCCCAGCACACCGCCGCCCAGGCGCTGCATGGCCGACTCGAAGGAGAGGCGAGTGCGCGTGCTCGCTTCGAAGAACAGCGTGGCCAGGATCCGGCCCTTCAGCAGGTCGAGGCTCTCCTCCCCCCGCGCGGCCGGGACCAGGGCCTTGGCCTCACGAAGGATGTGATGAATCGCAGGCTCAGAGAGGTCGGCGATCGAGATGAGATCCTCTCCCTGCAGGTCCATTGGTGAGAAGAGCGGGGGACGGGCTAAAGTAGTTTGGGCGGGGCCGACAAGGCCGGGCCTGAGAGAGTCGAGGGGTGGCAGGCCCAGAAGTGTCAGGGCCTGCCGTGGGTTGTGGAGGAGGGGTTATTCGGATTTCTCGGACTCGACGGCCCTCCAGTCGCCGCCGAAGTCCTGTGTGATGCCGGATGCGAGGTGGAATCGGACCCGGAGCTTACCGTTCTCGAAGAAGATGTAGGCGTTCTTGAGCTGGGACATGTAGAGGCTGATCCGCTTGCCCTTCTTGGTGAGGGCGCGCTCCACGCAGCTGAGGAGTTCCGCCCTCTCCAGAGCGTGGATTCGACGGTAGCAAGCCGCGATGGGGATGCCGTACTCCCGGCTCAGCTCGATAGCGCTTCGCGGTTTCTTGTAGGTGGCGACCAAGATCTTGGCCGAGTACTCATCTGTAATGAGACGCGAAGCCTCCAAAGGGTCCATTCCCGCTATGTCCTCCGTCCCTTCATATCCCTTGGTGTTCCTATTTAAGCGGTCGTCACAGATTATATGGTCTGATTATTGAGACCGACACCCAGGGTTGATATCACCTCTAGGAGGGCTCGGAGATCGACGGGCGCCGAATCCGTCCACGCACGCGCGAGCCATCAACGAAGATCTCGACGCCCGGGAGGCGCCCGCCGAAGAGGAGCTTTCCCTTCCCGTTCGCGGAGAGGTAGACGCCCTCGACCTCGACGAGGCCAAGGAGGTGGAGCTTGCAGAGGAGGCGGTAGCACCGCGCGATGGGAATCCCAGCGAGCTCACTGAGCTGCCGCCCCGTGCGAGCCTGGCCAAAGCTGGCCAGGAGGAGACGACGCGTCTCATGCTGGGCCAGGATTCGGGGATACTTCATCGCGGATGCCTCTCAGCCTCGTAGACTCGTTCCCGGTTCTGCCCTCTTTAACATGTCGGTCCGTTCATCGGGCTTGAAAATCACCGCTCAGAATCGGAACTGAGAACCGGGGGCTTCCGAGACGTTCGTGGGATCCTCGGGCAGGAGGACGCCCCACTTGCCCGTCGTGACCTCCAGCCCCTGCCGTCCCTGGCGGATGCAACCGTCCACGAGCTTGATTCGGCCTCCCTCTCGGACGGTTCCGGAGGTGACGAGATCCACCTCCTCGTCACTCAGTACCAAGCGGACAGTCCCCGACGCATCGGAGACGGTCAGATGAACCACTCGGCCCTGGCCTCCGTCCCGGCGAGAGTAATTCCGGACGGGTCCGATGCCGTCCACCTTCACCTCGAGGAGTACATCTCCGCCCTCGTAGAGGTCGGCCACCTTCCCAAACGCCACCTCGTTCCGACCGAGGGCGTCGACAACAAGCAGGCCGGCGGCCTCCTCGGTCAAGAGGCCCCCCCATGCCTCGATCTCTGCCTGGACCCTCGCCTCGAATTCCTCGCGGGACAGGAGATCTTTGACCTTCGCATACGGGTCTTTCGGCTCGGCCATACGGGATCACGACTCGCGAGTGTAGGAGGTCTCTTGGACGGTGTACTGCGCGCCGTCCGGCGCGGTTCCGAACACTTCGAGGACGAAGTGGTCCTCGTCGACCTGCCGAGTTACGGCCTCGAGGGTCACCTCCCCCTTCTCCCTGTCCGTGCAGCCCCCCGACCAGCGAATCGTTCGACCTCCGTCCTCTCCGACCCCTGTGAGCAGCAACATGGAGGTCTTGTAGTTGAAGGCCCAGAGGGACTCATACCGGTCCGTTGCCTACTTGAGCCGCGTAGTCTCCAAGTTGAAGGGAGCCCGAGTCTCCATGCCGAACTTCTTGTAGAGAGTCGACGCGAGGTCGAGGCATTTGTGCTCTTCCCCGTGCCCGACGAGGACCCGCTCAGGCCGCGGTTCCATACTCCCCACGTAGTTGAGCAGCTGCAGGCGATCGGAGTGCCCGGAGAAGCCGTCGATAGTTTCCACGTCCAGCTTCACCTTCAGGTTCAGGGGCTTCCCCCGATCGTTGATCGTGACCTCGCGTCGCTCCCGTTGGATGCGCCGGGCGAGGGTACCCTGCGCGTTGAAACCCACGAAGATAAGGGCATGCTTGGGGTTGTCCGCCCAGGCCTTGAAGTACCCCAAGATGGGTCCGCCGTTCATCATGCCGCTCGTCGCCAGAACGATGCAGGGGTCGGGGTCGTCGATGATGTCATGCCGCTTGTCGACGCTGTCGACCCGATCGAAGACCGAGGAGGTAAACGGGTTCTCCCCCGTCTGGAAGATCCGCGTGCGGAGCTGGTTGTTCAGGTACTCCGGATAGGCCGTATGGATGGCCGTGGCCTCCCAGATCATGCCGTCCAGGTAGATGGGGGCCTCGGGGATCTGCTTCTTCCGCATCATCTCCTCCAGAACCAGCATGACCTCCTGGCTGCGGCCCACGGCGAAGACGGGGACCAGGACCTTCCCCCCGCGGCCCAGGACTCGCGACACGATCTCCCGTAGCCTCCGAGCGGCGTCATGCCGGCTGGGCTGGGTGTCGTGATAGCCGCCGTACGTCGATTCCATGATGAGCGTCTCGAGGCGCGGGAACTTGTTCACCGCCGCGTTGAACAGCCACGTCCGCTCGAACTTGATGTCCCCCGTGACGGCGACGTTGTAGAGGCCGTCGCCAATGTGGAAGTGGGTCGTCGCGCTGCCTAGGATGTGGCCCGCATTCTGCAGGGTCAGCCGGATGTCGGGGGCGATGTCCGTTGTCTCCCCGTACTTCAACGGAATCGTCCGCTTGACCGCCTCGCGAATCTGAGGAGACTCGTAGGGGGGCTTCTTGCCCTCCCCGAAGGCCACCTTGATGTAGTCAATCTGGAGAAGAGAGGACAGGTCCCGCGTGGGCGCCGTCGTGTAAATCGGCCCTTCGTAGCCGTACTTGTACAGGACAGGGGCCAGGCCAGCGTGGTCCAGGTGCGCGTGAGTGAGGACGACGGCGTCCAGGGCCTCCAGAGGCATTACCTCAGGAGCGGCGAGATAAGGGCCCCCGTTGTTCTCCGACCCCACGTCCACGCCGACGTCCACGAGAACCTTGCTCTCGCGGGTCATGATAAGCAGGGCGGACCGACCCACCTGTCGGAAGCCCCCAAGACTCGTGACCCGAACGTACTGTTCCCCCGCGGCCGTCTCCCGGGAGATGCGTCGCCCCACGCGGCGCAGGAAGTTCAGACGCTCGTCGTGGACGGAACGGAGATACTGACGAATCTCGCCCACCGTCTTCGACGGAATCGGCGGCGCACGCACCACCTTAGGCACCCAACCGATGCGCCTCTTGACCTCGTTCAGAACCGCCCCCTGCCGGCCGATGACCAGGCCGGGGGAGAGGGCCTCGATGGTCACCTCCCCTGTGTCCTCCTCGAAGTGGATGTTCTGGATTTCCGCCTCCTCGGGGATGAACTGCCGGATGGCCGCCTCCGCGTCCTTGACGGGGGAGAGAAGGGACGGATCGGGACGGATGGCCACGCGTCGGCGCAGCCCCTGGGCTAGCTGACGAACAAGGTCCCGATTGTCCGCGAAGACGTCCATGCTTCGCGTGTAGATGACGACCACAGGACCCTCAAGGTCCACTTTCGTCAGCTCGACGCCTTCGGGAACGATTTTTCTTACGATGTTCTCGGCTTCGCCGAGGGTTGCGTCCAGCGACATGGGCTTATGCCCCCCGCTGTGTGAAGGGGGTTCACGTGAGGTTCATCTTTTTCGCGCGCTTCGCGATCTCCTCATCAGAGATCTCTTCGAAGCCGTCGGGAGTGATGCGGACGACGTTGATGCCATCACCCGAAGCGGCGTCGCGCTTCATCGCGGCCGTGATGGCCCGGATAGCGAGATCCGTGCCCTCGTCGGCGGTGATGCCTTCTTGGTACTGGTCCTCCAACACCCCGTAGACGTATGGCGAGCCGGACCCGGTGGTGACGTAGTTGTCGGGGAGCGAACCTCCCGCCAGGTCCAGGGAGTAGACGTGGTTTCCCTTGTTGTCCACGCCTCCGATGATGAGTTGAACAAGGTAGGGGGCGAACCGCCGGGCGGCGAGGATGTTCGCCGTCAGGGTCGCCGCCGCCTCCACGGGCATTTGCATCCCCCGCTTGAGGCGGTAGAGCTGCACCTCGGCCGTGATGTACCGGGTCAGGGACTGCAGGTCCCCCACCAACCCGGCCGTGGTGATCGCCAGGTTGTCATCGAGCTTGAAGACCTTGCGGGTCGTCTTGTGGGCAATCAGTGTGCCCGCCGTCGCCCGCTTCTCTGCGGCCATGACCACACCGTCCTTGCACACGAGTCCGAGGGTGGTCGTCCCGGACTGTAGTTCCGTATTAGCTACCGGCATAGTACCCTCACCCTGAAGGGGCCAAAAACTGCGATTAAACCTAGGATTGGCGCGTATATAAGCGTTGTGGGGTCGGTTCTGAGCCGGAGAACGAGGACTAGGAGGCTCCCATTTCCTCCTCAATGAACGCCCGAACCCGGTCCACGTGCCCCTTGACGCGAACTCGCGGGAGGACCTTCCGGATGGTCCCATCCTTGTCGATAACGAAAGTCGTCCGAACGATGCCCCAGTGCTCGCGTCCGTACTGCTTCTTCAGCTGCCACACCCCGTAGGCGTCGGAGACGGCGTGGTCCGTGTCGGCGAGGAGGGGGAACGGAAGGGCGTGCTTGTCTCGGAACTTCTCGTGGGAGGCGATGTCGTCGTCGCTGACGCCGAGGACCTCCGTGTTCGCGTTCCGCAGCCGCACGAGGTTGTCCCGGAAGTCGCAGGCCTGCTGGGTACATCCCGGCGTCGCATCCCGGACGTAGAAGTAGAGAATCACGTTCTTCCCGCGCAACTCCTCCAGGGAAATCTCACCGCCCTCCGATGAAGGGAGGGTGAAGTCGGCGGCGGGCTGACCTTCCTCCGGGAGTCTGGCTACCATGGTGATCCTCGGAACAGACGAGGCGTCGGTCTTCAACTCTTCCTGCGGCGAGACCGCATCGATGCCTAAGGGAAGAAGGGAATGGCACGGCTTTGGAAGAGAACGGTGACGAACCAGAAGAAGAACAAGATCAAGGCGAAGGCCATGAAACCCTTGCGAGTGGAGTCACTGAGGTCCGTCCGGAGAACACCCACCAAGAGGGCAAGGATGAGCAACAGGAACATGGCCACATCGACCAAGAGGGCTGAGGCCCCGATGAGGATGCGGACGAAATCCTGATGCGCCCCGGGCGAGGGAAACAACGCGGGCTCGACGAAACTGGGAACGCGTAGTAAGACCGCGGCGGCGAGGAGCAGGACTCCGATCATGACCACCGCCGCCACCAATCCGCCCCGGCCCACGAGGCGGGTGGTGAGGGCCTCATCCCGCCCCGGCCCGGCCGACGGGGGTGCGGGGGGCCTTGCCGGAGGCGCTGCCGGCGGCTTGGGGGGTGCCTCCGTGACCTGCTCTTCCATGACAGCCAGAAACGAGGACGTGCGCGGCCAATATTTAAATATTGTGGGTTCCCTAAAAACGCGGGCTTATGGCGGAAGTGGAGATTGTCACTCGCTGTCCTGAATGCAATAGCCCCCATCTTGTTCGCGATTACGAGCGGGCCGAGGTGATCTGTGAGGATTGTGGGCTCGTCCTGGATGAACAGCTCATCGACGAGGGCCCGGAGTGGCGGGCCTTTGATTCCGAGCAAAGGGAGGCTCGGGAGCGGGCCGGTCCCCCCTCATCGATTATGAGCCACGACAAAGGCCTGTCCACACAGATCGGCTGGCGGAACAAAGACGCCTACGGGCGGACGATCCCGCACCGGTCCCGGGCCCAGATTTACCGACTCCGCAAGTGGCAGCATCGCATTCGCACCTCGCGGTCGGGAGAGAGAAGCCTTGCCCAAGGATTGACTGAGATCAACACCATGGCTTCGAAGATGGGGCTGCCCCGGCATGTCCGAGAGACTGCCGCCGTGTTGTACCGGAAGGCCTCCACCAAGAACCTGGTCCGCGGTCGGAGCATCGACGAAGTCGTGGCGGCCACACTCTACGCCGCCTGCAGGCAGTGTGGGGTCCCTCGCACCCTCGACGAGATTGCGAACAAGTCCGCCGTGGAGCGGAAGAGCATCGGACGGACCTATCGGACTCTCACGCGGGCCCTGGGCCTGAAGCTTCTGCCCCAATCGCCCCGGGACTACATCCCCCGATTCTGCAACAAACTCGGCCTGGACATGGAGGTCCAACGCAAGGCCTTGGACATCCTCGACGCGGTCGAGCGAGAGGAGCTCGCCTCGGGCGTGGCACCCTCCGGGGTCGCCGCAGCCACCATCTACATCGCGGCCATGCTGAACGGCCGGCCTTGCACGCAGAAGGATGTGGCGGAGGTCGCCGGGGTCACTGAGGTGACCATCCGAAACCGGTACAAGGCCATCTCGGAAGCCCTGGGGTACGAGGTCCACCGGTAGGGCTTCGGTAACGTTTTATCGGCCCCTTGGCTTGCAGTGTGAGGGTTCCATGGCCGAAGCCATCAAGGAGGGAAACCTGGTCTACATCGCGTTCGACGGGTGGATCGAGAATCCTGGCAGCGACCCCCAGCTCTTCGATACGACCGATGAGGACCGGGCCAAGGAAGCCGACCTTTTCGACGAGAAGCGGACGTATGGCGAGTTCCCCTTCATTGTGGGGAGTGGGCGCCTCCCGGAGGGGCTAGAGCAGGCCATCCTCAACGCCAAGGTGGGTGAGGAGAAGGAGGTCATCATCCCCCCGGCCCAGGGGATGGGCGAGCGGGACCCGAAGCTCGTCGAGCTACTCCCCCTGCGAGAGTTCCGTCGGCGGGAGATCGAGCCCCAACAGGGGATGGAGGTCCAGGTTCGCAATCGGAAGGGAACGGTGACTGCGGTCACAGCCGGTCGAGTTCGGGTGGATTTCAACAATCCCCTGGCGGGCCGGACCCTCCGCTACAAGTTCAAGGTCCTGAAGAAGGTAAAGGCGGCGAAGGCGAAGGTGAAGGCCATCATCGAGATGGACTACGGCTCCTCCGATGACTTCCAGATCAAGGTGGAGAAGGGCAAGGCATCCATCATCCTCCCCGACACCAGCAAGGTGGACGAGGCCTGGTTCGTCAACAAGTTCCGGATCGTCAGCGACCTCCGCGAGTATGCCGGCCTGAAGACCATCCTTTTCTTGGAAGAGTACACGACGCCGAAGGAAGAAGTGCCTACGGAAGAGGAGACCCCGGAGGCCTGAGGCGCGCCTCCGCCATCTCGACCGCCACCTCTCGAGGATTCCGGCCTTCCGCAATGGAACGATTCACCACGTCGGCCGTGGCGCCCACGATCCGGCGGAAGACCTCTCGGAGCAAGCTCTCCTTCCGCGACCATTCTCGGATCAGAAGGAGGCCATAGGTCGCTGCGGCGCCCCCGTTGACGAGGAAGTCAGGGAGAACGAATACGGCTCGGCGATGGAGCTCCTCTTCGATGTCCTCCGGGATGGGAATGTTGGCAGCTTCTACGATCATCTTTGCCTTCACCTCGCCGACGTTCTCACGGTTGATAGCGTCAGGGACGGACGCAGGGACGAGGAGGTCGGACTCCCACTCCATCCAGGCTTCCCGGGGCGCCTCTTCGGTCCCGGGGGGGAGGCGAGTACGATTCATCAGGCCCGCTGGCCCCCCAGCCAATGTTTCGAGTTCGAGGCCGTCCGGATGCCGGAGGGAGCCCTCGGCATCCGCCACACAGAGGACCCGGGCTCCCCGTCGAGCCAACTCTTCCGCGACGACCCGGCCGACACTTCCGTACCCCTGGATGGAGACCGTCGGGGGGTCCGCGGAGGCCCGTACCTGCTGCCAGGCGGCGAGCGCGGCATGAGTGACCGCGAGCCCCGTGCTCACCTCGTCGATCTCCTTCAGGAGTCGTGTATAGCGGGGACGAGGGGTCGGGTGGAACCCCATGCGGGCTAGCGGGTCCGCCGCGCTCTGATACGGATCCTCTCCCATGGACCGATAGAAGACCGAAATGTCGCGTCCGTCTGTCCCGAGATCGGGGCCCGTTACGATCCGATTCCGCATTACATCGCGGGCCGCCGTGCCGAAATCCTGGAGCGCGATCTCCTTCTCCGACCCTTCGGGATCCCCTCGAATCCCTAGCTTCGCACCTCCGAAGGGCAGGTCGAGGATGGCCCATTTGCGGGTCATGGTGAGCGCCAGTCGTTCCAACTCGGGCAATGTGACACTGGGAGAGAAGCGGAGGCCACCGGCGGCTAGTCCATGATACCATCGATCAACGACCACGTATGCATCGAGCCCATTTGCGTCGAAGGACCAGTGGTCCGTCGCAGCCATCGTGAGAGAAACGGAAGCGGGCCTTATTACGCTGGCCCCGCTCCCCTTGGCACCGTTAAATAGCCATCTCACCCCTCAACGGCCGGGACGCGTGGCCTAGTCTGGATATGGCACCGGCCTCCTAAGCCGGCGGTCGAGGGTTCAAATCCCTCCGCGTCCGCTATTTAAGCTACTTATACTTCGTTCGCCTCGGCCTCCTACACCGGGGGGAGGTGAAGGAGAAAATGATGGGGAGAATATTCAAAGGCCCGTATGGAGGATTTAGCGCGCTATCCATCGCTCTCATGATTGTGGTTGGGGGAGCATTCATTGCGCTCTGGCCCTTCGCGTTCATCTGGGGGTTGAACACCTTATTCGGGCTGGGCATCCCGCTCAACTTCTGGACGTGGCTAGCTGCCGTCGTGATACTCTTGACGATAGCGGCCGTAGGAATGTTCGGAAAAGGCTATTCAGCCGCCAAATGAGGGCCTCAAGTCGATGGGGGGGTCCGTCCCCTCCTCCGGATCAGTCCGTCTTGCGTGAGACGCTAGCAAGACAACAAGGAGCGCGAGCCATCCTACGTCCATGGCTTCATGGTGGGTCTGCTAGGCTTTCCATCTCGCAATGGCCGATCAATGCCGCTGCCGCTCCTTGGACGAACGTCAAGGACTCGCCTTAACCTCTTGGACGAACGCGCCTCCGGGAAGAGGCAGTTTCGCGCCCAAAGGCGGAATCGGCGAAATCGATGGAGTGAACGTCACCGATTGAGAATGACCGCGGCGACAACTCCCAGAGCAATGACGACGAGTCCAAATCGAGACGACTAGACCGCGATAGATTCCCCTCGGTTCGTTCCTCCTACGCCATTCCTCCCGCCGATCTGCCCGAAGTGGGAAGAACCGTGACAAACTTCTCACGTGATTGGACAAGTATTCGCAACGGTCAAGGTTTCCGGACTATCTCAATCTCCTTTCGCCTTGCAATCAGAGCAGACCAGAATCGTCTCTCCGCCCCTCTCCGCGAGGTAGAGGTGGGC
>JAUVFR010000052.1 GCA_030594205.1 Methanobacteriota archaeon
GGCGCCGGGGTGGACGTCCACCCGGCCCTCCGAGTAGATCGCCTTGACGACGGCCCCCGGCATGAGAACCACGTTCCCGAGGGCGTACACCAGGCCCTGGACGTAGCTGAGGCGTGCGAGCTTCACACCGGCGGCCGTGATGAGGTTGCCAAAGACCTTGGCGCCCTCGCCGACGTGAATGCCCTTCCGGGCCTTGGCGCTGCCTTGCAGGGTCGAGTTGGGCGCCAACCCCAGGCGCCCCTCCGTGACGATGTTTCCCTCCATCTCCGTGCCTTCGAGGATGCCCAGGTCCATGCCCACCTGGGTCAGGCCGGGCACGGCCTTCGGGTCCTCTACGCGGTAGCCTTGACGCGACGTGCGCCGGCGCTTGCGCGGAGGCTTCAGGGTGGATGACGGGACCTTCCGGGGACCCGTGTCCTTGCCGCGACGGATCTCCATCAGGAGAGGCACGGTCAGGGCCAGGGGTAGGACAAGGCCCAGGAGGAGGAGCCAGGGTAGCGAGAATTCCACCAGCTAATCACCCTCCACAGGGGCCTTGTCCGCTTTCGTTTGGCCATTTCCGTTGTGGACCGTGTGGGCCCACTTGTGGTGTCCGTTCCTCCGGAAAAGGAGGGACAGGAGCGCCAGGGTGCAGATGAAGACGTTCAGGATGAAACCGACGACGAGGCCGGGCAGGATCAGGATGAAGCCCTTGCGGCGGTCCAGGTAGACCCCCAGTCCCACTTCGAAGAAAGGCGCGAAGTTCCCGACGGCGCTGTACGTGAACACCGTGAGGGTGCCGATGTAGAGCGGGAAAAGGGGTGGGGCTCCCAGGATGAAGGCCGCCAGGCCCACCACCCAGCCAAACAACACGAGGACGGGTGCGAAATACACCCAGAGGAAGAGGAGCATGTCGAGCTTCTGGATCCGGCGGAGACCACGACTGCGGAGAGTGGCGCCGCTGTGGCGGAAGGCGCACTGCATGTGGCCCTTGGCCCACCGCTTGCGCTGCCTCCAGTAGGCACGCCAGGTCGTGACCGCCTCCTCGTACGACTCCGCCTCCAGGACGTAGCGAACACGATACCCCGCCAGGACCGTCTTGGCGGTGAGGTCCGTGTCTTCGGCCAGCATGTGGGTGTCCCAGCCCCCGAGGGCCACGAGTAGGTCCCGGCGGAACCCGCCCACGGTCCCCCCGTACTGGGGGATGAAACCGAAGCGGTCGCGGGCCACCTGATCGACCCGGTAGCCCCCGATGCGCTCCAGGGTCACCAGCTTGGATACGAAGCTCTCGTCCTCGTTGTAGACCGTCACTCGGCCCTGGACGGCGCCCACCTCCGGGTCCACAAAGGGGGCGACGAGCTTCTCCACGATGTCGAACTGGGGCAGGTAGTCCGCGTCGAAGGTGAGGACGACCTCCCCCTTCGCCCGCTTCAGCCCGGCGTTCATGGCGGCGGCCTTCCCCTGACCGCCTTGAGGCCGATGAAGGGCGCGCACGAAGGAATATCGCGAGGCGAATTCCTCCAGGAGGTCTCCCGTCCCGTCGGTGGAGGCGTCGTCGATGGCGATGATCTCCAGGCGGTCCTTGGGATAGGTCACCCCGCCGAGCCGCCGCAGGAGGTTGCCGACGACCCTGGCCTCGTTGTGGCAGGGGACTAGGATCGTGACGAAGGGGCGATGGAGGCCGGCCACCTCCTGGTAGCTCCGCTCCGTGGGCTTGCGGAAAAGGGCGAGGTAGGAGAAGAGGTAGTGGCGGACCATGTAGACGAGCATGACGCCGATGATGGGGATCAGGAGGTACTCGATCACGAACCCACCTCCGGGGCCCAGCGTCCCATGAGGGACATCCCCAGGGACCAGACGACGACGATCCAGAGGAAGTCCACCATGGGGGCGAAGAGGAAGTGGATGAACTCGAAGGCCCCCACCCCGGCGTAGTACGTGGCCGAGACGGACAGGACGAGGCGGTTGATGTTCCAGAAGATGCCCACGCCGGTCCCTAGGACGGCCCAGATCGCCTTGAACCACAGCGGACCTTGCAGGAGGCCCATCGTGGCGGCCAGGAGGAGGCCGAAGATGGCGACGGTGATGAGACCGGAGCATTCGATGAGTATGGAGAACACGGCGACCTCCCCATCCCCCGTGGGGACCAGGATGGTGGGATCGTTGGGCGCGAAGACGAGTACGGAGGGGATGCCCCCGAGGGTGAGGATGAGGTGCGTGGCCTGCGCGGTGAGCACCCAGGCGATGGGGAAGGCAAGTGAAAGGGCGAAGGCACCGGCTATCCCTGCGACGACTAAGGCGTGCCCTATGCGGGGCTGGATCCACAGCCTCGGCATGCTCTCGCTACCCTGGGTGCCGGTGGGAAGTGGCCTCTTCCTCCTGGCCCTGAGAAATCGAGCCAGCGCCTATTTGAGAGGCAGGACGGCATTCTCAGCAGAGATTCTCAGAGGGCGGAACATCTGTCTGCGGCCAGGGGAGGGACTCCTATTATCACGCTTGCTAATCTTATGAGGGCTTTATTACGCCTGCTGGCGTCTGCGCATGGGAGGGGCGGAGGGAAATCCTTCGGCCATGGAGGGGAGGACAATCGCATGAACCCGAGTGACAGGGACGAGGTGCAACGCGGAATCACCGACCTGACTGCTCAGCTCGAGCGCATTCGAGAGGCCGTTGAGGAAGCTGCGAACGAGGAGACGGCCCCCGCAGAGGGCCCACCTGGACCCTCCCTCGCGCCCCCTCCTCCTCCTCCCGCGACGCAAGGGGGGCCGGTCCTCCATGTCCGATCCCAGGGGGAATCGGTCCGGGCCTTCATCGCAATCTTCGTCGTCTCCTTCGGCCTGGGAGCCATTGTCTTCGCCTGGTATACGGTGGGCATCGGCGACGCGGAACGGCTGGCGGCCATCCTCCTGGGAGTCATCGCGACGGTCGTTGGATTCTACTTCGGACAGCGAGGCGCATCCAGGGCTCAGACCCAGGCCACGTTCGCCATGCGTGGCTGGCAGAGCGCCGAGGCCCGGGCCCGACAACTCGAGGACTGGATCCGCGACTTCGGTGATTCCCCCGGCGACCGACGACGCTGAGACCCGGGCAGAGGGTCTGAAGTCCCGGCGCCTCGCGTGCGCATGGGGCAAACCCTTTCGACCCCCGGGGACATGGTCCCAGGGAGGCATTCCATGACCTCGAAGCGCATCGCTATTCTCGGCGCCGGACACATCGGCCAGGCCCTCGCACGCGGGTTTCTGGCCGCAGGTAGGAGCGATCGAGAGCACTTGATGGCCACCGTCCCGAGCCCGGACAAGGCGAAGGAGCTGGGGGAGGAGCTCGGCATCCCGGTGATCACGAGCAACCCGGACGCGGCGACCCAGGCGGACGTTGTGATCTTCAGCGTGAAGCCTCAGGTCCTCCCGGTCGTCCTGCGAGAGGTGGCCCACACCATGACCCGGGAGAAGCTTGCGGTATCGGTGGCCGCCGGAATTCATATCGGTTTCATCGAGGAGATCTTGGACGGGGAGGTTCCGGTGGTTCGCCTCATGCCCAACGTGGCGGTCGTTGCGCAACAGGGGGCCACAGGGATGGCCTTGGGTCGTTACGCCGACGAGGAGCACGTTACCTACGTGAAGGAGCTCTTCTCCAGCGTGGGCCTGGTGATGGAGGTCGAGGAGGATCTCATGGACGCCGTGACCGGCCTCAGCGGGACGGGACCCATGTACATCTTTCAGCTGATCGAGGGACTGGCGGACGCGGGGGTCAAGGTAGGCCTCAGTCGCGATCAGGCTTACGCCTTGGCCGTACAGACGACCCTCGGATCGGCCATCATGGCTCGAGATTACGGCCGGCATCCTGGCCACCTGAAGGACCTGGTCACCTCCCCGGCCGGAACGGCCATCGCCGCCCTCCATCTCATGGAGCGCAGCGGCTTCCGGGCCATCCTCATGGACGCCGTGGAGGAGGCCACCCGTCGATCGGGCGAGCTGGGCCGGTTGCACATGAAGAAGGCGTGAGGCCCGGGCCCGCCCCTTGGAGATGCCGGGCCCGCGAATTCAGGCCACTCAGCCCGTCATATTGATGGCAGGAAGAAGAACGCCACGGCCATGATGGCGAACACGATGAGAAGCATCAGGCCCTCGAACCAGTTGCTCTCCCCGTCCCGCGCGACGGCCCCCGCGATGGCCACGGCAAGGCCGATGGCGATGAGCTCGAAGAGGTTGAAGGAAAAGGTCAGCACGTTCCCGATGATCAGCGAGGCGAACACGAGGATTGGGGCGACGAAGAGGGCGATCTGGGTGCTGCTGCTCAGGGCGATGCCCAC
>JAUVFR010000033.1 GCA_030594205.1 Methanobacteriota archaeon
GACAGATTTCCGGCCGCTTTACCAATGGAATATGCCTTCTGCCGCCGTCCCGCACTCGGAGAGACCACCATCGGGCTCGGAGGGGCGAAGGTAGAAGAGTGCCGAGGCGCCATGGCGGAACGTGGAGTTCAGCGCAGGCCACGTGAGGTGGGACAGGACTCGTGGGACCCCCTACCAGGCGGTGCGCGCGACTGCCCGCCTCCCTGAGTCCCTGAAGGAACACTTGCCCCGCCGTTGGGAGCGGATTGGCGAGGTCCTCGTCCTCCGGCTGCCTCCTGAGTTGGAAGCTCACCGGGAAGCCGTGGGGGAAGCCTACGGGCGCGCCCTTCGAGCGCAGGCCGTCGTCGAGGAGACGGATGGGATTCGTGGCGCGTGGCGCACCCCCCAGACGCGACCGCTCTGGGGGGAGGATACGGAGACCGTACACCAAGAATACGGCATCCGCTACCGACTCGACCCAACGCAGGTCATGTTCAGTTCCGGGAATCTGGCGGAACGGAGACGGATGGGTACAGTCTGCCTCCCCGATGAGGCGGTCGTCGACATGTTCGCGGGGGTGGGTTACTTTGCCCTCCCCATGGCCCTTCACGGAGGGGCCCGGCGGGTCGTTGCGTGCGAAATCAATCCCACGGCCTTCCGCTACCTATGTGAGAACGTGCAGATGAACGGCGCAGCCACCGTGGAGGCTCGGCTGGGAGATTGTCGGAAGACGGTCCCAGAGGACATGGCGGACCGCGTGGTCATGGGCTACCTGCGAGACACGTTTCGTTTCTTGCCCGCTGCCTTCCGGGCCCTTCGAGACCAGGGCTGGATCCACTACCACGAGGCATGTCCGGACCCGGTGGCGGACCGTCTCGAACGCCGTCTGCGCACGGTGGCCGAGGAGGTTGGGCGTACGGTGGAATCCTGGGACCTTCGAAGGGTGAAGGCCTACGCACCGGGGGTGTCCCATTGGGTGCTGGATGCCCACATCACGTAGGGAGGACCTCGCTGGATCCGCTTGCCCTCAGGAGCGCCTGAAGGGACTCCCGGTACCCCGTGCCTACCGAATCCAATAGGTTTCGGGCCATGGGGGTCAGGAATTCGGCGAGCTCCCGCTCTTCCTTCCGGAAGGTCCATCCCTTCCCTTTCGCGGCCTCTAGGACTAGGAGAAACGCGAGGGATACGACCTTTTCCTTTCCCCCGGCCTGTAGCCCGCGGGTTGCCCGGATGACGGCCTCCTCCTTCCCGTCGGTCTTGAAGGCCCGGGCGACTCTGTCGGCGAGGCTGGCCAAAGGCGGAAGCGTGTCCCAGCTCGGGAGCCGAGAGAGGACATCCATGTCCTTCCGAGTGTCCAAGGCTTCCTGCACGACCTGCTCGCGGCTTCTCCCCTCGGCCTGGGCGGCCTTCAAGAGCGCCTTGGCCATTTCCTGATCGTCCAAGAGGGAGGCGAGAAGACGCTCCACGTCCTCCTCCTCGAGGGCGTCCAGCAGCTTAGCCAGGCTCGCCTCGGAGACCGCGATGCCGTCCTCTCGATCCTCCAGGAGGGTACGGAGGGTCGGTCTCAGTCCTTCGGGGACCCCCACGGCCCGGAGGAACGCCTCAGGATCGTCCTCAAAGCAATGGTCTCCGAGAATGTAGGCACCCGCCGCGGTGGCCTCCTCGATGGCGCGTGCCGTTTCCCGCTTCAGAATCTCGTCCGCGTCCTTTTTCCCGTCGACATAGAGCAGCGCCGCCCCGCTGGTCAGCGGCCTATCCTCCCCTAGCCCGCACAGGTCCCCCGCGCATTCGAGATGGAGGCGCAGGGAGAGATCGAAGGAGGACGCCAGGTCCGGCACGACCATCCGTTCGGCCAAGAACGCGGGGAGGTTCCCACCCGAAGGCTGACACTTGCCGCAGAGGGCAATCTTGATCCCCGCCCCTCGCCAATGCACCACAAGAGTCGGCTGCGTGCCCGCATGCGGGCAAGCCACTCCATCCTCGTCCTGTGTGAGGTTCTGTTTCAGCCTCGCGAGGCTCTCCTGGACGAACGCTTCGGGGGGTCGATCCTCGCGGCAAGACGTGACCATGCTCTCTCGGAGGGAGTAGACGTGGAGGCGATGCTTCCGTGCGTACTCACCCACGGTCAACAGCCGGAGTTCGGGCACGTTGTAGTATTGAACGCCCACGAGCTGTTCACGAGGCGCTCGCCCCCGGTGGGCGTAGTGGAAGGTCCCGAAGGGCGTCTTGGCGGGGGCCAGATAGTCGGCCTTCTCCTGCAGGCCCACGAGGAGGGTCGCAGCGTACGCCCGGGCCAGGGGATGGCCTCGGCGGGCCATGTACTGGAGCCGGGACTCGTCCTCCGCTGCGGGAGCGACCTTCTGCAGTTTGGCCAGGATGGCGTCGAAGGGGCAGCGGGGACAGCTCTCCGCCAAACACGAAGGAACCAGAAGCTCCGGTCGGTCCCGGAGGGCCTTCGCCTTGGTGATGAGCTCCCGCTCCTGCACCTTCGAGGCGGTCCGAATTCCCGTTCGAACCTTCCTGACCACAGGGAGACGATTCGGGATACCGCTATAAACCCTCCAGATGCCGCCGTGCTCTCTCCCGTGAAACCTTTAATCGAGACGCCTTCTAGCCCCTTGCATGTCGGCCGTCCCACGCCGCGAGCGCGTCCTCCAAAACACCGTCGAGGTGGTGACGGAGGCCGAGCTAACGGCCCTGCTCGAAGGCGGCGGGAAGCCCCGAGCGTACATCGGCCTTGAGCCCAGCGGTTTCTTGCACCTCGGAACCGGCCCGATCGTGGCCGAGAAGGTCAAGGACCTGGTGGAGGCGGGATTCGATATGACCGTCCTCCTGGCCGATTGGCACGCCTACATCAACGACAAGTTCGGAGGGGACTGGGAGGCCATCCGACGCTGTGCTACCTACTTTGTCGAGGCCTACGGGGCCCTCGGTGTGCCGGACTCGGTCCGCTTCGTGTCTGGCAGCGACCTCGTCCAAGAGGAGGGGTACTGGCGCAACGTTCTGCGGGTCGCGAAGGCCTCCACCCTCGCACGTATCCGACGCGCCTTGGACATCATGGGGCGGAAGGAGGAGGAGGCAGATCTGGACGCCTCCAAGCTCTTCTACCCCGCGATGCAGGTCGCGGACATCCATACCCTCGACCTGGACCTCGCGTACGGGGGAATGGACCAGCGCCATGGCCACATGCTCTACCGGGAGGTCGCGCCGAAGCTGGGGTGGAAACAGGTCGTGGCCCTCCATACCCCCCTCCTCACGGGGCTGCAGGGGGGCGGGCGGATGGATTCCTGGGACTCCAAGATGAGCAAATCTCGCCCCGAGACGAGCATCTTCATCCACGACACGCCCGAGACGATCGCCAAAAAGGTCGACCGGGCCTACGGCCCTCCTCGGGAAGTCCAAGGGAACCCCCTCCTGGAGTTCTACCGCTACCTCCTGTTCCCCCGCTCCGCACCCCTTACCGTGGAGCGTGAGGACCGCCACGGTGGGGACGTGACGTACGAGGCGTACTCGGCCTTGGAGGCGGATTACCGCAAGGGAGATCTCCACCCCAAGGACCTCAAGGCCGCGGCGGCGCGTCACCTGACCCAACTGCTGGAACCTGCACGCTCGTACTTCGACCGTCATCCCGAGGGGATGCGGAAGGTCCAGGAACTCGTGGGCGCATGACTGCCTCGCGTCGGGTGCGACGGGCCGGGGGCGTGGCCATCCTCGGAGGCATCCTCCTTGAGCTCGGTCACTTCTCTGCGGTGGGCTTCTGGCAGTCGATTCTTTCCCTCCTCGCCTCCCTCCTTCCGGCTGCTGCGGCCCTCATCCGGCCCCTGGGCCTATTCGTCCTGCTGATCGCGTCTCTTGGAGGGCTGGCGGCGATCGTCGCCGGAATCCTCTTCTTCCGGGACCACGCGAGGACCGGCCGGCTCCTGATCGGGCTCGCCGTCGGGTTCAGCCTCCTCTCCGTCCTGATTTACCTGATCACCTCGATCCTGGGACGAAACGCCACGCTGTCCGGGAACACGATTGTCGTCGTCGCTGGGCTGTTCCTAGCGATCTACGCACGTGGTCTTGCGAAAGAGGGGCGACCCCCGGGCTCCTGAGCGGAGGGCGGCCACCCCCAGAGGTGTCGATTAGCCGGTCGCCTCGGATATGTCCTTCCCGGGACGCTGGCTCCGCAACTCGGCGGGGGTCGCGCCCCACAGGAGCAGGAAGCCGGCAAAGCCCAGACCCATCAGCAGGAGGAACGGCGTGTGGATGCCGAACGCATCCGCCATCACGCCGGCCGCATATCCGGCGAAAGCACCTCCCACGAGCTGCAACCCAAAGACGATGCCGAACGTGGCCCCCCCGATCACGTCCTCTGTCGATTCCGAGATGAAGGCGAAGAGAGCGGGGTAGGTGATGAAGAGGCCGACGCCGAACAACAGGAATGTCGGGATGAGGAGGGTGGGCGGCGGTGTCAAGCTCAGCACCAGTCCGGCGATGCCAACGATGAAGTAGGCTAGGAGGAGGGAACGGAACCGACCGAGGGCCGCGCTGATGCGGCCGTAGTTGTAGGCAGCGAGGACGCCTGCGCCGATCCAGAGGGCAATGACGAAGTTCGCCGTGTCCTCCGTGAAAGCAAGCCGTTGGACGAGGAGGGAGTTCCCGAAGCCTATCGTGATCGTGTAGGCGGCCCCGCCGATGCTCAGAGGCACAATCCAGAGGGACACACGCCGGAGGATTTTCGTCCATGGTGGCGTTTTCGGAGTCCCTCTAGTAGCGGACTCCGAAGCCACCTGGCGGGAGAGAAGATATCCCACGAGGGCCGCAGCGAGGGCGAATCCGCCCCAGAGGAGCAGGGGGACCTGCCACCCAAACAGGAGGCCCAGATAGCCCGAGGACGCGAAGGCCACGATGACACCCAGGTCACCCAGGGCGCTTTGGAAGCCCATGGCGTGGTCGATGTCCCGCTTGAACACCCTGCCGATCCAGGAAATGCCTACCGGGTGGTAGACGCTCGCCCCGATCCGCCCGATGGCGACGAAGAGAAGAAGCACGGCAAAGGTCTGGGCTAGCGCGGTGAAGAGGGATGCCACGCCCAGGATGACCATCCCGGCGGGGAGGAGGAGGCGCGTGGGGCCGCGATCGCTCCAGGTGCCAAAGACGATCTGAAAGACCACCGTGACCCCCAGGGCGACCGCAAGGAGGATTCCGACCTGGGTGAAGCTCGTCAGGAGGTTCTCCGCGAGAAGAAGGGGGAAGAGGGCGGGAATCGCCACGACGGTTCCATCGTTGGCCGCGTGATACAGGCCCATGGCCACAAGCGCGCGCCGGTCGGAAGCCACGGGCGGCTCTAAACCGCGGGCTAGTTAAAGGTTGAGCCGGCGAGGACCAAACCCTAAGTACCGACTCGGCTTCGATGACATCGTCGGCCTTGCGGGGGTGGTTCCACGCGGAAGAGCGAGATTCCGGTCGATCATGTAGCGGCCCCCGATCATGTGGTCCCCACGAAGTCCACTCACGTGCGGCCGGACGGAATCCATTGGGATCTCCTCCCTGAGGCGAAGATTAAGGCCATCCCCTTGCTTCGAAGCCTCGCGGACCCGGATTCCGCCCCCGGAGGAACCTGATGCTCATCCTCGTCAACGGTCTCATGGCCTACCACGCGGGAAAGACGACCCTCGTCCGCGCGATTCTCCTCCGTGCGAGAGAGGCGGGAGACGACTTCGTCGCGATGAAACCCCGCTCGGCCCACAACTACTGGGAACACTACGATCACTCCCGAGCGGTCCAAGAAATGGGACTACTGGTGAGTTTGGACGCCGTCACACTCCACGCCTTGAGTCGGGATCCCCCGGAGTTGCCTCTTCTCAATCCCTACCATCAGATGGTCTGCCCCCTCGACACGCTGCGCCTGAAGGAGGAAGAGGAGCACATGCTCGGGGACACGGAGGACGGGATTCTCGCGGAGCGCCTCACGGACGCCCGTGGCCACAGCACCCTGTTCGTGAATCGTCGTCCCCATCTGTTCGTGGCCCCCCCTGAGTTCCTCGACAGCCTGGTGGAGAAGGCGGATCAGACGACGCCCTTCCACCACTCCCCGGTCGCCGAGGGCCTGGCCTCTGTGGACGAGCCCATCCGAGAGGTGTTCGAGGTCGTGTCGGCCAAGCGCGAACACCTCCTCCTCGAGAGCCACAGCGACACGATCTGGCCCCTCCGCCTCGAGCCGGAGGAAGTCGACCTCATGATCTCCGTCGGTGGAGGCGCGGCCTTCCTCCTTGACCCGCATGACGTCGCCAAGGCACAGGAGGTGGTTGGGGGGCGGACCATGGCCGGCCTCCTGCGCTACGTGAAGCCCATGCAAAGCTTTCGGTTGCCTCAGCTCTCCTCCGATGAGCGGAACGACGAAACCCGCTTGCAGGAGGCCTATGCCTCGGTCCTCGAAGTGTTGTGGAAGGCAGGATAGCGCCGTCCCACTCCCCTTCCAACCAACTAGCAAAGCGTTTTTCTAGCACCGGCCGGCTGGCGACGAGGGGTATCCGACCGTGAAGGAGTACGACGTCATCGCCATCGGGACCGGATCCGTCATGCACGTCATCGACGGAATGATCAATCGAGACCCGGAGACCCAGGCCGCTGTGATCGACAAGGATGAGGCCGGTGGGATCTGCATGACCCGGGGGTGCATCCCCTCGAAGATCCTCCTGTACCCGGCAGAGGTCATTCGGACCGTTGAGCGGGCCGGCCTCTTCGGGATCGAGGTGAAAGTGGAGAAGGTTGACTTTGCGCAGGTGATGGGGCGGATGCGCTCCATCATCGACGCCGACATTGCACGGGTCGAACGGGGCCTTACCGAGTCCAAGAACATCGACTATTACCACGAAGAGGCCCATTTCGTGGAGCCCTACACCATGGAGGTGGCGGGGGAGACCATCCGTTCCGACCTCATCTTCCTGGGGGCGGGTTCTGAGCCGATCATTCCTCCGATTGAGGGTTTGGAAGAGGTGGGGTACCTCACGAGCGACTCCTTCCTTCACATCACGGAGCTTCCGCAGACCGCCGCGGTTATCGGGGGCGGCTTCATCGCGGCCGAGTACGGCCACTTCCTCGCGGCCATGGGGTCGGAGGTCACGATTCTCGGCCGGAATCCTCAGTTTCTTCCCCAGGAGGAGCCGGAGATCTCCGTCTTGGCGAAGCGAGAGCTCGGGAAGCACATGACTATCCTCACGAATCACGAAGTTCGCGCGGCGCGGGAGGGCGGGGGAAATAAGCAGCTCGTTGCCGTGGATCGGGACAGCGGGGAGGAACGGACCGTCACGGCGGACGAGATCCTCGTGGCTGCGGGACGCGGCCCCACGACCCACCGGCTCCATCCGGAGGAGGGTGGCATCAAGACGGACGACCGTGGGTGGATCGTCGTGGACGAGCACCTCCAGACCTCGCAGCCCAACGTCTACGCCCTCGGGGACGCCCTGGGGCGCCACCACTTCAAGCATACTGCCAACTACGAGGCGACGGTGGCCTACTACAACGCCGTCCTCAAACACGAGACCCACCCCGACTACCACGCAATCCCCCATGCCGTGTTCACGTACCCTGAAGTGGCCGGTGCGGGTATGAGGGAGAAGGAGGCCGTGGCCGAGTACGGGGAGGACAAGGTCGGCATCGGCTTCTATCGCTACGAGGACGCGGCGAAGGGCGAGGCGATGGGCGTCAAGGACTACTTCGTCAAGATAATCCTGGAGCGGGAGACGTACAGCATCCTGGGGGCCCACATCATCGGACCTCAAGCCTCCGTCCTCATCCAAGAGGTCATCAACCTCATGTACACGGAGGACCGGAGCGCGTTGCCCATCTTGAACGGGATGCACATCCATCCCGCCCTGAGTGAGATCGTGGAGCGTTCCTTGTGGACCATTCTGACGCCGGCTCAGTATCAGCACGTCCTCCACGAGCACGGGCTCTCCGCGGGGTAACCAGAAGATTTCCATCCCATGAGTGAGCTGCCGACCCTCCTCTTGCTCGCCTCGTTGGCAGGAGCGGCCATCCCGGTCGGAGGCCTCTTCGCCTACTGGGAGAGGCTCAGGATGGGCCACTTTCGGATGGAGCTCCTCTCCTTCCTCGTGGCCTTCGGGGGCGGGGTCGTGTTATCCGCCGTGGCCCTGGTCCTCGTGCCTCTGGGCCTCGAGGTGGTGAGTCTTCCCGAGGCCATCCTGGCCTTCACCTCCGGAGCCCTGGTGTTTCTCGCGATCAATCGGGCCATCAAGATGCGCGGCCAGATGGCCGCTCAGTCGATAGACCTCGTTGCCGACTATTTCCCGGAGTCCATCGAGCTGGGTGCAGACTTCGCCGCGGGGGGACCCCTGGGCCCCCTCTTGGCCTTCCTCTTCGGCACACAGAACCTCCCGGAGGGATTCAACTCCTACCGCGAGCTCAAGGAAGGGGGCCGCACGGCACGACGCTGCCTCGCCATTCTGGGCGTCATGGCGATCCTTGGCCCCATCGCGGCGCTATTGGGCTTCTTCCTCTTGGTTGGCCAGCCTCGTATTGTGGGCTGGATGTTCCTCTTCGCGGCAGGGGGGA
>JAUVFR010000051.1 GCA_030594205.1 Methanobacteriota archaeon
CACGGTAGATTGGACTCTACCGCACATCTCGCAGACCTTCGCTGGGACCATCTTCGTCGGGTCCACGCAATTCCCGCGAGCCATCCCGATTGTGGTCTCGCTGGTCCCCGACCTGCCCCCCATGCTGTCCGGTCAGACACCCGCCGATGGCGCGATCCTTGCCGGCAACACGCCGACCATTGGCCTGAACTGGCAGGACACACCGGACGCCTTCGAGGATGCGGTGGATCAGGGCTCCCTGATCTTCATCCTCGACGGTGCCGACCTCAGCAGTCTGGCGGTGACCACGCCGACGGGCATGTCTCTGAACCTGCCGTTTGCCCTCGCGGACGGCCAGCACTCGGTCTTCGTGGAGATCCACGACGAGACCGGAAGTCAGAACCGGACGTCCTGGAGGTTCACTGTCGACGCCACTGTGCCGGACCTGGTCATCACGGAGCCCGTAGTCTCCATCGCGAACGACAACGTGGTCTCCTTTGCGGGTTCCACGGAGGTCGGGGCCACGGTGACGGTGAACGGGACACCAGTGTCCGTAGGCATCACGGGAACCTTCCGGGTCACCCTGACCTTGCTCGACGGGGCTCACAGCATCCCCATCGTCTCGACGGATGGCGCAGGGAACAGCGCTAGCACGACCGTTGACATCCTTGTCGACACCGTTGATCCGACGATCTCGCTGAGCAGTCCCTCCTCCGGGTCCACGGTGGGGGTGGCCAGCGTGAAGGTGACCGGATCCACGGAGGCGGGAGCTTCCGTCTCCGTGAACGGGATCGCGGTCAGCGTGGACGCAAACGGTGCGTTCTCGTTCAGCCTGGCACTGGCGCCAGGGTCCAACACCATCACTGCCGTGGCGACGGACCTCGCGGGCAACTCGGGGTCGACCTCGGTCAGCGTGACCTTCGACGACCCGGTTCCGGGCCTGCAGCAGGAACTCGACAACGCCAACAGCGGCCTCAACACCGCCCAAGGCAACTTGGCCGGCCTGCAGAACCAGCTCTTGATGGCGATCATCATCGCGGTCATTGGCATCGTACTGGCCGCCGTCCTGTTCGTCCTGTATTGGGGCGTGCGAAAGGGACCCTAACCATCGGGCCGATCGAGACACCGAACAAGGCATGTGAGCGGGCGGCTCAGCTCCACGGTCGGACGACCCTAGCCACGCCTAGAACAGCCGACGCTTTGCCTGGGAAGCAGTAGGAGACGTTCAAGGGGTTGAGGGTCCGGCCCCTAGCTTCTCTCGGCCTCCGTCTCCCCCTCGAGGAGGCGGATGTAGAGGTACATGGGCCCGGGCCATCTTGGCCACCATCGTCCCCGCGTCGGTGAGGGAGTAAAGGACCCGAGGCGGACGGTCCTCTAGGACCTCCCGGCGCACCCACCCCCGTCCCTCCAGGTCCTTCAGCCGGAGGGAGAGGGTCCGGGGGCTGGTCGGCATCGAGGCAGAGGACCAGATGGAGTTTGACTATATCGGGGATGGGACGCTGCGGCTGCGAAAACCGGGGATGTGAGAATCCTTATCATGCCATAGAGGATGTCCTCTCGCATGGGGGCGGAGGAAGGGGGAAGGGCAGACCCGCCGCGGCCCGAATCCAAGAAGCTCATCTGGACAATAATCGTGGCCGCGATTGCCATCAGCGCGGCGATCATCTCGGTCCCGTTCATTCAGGAGGCGCTCAAACAGCCCAACATCACTCTCACAGACAAATCTCAAGCGTGGGTCGGGGGTTGTGGATTCAGCAGCTCCCAGCTGTTCTTCTTCGGGTTCACCCTCATAAACACGGGGGAGGCGGATGGATTCGCTACGGTTGCCGTCATGGTCGATGGGGCAATCGGGAGCGAGGACACGTTCTACGTTCCCCGGGGAACAAGTGTACCCGGGGCTGTCAGTCATACTGTGAACGACTGCAACAACCATCGTGTGGACGTTAGGATTACAGGTGTGCGCAGGGCGTAGGTCGCTGCCTGCAGCCTACTGCAGGTTCAGGTCGGTTGAGACAAGGGAGAGCCGCCAGAAGGCCGTTACCGAGTTTCTCTGAATACAGATCAGTCTAAGAAGCGTAGAGCATCCCAGGAGAAGCAGAGAAAGAGAGGAGGAGCTCGAAGAAGAGAAGTCAGAATGAGGAGAACCCCGCAAGGGGGGGTTGAACCTCTCCCTCTTTCTCGTCCGGAGAATCATTCTAAGCCGCTTTCTAGCCCTCGCGACCGGGGAAGATGGGTGATTCTCCCTTCATCCACGAGACTCACTGCAACAGGTCCATATAGAGGGAGACCTGGTTTTCACCGAACATGTTTAAACTCACTCCCTCACGAGTCCAATCAGGGCATTTCTGCCCACTTTGGCGTGGTTGCGATAGTCGGAGATGATAGCATAAGTGTCAGTCAAGTGTGGAGAAATACATTTTACATTTAGTTTTGTAAGTAAAGCGCTAGATGTGACCTCCATGAACTTTTCCCGCGTCCTTGCTCTCGTCCTCGCCGTCGTCGCCGCCGGGGCCGCCGCTCTCACGATCCTCGACCAGTTCTACGAGATTCGGTTCGAAGTCTTCGATCTCTTCTACGACGGGCTCGAACAGCAACTCCTCATCACGTCCCTCGTCGCGATCCTCGCCCTCGTCTTCCTCCTCCTCTCCCAGGTCACCGTCCTGCGCGAGGAGCTGGATGAGAAGCGCCGGGATGCGTTGATCAACCACGGCGGTCCGGGTGCGGGCGGCCTCGTCGTGGCTCCCTTGGACGGGGAACCCATCCTGAAGGCCGAGGCGATCCGGAAGGTATACGATACCGGCCGAGTGCAGGTGGAGGCCCTTCGGGGCATCGACCTCGAGGTGAAGCGGGGGGAGATGCTCGTCATCATGGGCCCCTCGGGTTCCGGGAAAACGACGCTTCTGAACGTTCTCTCGGGCCTCGATGACGTGTCCGCAGGGACCGTGTCCATCCGCGGCCTCCCCCTGTCGAGCCTCTCGGACCGGGATCGCACGGACTACCGGGCGGCCAAGATGGGATTCGTGTTCCAGTCCTACAACCTGATCCCCGTCCTCACGGCGGTGGAGAACGTGGAGATGCCCCTCCTCATCCTCGGCGTCGGGGCGAAGGAGGCTCGGCAGCGGGCCTTGAAGGCCCTGGCGGCCGTGGGGCTCGAGGGCGACGGTGATCGGAGGCCCCTGGAGCTCTCGGGGGGTCAGCAACAGCGGGTGGCCATCGCCCGGGCCATCGTCAACGACCCGGAGGTCGTCTTCGCCGACGAGGCCACCGGGAACCTCGATGCCGAGACCAGCGAGGAGGTCGTGGCCCTCCTCAGCCAGCTCAACAAGGCCCACGGCCTCACCCTCATCGTCGTCACCCACGACCCCGCCGTGACGGGGTATGCCGATCGCATCCTGACGATCCGGGACGGCATGGTGGCGGAAGAACGGACCCTCCAGGAGGTGTCGCTTGGAGATCACTCTGGCTAACGTCTCCTTCATCCTGGCCATCGGCGCCTTGATCCTGGTCTTCGGGGCGGCGGCGCGGAAACGGCTGCTCTTGCGCATCGCCCTCCGGAACCTCATCCGTCGCAAGACCCAGATGGCCCTGGCCATCGCCGGGCTCACGGTGGCAACCTCGATCATCTCGGGTGCGCTGGTCATCGACGCCAGCTTCGACGCCACGGTCACCGCCATCGTGTTGCGGGGGACCGACCTGGTGGACGAGCTCATCCAGCAGGAGGACGAGGCGGGCAACCCCACCTTCTTCAACGAGACAGTCCACGATGACCTCCAGGTGGAGCTCCCGACGATGGAACACGTCGACGGCCTCGCACCCCGCATCCTCCTTCCCGCCTCGGTCCGGACCAACCGCTCGGGCCTCGTCACGCCCAACCTCAACCTGATCGGCTTTGACCCCGCCCTCGACCTCGGTGTCTTCCTCCTGGAGGATGGGACGGAGGTCGACGGGAGTGAGCTCTCCCCGGGCCAGGTGTACTTGAACCGCGAGTTGGCCACGGGAATCGAGGCGGAGGCAGGTGACGAGCTGGAGGCCTTCGTCAACGGGCAGGTCCTCTACCTGAGCGTCCGGGACATCGTGCAGGACCGAGGCCGGGGCGGCTGGCAGACGGCCGCCAACCTCTTCCTCCCCCTCGACGCCCTCCAGACCGACCTGGGCGTGGAGGGCCGCATCAACCTCATCACCGTCTCGAACGCCGGGGGCGTGGGGGACGGCCACCTCGTCACCGACGAGGCCGTGGCCGAAGTGGACGCCGCCCTGGGAGCGGGCCACCCCTTCACCATCGACCCCATCAAGCGGGACCAGATTGACCTCTTCAGCAGC
>JAUVFR010000039.1 GCA_030594205.1 Methanobacteriota archaeon
TCCACCACCGTGACGAGGCCTTTCTGCACACTAAGGTCGAGGAGTCGCTGGGCTTCCTTCGGGGGAAACCAGCGCAGGTCCATCGAGGCCGAGAGTACGAACTCTCGCTCCGACATCCGTTCCCGACCCTTCCGATGGAAGAGGAGATAGATGGTCCGCTTGAGGTCCTCCATCAGACCAACTCATAGAGGTTGGCGACCACGCGTCCTTCGACCTGGGGTTGCCCCCCGGCGACCTGAACGGGCCCCACATAGAGTTCCATGTCTTCGAGTTCCTCGATCCACGAGGGCCTCTCGCGGAGAAGGGGGTAATGGAGATACACGCCCCGTTCAATCCCGGCCTCGCGTGCCTCTCGGAAGAGATCGAAGGGTTCGCGTTGCGGATCCCGGCCTCCCCGCTTCAAATCGGGCCCCTCCTCCACGCAGAACGCCAACTGGCCTGTGAGCTCGTTTGCCTCCGAAAGCACCTCGGATCCCCCCATCCGACGCCCGTTGATGACCGCCACCTCCGCCCCCGCAATCAAGACGTCCACCAAGGTGCCAAGGGTTCGGGCCCCACCTTCGACCCAGAGTCCCCTCCCCTCGAACCGACGGTAGACCTTGAGTTGGGGAACTCCTCCGGTCGTGCCCTCGAGGTCCCAAATCAAAACTCGTCCGTACTTCTTCCCCGCGTCCCGGAGCATCCCGAGGTCTCCAGCCCCCCTGGTCTTCCCGGTCGGGTCGCGGGGCCTTCCCCGCCGGAGAGCGACCCACGGAAGGACCTCCGAAACGGTCACGCGGCGCTCACGCGGTCCGCCTCTTAAAGTTCTGACGTCTCGAGCGAAAGGGGTTTATGGTCGAAAGAGGATGATGACGTGCCCCTCGCGAAGGTCGTGGGGACTCGTGAACCGCGATGCATGCAGGGGTGGATATCGTACGGTGCCCTCACGACGAGGCGCTCGCCTTGGTGAGTGGGGTCAACCCCGGTATCCCACAATCCCCCGACCGGGTCAGGGCGAGGAGAGAGCGACGCTTTCCATGAGTCGGACCGTTTAGGTCGGGGGACAACTCCCGCTCATGCGGGTTCGTCCTCGTCAAATTCGGCCCCGCACGGGCAGGCCGTGGCGTCTGTCGGAAGCCAACGTCGGCAGAGAGGGCACTGGAAGCCCGCCTTGCCCTGGTGAATGGCGAGGGCCGAGCCCGATTCCGTTTCCTCGAGTTCCAGGGCCCGCTGGCGGCAGAGCTTGGCCTTGAGATCGTCTCCGACTCGCTCGTAGATCTTCGCCTTGAGCATCCATAGGGCAGGGTATCGAGGGTCGAGTCTTGCGAGCCCGTTGAGGGTCTCGATAGCCTCCTCGTATCCACGCAGCCTGGCCTGGGCGACGGACTTCGTGAAGAGGGCATCGGTGTCGGTGGGGTCTTCCGTCAGACGATCCTCGCACCGTTGGAGGACCTGCCGGACTTGCTTGATACGAGTCTCATCCGACCCGTATCCGCATGCGATGCAGGCCTCGTCTTCCATGGGAGCCCCACACTTGGGACAGCGAGACGCTTCGAGCGCCTGGGGAGGGAGGAACCGCGAGACCAGCGCCGCCTCCGGCTGCTCTGTGATCGTGAACCCTACGAACGGGGGCTTCATGGACAGATAGTGATCCTTGGCCTTCTTCCCCGAACTCGCCACCGAGACTTTCCAGGCCGGCCCCACCTCAGTTCGTTCTCGAAGCAACCGAACGACACCGTCGGCCATCCCCTCGAGCCGCGTCATCACGTCAGGGGCGACCAATTCCGCATCGAGCACGAGGATCGCCTTGCCGTAGGCTCGCATTGCATTGTCCCGAATCGCCCTCGCCAGATCCAGCGCCCGTTCCTTGCCGAACCACGTGGCGTCCGTCAGGAACTCCAGGATGGCGAGTCCCCGGCCGTCCTTCCCATCGAGGAATCTGTCGAGCGCCGGTTCGAGGGCCTCCAGCTTCCCCGGACACCGGAGGACACCCCCCTCCTCGACCATCTCCGTCACCGGACCCTCCTTGTGCGAGTACCAGTCCAGGATGCGAAACCGGCCTTTGAGGAGGGCGGACTTCCCCTCCCTTCCGGCGAGGTCGAGCTTGGTCAAGATCTTCTTTGGGGAGGTATTAGAGAGAACGGCCAGAAGCGGCGCTTCCTCGTGCAGTGCATGAAGGATCAGGGGAACGAGAAAGGCCTCTCGTTCGGGTCCGGATGGGGTCAGGAGGAGGGTCGCGGACCCCGAGGGAAAGGCTTCTCCCAAGAACGCGCCGGACGATTCCTCCAACTTCGCTTCCATTTTGGATCGCCGCCTCCCTGAACCCCGCCTCGCGTGCGGGTTGGGGAACGCGTCGCGTCGGCGTAGGACGACTGCGTTCTCTCCCGCGATGGTGCCTTATACCTTCGGCCGGCATTATCGAGGGCAATAACGAACGCCCTAGCCAGCCTGTGCAGTAAAGGGTTTAATAGGAAGGCCATTTAGTTCGGAGTCCCATAAGGGCTAGTGCGTAACCGTTCCGGGGCCAGGCGAATCAACGAGGCGAAAGTCTCGGTGGGGCATTGACGGCACCTGGGGCGAAATGCCACTAGCTTCGCTGCTGGGGAACGAAGGCTCGCCGGTGGCTCCCGGGAGGCTCGCGTTCACCGACCAATCAGGTGCTAAGGGGGAAGGGGGGAGGCAGAATCCGGGACTTTACCCGTTTCGAACGGGCGCGTATCATAGGAGCCCGGGCCCTGCAAATCGCCATGGGCGCCCCGGTCATCCTGGCGATTCCCGAGGACCTCGTAGACCCCGTCGACATCGCAGAGCTCGAGTTTGAGAAAAAGCTCATCCCGATCACGGTCCGTCGAGAAGTCTGACGACCGGGCGGCCCGTCCGGGACAAATCCTTATATAGAAGGTCTATTACATAAGGGAGTTAAGGATTTCACCGCAGAGGGAGAAGATATCATGATGGGAACAACCCCAATACTGATTCTGAAGGAAGGTACCCGCCGCGATCGCGGCAAGGGCGCCCAGACGAACAACATTGCGGCCGCCAAGGCCATCGCCGACGCCGTCCGGACGACCCTCGGGCCTCGTGGGATGGACAAGATGCTGGTGGACAGCATGGGTGACGTCGTGATTACCAACGATGGGGTCACGATCCTCAAGGAAATTGACGTGGAACATCCCGCGGCGAAGATGCTGGTCGAGGTCGCGAAAGCCCAGGATCAAGAGGTCGGCGACGGGACCACCACGGCGGTGATCATGGCCGGCGAGATCCTGAAGCGGGCCGAGGATATGATCGATCAGAACATCCACCCGACCGTCATCGCACAGGGATACCGGTTGGCCGCGGAACGGGCCACGGAGCTCTTGGGAGATCTTTCCGAGAAGGTCGGTCCGAAGGATAAGGCGACCCTCCGGAAGATCGCAGCAACCTCCATGATCAGCAAGGCCATCAGCGCAGACCGGGAGCACTTCGCCGAGCTGGCCGTTGGGTCTGTCCTCGCCGTGGCCGAAGAGGTCGATGGTGTCTGGCAGGTGGACAAAGATAACATCCAGATTGTGAAGAAGCAGGGCGGTTCCGTCACCGACAGCGAGATGATCGACGGCATCATCGTGGACAAGGAGCGGGTTCACACCGGGATGCCCACTCGTGTAGAGAAGGCGAAGATCGCCTTGGTGAACGCCGCCCTCGAAGTGAAGAAAACCGAATTCGACGCTCGGATTGCGATCAGCAAACCGGAACAGCTGCACGCCTTCCTTGGGGAGGAGGAGAACATCCTCCGAGGGTTCGTCGACGCGCTCAAGAAGGTCGGCGCGAACGTGGTCTTCGGGCAGAAAGGCCTCGACGACATGACCCAGCACTTCTTGGCCAAGGAGGGCATCTTCGCCATTCGTCGGGTCAAGAAGTCCGACATGGAGAAGCTTGCCAAGGCCACGGGAGCCCGCATCGTGTCAAAGGTGAAGGAGATCGAGAAGGCCGATCTCGGCACGGCGGCCCTAGTCGAGGAGCGCAAGATCGGAGACGACGAGATGACCTTCGTCACCGGCACCAAGAACCCCAAGGCCATCTCTCTCCTCTTGCGAGGGGGCACGGAGCACGTGGTCGACGAGATCGAGCGGTCCGTCGAAGACGCGATCAGCGTCGTCAAGGCGGCCGTGGAGGATGGGGAGATGGTGACGGGCGGCGGCTCCGTCCACACCCACCTTTCCCTCGGACTGCGCGACTACGCAGCCTCTGTGGGTGGACGCGAGCAAATCGCCATCGAAGCCTTCGCGACGGCTCTCGAGGTTGTTCCCCGCACGCTGGCGGAGAACGCGGGTCTCGACCCCATCGACACGATCATTGACCTGCGGAACGCCCACAAGGCCGGGAAGCACAGGCACGGCATCAACCTCTACACTGGCAAGGTCACCGACATGAGGAAACTCGACGTCTTGGAGCCAGTCCGGGTGACGCGGCAGGCCCTCAGCAGCGCCACGGACACGGCCGTCATGATCCTTCGGATCGACGATGTCATCGCGGCAACGGAGTTCTCGGGCGGCGCGCCGGGCGAAGGAGGCCCGGGCGGCGAGGGTGACTTCGAGTAAGCAGTCCTCCGTTGCCCGGGAACACCCGGTCTCAGCGCGAGGGAGCGATCCTTCCTTCCAGCTAGAAACCTAGTTGTACTCACTGCAGCCTTCGGGCTGAACGGGTGATCCGAGAGTACTTCTTCCTCGCGAGGCGGGAGGGCGAGGAAGACCCACGACCGTTCCAGATTCTCCATGCGAGCATGGGATCGCTGAGCCTGATCACGGCCGGCCGTGTCTTGGGCGGCCTGAGGCGAACCGGTTCCATGATCAGTTGGATCGTCTTCATTCTCCTGTTCACCGTCCTCCCCCTCCTGTTCGGCTTCGCCCTCCAGGATCCCGTCGTGACGGCCCTCGTTATCCTGGGCGTCACCGCCCTCGGGGTGCTTCTCGGGTTCTTCATCCCCCGTGCCGCGGCCCGTCGCGCGGCGCGGAACCCCACGGACCAGATGAGCCTCTCCGTTATCGAAGCGCACCTGCGGCGGTGGTACCACAATGTGACCGTGAGGGGAAACGGCGAGGAGTTCGTCTTGAAGGTGCAGGGGAAACGTCGGTCCCTGGCGGATGCCCTGGCGATGACGGGACACCCCATCGCCCCCTGGTCCTGACGGAGGAACGGCGGAACCCAGAGGCCATTCGCGAGCCGGTGTGGCTAGCTCTTCATCCCGGCCTTGGCCTCTTCGAAAACCTGGTTGGCCTCCTTCGGGTTCGCACCCTCGTGGACGATGGCCCGGACGGCGCGAATCTTGGCTACGGGAAACTCCGACTGCCAGATGTTGCGGCCCATGTCTACGCCCGAGGCGCCCTCGGAGATCGCCGCATGGACGAGCTCGAAGGCATCCATGTCCGTCTCCAGCTTGGGGCCCCCGGCCATGACGATGGGCACGGGGCAACTTTCGACCACCTTGGAGAAGTCGTCGCAATAGTAGGTCTTCACGAAGTTGGCGCCGATCTCGGCGGCCATGCGGCAGGCGAGGCCTAGATAGCGAGCGTCCCGCTTTTCCAACTCCTTCCCCACTGCGGTCACCGCGAGGACCGGGATGCCGTGTTCGGTCCCCTGGTCGACGAGCTCGGCCAGATTCAGGAGCGTCTGCCGCTCGTGTGCGGTCCCCACGAAGATCGAGAGGGCCATGGCGGTGGCGTTGATCCGGACCGCGTCCTTCACCGAGTTGGCAAGCCCCTCGTCGGACAGCGCGGGCCCGACAATGCTCACCCCCCCGGAGACGCGGAGAACGATAGGGATGTCCATCTGCGGATCGAGGGAACTGCGGACCACCCCCCGGGTCACCATCAGGGCATCCGCATAGGGGATGAGCGGGCGAAGGGTCGATCCGGGATCCTCCAACTTTCGCGTCGGGCCCAGGAAGTACCCGTGATCGGCGGCAAGCATCACGGTCCGATGGGACCCGGGTTTGATGATGCGCGCGAGGCGGTTCTCCATCCCCCAGTCCATGCCTTTTACCCCCGGTTTCAATCAGGAAGGGCAGTTGGCCCTCCAGACATCGTGCCTAGAGCGATGGCGGTAATAGCTTTATCGGAGCCTCAGGGCGTGACGACGACCTTAAGGGCCTCCGCCTTCTCTGCAAGGGCCAGACCCTTCGTGATCTCGGACAGCCCGACTCGATGGGTCACGAGGGAGGCCACCTCGATGGCGCCCTCGGCAAGCATCTCAACGGCCCGCCGGGTCTCGCGCTCTGTCGCCGCGTTGCTGCTAATGAGGGAGAGTTCCCGGGTGAGGAGCCGGCTCATCTCGGGAAGGGAGGCACCCACTTCAGGTATGCCGAGGAGGCCCACGGTCCCCCCGTCGCGGGTGTTGTCGAGAGCCTGGAGGAGCGCCTGAGGGCTGCTCGACGCGACCACGGCGAGGTCGACACCCCGGCCCTCCGATTCCTCCCTCACGACCTTGCCGAGTTCGCCCCCGCGGGGATCCACGGTCCGGGCGCCCAGCCGCTTCGCGTGCCGCGAACGGTATGGTGAGACCTCGCTGACCAGCACGCTCCCTGCGCCATAAAAGGGGAGAAGCTGCAGGGTCAAGAGTCCCATGGGCCCGGCTCCCGAAACGAGCATCGTCCCGCCTTCGGGCACTCGGAAGCGATCCAAGGCTCGGATGCAGCAGGCTAGGGGCTCGATGAACGTGCCCTCCTCGAAGGAAAGGGGAGGCGGAAGGGGGAAGACGCCGCCCTTCTCCACGTTCCAAGCGGGCACTCGGAAGGTCTCGGAAAATCCCCCGGGTTCGAGGTTCCGCCTCCTGTAGTCCGAGCACATGGTCTCGCTGCCCGCCCGGCAGTACGCACACGCGTAGCAGGGAACGTGATGGTGCGGGAACACCCGGTCCCCTTCCTGGATGGCTTCGACGCCCTTCCCCACCTCGCGAACGACACCCACGGCCTCATGGCCGAGAACCGGTGGGGCTGCTGTGTAACCCCCGCGAATCTTCTCCAAGTCGGAGCCACATACCCCGCAAGCCCGCATGTCCACGAGAAGATCCCCACCCCGCAGCGTGGGCTCGGGGAGCTCCTTGATGACCACCTGTCCGCGGGAGTCAAGAAGGACAGACCGCACGACGGCTTTCAGCAAGGGCCGTGTATTTGAAAGCAATGGATTCGAATAGGCACGGTTGCATTCGACCTATGGAGAGAAATGGCCCAGATAGTCTTATATAGAAGTGCTAACGTAGATAAGTCAACCAGTTTCCTCCCCCGGAGCGTTGGCCATGACCGAGAAGGTACTCCGTGTAACCGAAGCAAAGACCAAGGACGTGGGCCGCGGAATCGCTCGCCTGGATCCCGCGGTGATGAAGGCACTCGACCTGACGGCGGGCGACATCATCTCTATCGAGGGGA
>JAUVFR010000034.1 GCA_030594205.1 Methanobacteriota archaeon
CCAGGGGTAACTGGCCTCTACTCCCAGGAAGTCGGCCACGGCCTTGAGGGCCCCCACAGGGGTGAACCGCTGCCCGCTGGCGAAGCTCAGGGTCGGTACGTCCTGGAGGACCTTCCCCGCCATGGCGCTCGGATGGGGAGAACCTTACATCAACCTACGGGCGGACCCGGCGTCGAGGGCCCGTGGCGGAGTCTCGCGAGGACGGGGATCCAGAGGATATTAACCAGGATCATCATGGTCGGGGCCAAGACCGCCGTGGGCGTCAGCAGAGCCAAGGCGATGGTCGCTGCAAGCCCGGCATTTTTGTAGCCGGAGAAGAGAACGAGCGTGATTCTCAGATCCGCGCTGAGCTTCTGAGAGGCGACCCAGACGATTCCCGCGGCGACTGCGACCACGAGGATCGAGGCAAGAAGGGCCTCCAGGGCGAGGCCGGGGCTTTCGAGCAGCGCTTGCCGGTTGGCGGCCCCAATGAAGAAGGTGAGCGGGGCGAAGGAGAAGTTCCGGAGCAGGCGGACCCCCCCTGGCGAAGGAGCCGCCTTCCGCACCAGCCGGGACAGGCCCAAGGGGAGGAGGATCAGGACCAGGACGGTGAGCACGAGCCGAAGGGAGTCGACGCCGACCCCCAGGAGAAGGAGTGCCAGGAGGGGTGTCACGGCGAGGGAGACGAGATAGATGAGGGCGTTGGAGGCAACGGAGGCACGCACGTTTCCCCGCAGGATGGCGGTGAAGGGAATGATGGATACGGCCGGCGGGACCGCGATGAGGATGACCCATCCCTCCCACAGCAGGGGGGAGGTCAGCAGAGCCGCCACGATGAGAAGGGCAGGGAGGAGGCCAAAACTCAAGGCGAAGGCGAGAGGGACGGTACGCAGGCTCGCTCCGAAACCCCGAAGGGGGACCTCGGCCAGGGAGAAGGTCATGAGTGCGGCCAGGGCCGCCATGGCCGCCAAGTCCATGCCTTCGAAGGTGAACCCCACGAGGAAGCCAGCCGCCATGGCAGCCACCATCAAGGCCGACGGACTCTGGAGAATCCTTGGGATCTTCGCGTCGCGGCGCTGCCCCGCAGAGGAGGGGGCCGAGGGGTCGCCTTGGGGGTACAACGAAGGCCCCCCACACGAAGAGTTCTATTCAGACCCTTTGGTCGGGCGCTTCCGCCAGATGTGAGGGAGGAGGGCCGCGATGCCTCGGACCTCGAAAGGCGTCCACTCCGTCCTCGCGGACAAGGAGCGAGTCCTGATCAAGAAACTCGATCCCATCCTCCTCTGAGTCTCCGACTTCAGCGGCGGTCTAAGCTTCCACCGGAAGGCACCGGGCATGTCCCTCCGCAAGCAGATGGGCGAATATGTGGAGATCGACGCCGGTGGCGTCACGTTTGCCCTCCACGGAACGTTGGAGGGAGAAGGCCCGAAAGCCCGGACCCAGGAAGCCCCCGTTGCTCTCCACTTCGTCGCCAAGGACATGGAGAAACTCGGGACGTCCCTCGAAGCCTGGGGCGGGAGCTTCTTTGAGGGGCCGACGGAGAAGGACTACAGCGGGTTCAAAGTCCTCGAGGATCGCTTTCGGGGTCCCGACGGCAACAGGATGGAAGTCATCCAGAACCTCTAGTTTGTCTCATCGGCCCGAGGGTCGGGCAGGACGACTTCATTACTCGGCCGACCCGACTGCCTCCTTCACGTCCTCTAGTCCATTGGCCCTGAGGACCTCCTTGAGTTCCCGGGAGAGGCGGCGGACCACGCCGGGACCGCGGAGAATCAGGGCAGTAAGCACTTCCACGGCTTGGGCGCCGGCGGCCATCATCTGAAACGCCTGTTCCCCCGTCGTCACGCCTCCCACTCCGATGACCTGAACCTTGTCCCCGAACTCCGCCCGGAAATCCTGGATGGCTTGGAGGGCCAGGGGGAACAGCGGGCGACCGCTCAAACCTCCCTGCGCCGAGCCCACTCCGAGCTCGGGCATCGCGAGGGTGTTGGTGAGGACGAAGTTGGGAAACCCTCGGCGCAAGGCGAGGCGGGCCATCTCTAGGGTCCGATCCCGTTCCCTTTCTCTCAGGTAAGGTGAGAACTTGAGGAAAGGCCGATCGGGGAACGGTCGGAGGAGGTCGAGGAGTTCCGCAAGGGCCTTAGGGTCCTCTTCGAAGGTCCGACCTGTTTCCGTGTTGGGGCAGCTGATGTTGATCTCCCAGCCTGCCGCTAGGCCGTCTAGTCCTTCTCGGACACTCGCGAATTCGGGGGCCGTATCCCCTGCGATGCTGACGAAGAGGGGTACCTGCGACGTCGCCTCGCCAAGCCGCTCTCGGACATGCGACGTGCCCTTTGACGGGAGCCCCATGGCGTTGACCAGACCGCCATCATAGGCCTTGCGGATGAACCAGGGCCGCGGGTTGCCCGGATGAAAGTGGGGGCGAACAGATCCAACCACCACGAATCCGAATCCGAGATCGGCCATGGACTTCGTGATCTCGCCGTTCTTGTCGTATCCGGCCGCAAGCCCAAAGGGGTTATTGAGTTCGATCCCGGCCACTCGTGTCTGCAGCGCGGGATCCGAGCCCTCCTTCCGCGATGAGAGACCCCATATCCTTCGTCGGAAGGCCCACATGGAGGCCTCGTGGGTCAGGTCCGGCGGAAGGCGGTAGAGGAGGGGTCGGATCAGCCGGTATAGCCCCATCGTTCGGACCAAGGCGGGGCATCGCAAAAAGGGTTGTCTTCCCCCTTACTGCATGACGCTGACAGCGTACCGGCTCCGGAACACGTCGTTCTCCTCGAACCGTTCGAGCCGAAACGGCGTGAGGTCCAACGTCTTGTATCTCCCGTCGACGATCAGCTCCGCCAGGCCACGACCGACGGCCGGACTGAACTTGTATCCGTGGCCGCTGAACCCCGTGTCGAGGTAGAGGCCGTTGACACGGGGATCCTCTCCAATGATCGGATGCAGGTCGGGCGTCGCTGCATCGACCCCGGCCCAGCCGTTCACGAAATGGGCGTCCGCCATTCGAGGCCAACGCCTGGCGAGCCGCTCAGACGCATGGACTAAGAAGTCGAAACCGACGGCCCCCGGCAACCCATCCGGATCCCAATCCCCCTCCTCCTCGTCGGTCCCCACCAAGAGCCTCCCGTCTTCGTACGGCCTCCAGTAGGTGGCCGTCGTCATGTCGAAGGCCATCGGCGTATCGCCGACCGGGTCGGGTGGATCGAGCAAGCCCACGGAGAGGAGGGTGGATGTCACCGGAATCGGCGCTTCGGCGGTCTCCGCCAACCGAGCGGACCATGCCCCCGCAGCGAGCACAACCTTCTCCGCCTCGAGGGGTCCCTCCGACGTCTGCACGCCTTGCACGTGCCCCTCGCGAACGAGAATGGAGACCACCTCCGTGCCGGTGACAATCTCCCCGCCGAGTCGGGGGATTTCACCGGCGTAGGTCTCGCTGAGACGCATGGCGTCCCCGTATCCGGCGTCCTCTTCGAGGGCCGCAGAGGCGATGCCGGTCAGGTCAAAGTAGGGAAAGCGTTTCCCGACTGCTTCCGGGGTAAGCACCCTCGCCCGCACCCCCAACCTCCGATGCATCGCGACGTTCTCCTCCAGAGGCTTTGCGTGGTCCTCCCCGACCAGAACAAGGAGGGGCTTGGGGGTCATGTGGGGTTCCCGGCCCGCGGCCCGATCGATCTCTCGAAGAAGCTTTATGCTCTCCTGGACGAGGCGCACACAGATTTCGTTGGAATAGTGGTGGCGGATGAACGAGGCAGACCACCCGGTGGCCCCAGCCCCAACCCCACTCTTCTCCACAATGACGACGCGTCCGGCCTCTCGGCGCAGGAGCTGGTAACCGAGGCTCGTGCCATGCACGCCACCGCCGACGATGAGGACGTCCGCCTTTCGAGACACGTGGATAGGGAGCTGTTCGCAAGGAATAACCCTTGCGCGGGTCCAGGCTGAGAGGGGGTCGCAGGTAAGCTTTTAAAGCGGCTAGAACGTCATTCTTAATGAATGAACCTCGAGGAGCGGCGCGAGGCGCTGCAGACGGCCCGAGTGGAGAAGGATCGATTCTTTCGCGGGTCCCACAACTCCCCTGTCCCTGAGAATGAGCGCCAGAGTTTCCGTGGGCTTCGTTACTTCCCGTACAACCCTCAGCTCGTCTTCGAGGCGGAGCTGGAGGAGATCGTGAACCCGGAGGAGACCATCATGGCCACCAGCGTGGAGGGGCAGGAGAGCCTCTATCGCAAGGTGGGAATCTTCGAGTTCGAGGTCGAAGGGCTTCCCCAGAAGATTTACGCGTATCGGCGGGACGACGAGCACATCCACGGTCCGCCCTCCCTCTTCATCCCCTTCCGGGACGGGACCTCGGGGAAGACCACCTATGGCGCGGGCCGATACATCGATCTCCAGGTCAGCCCCTCCGGGAAGTACGTCCTCGATTTCAACGAGGCGTATAACCCGTACTGCGTGTACAGCCCCTACTACATCTGCCCCCTCCCCCCGCGGGAGAACTGGTTGATGGTGGACATTGCCGCGGGCGAGAAGGACTACAAGACGGTTTCCTGAGCCACCCTCGGGCCCCTGTCACCCTCTCACACCTTTTTTTTCCGACCGTGAGAACCGGAAGAGAATCGCTTTAAGGATACCTGGCCACGCCTAGGATAGCCACCGCAATCCCAGGCGTCCTCGTCACGCACGAAATGGGGGTGTCCTAGATTCGCGGAGCTCAGCAATTACGGTGAACCTATGAGAGGCCGCGGGAAGCTCACGATCCTTGTGGCCGGAGCCTTCCTTCTGACGATCCTCGTGCCCTTCCTCCTCGATCTCAACGACGCAGCCGGCTCGGCACCCCCCGGGGACTTCCCCTCGGGCTACACCCGGAGGAGAATGATCACGACCACGACCAGTGCAAACGCCCCCTTCAACGGGTACAGCGGCTATACCGTGCGGGTCACGGGGTTCGACACGGCCACGGAGATCACGCAGGGGGACATGCAGGCGGACGGGGATGACCTACGGGTGTTCCACTGGAATGGCACGGCCTGGAACGAAGTGCCACGAGAGGTCCGGGACCTCAATACGGCTGACACCCATGTCATCTTCAAGCTCCAGACGGACATCCCGACCAGCAGCTCCGACGACAACCACTACATCGCATACGGCAACCCCTCCGCCGGGACGCCGGAGGCCCTGAACACCACGAACGTGTACTTGTGGTGGGACGACGCGTCCGCCGACCGGGAATCCAGCTACGTGCAGGGCCGGGTCGATGTCACGGCCCACGGAGGCGACTGGGCGAATAGCATCGCGTGGAACGCGTCGGGCTTCTACGACTACGACACGGGGGACAATTTCGCCGACAGCCTGCGGCGGGATCTGGGGGAGAGAGACGTCTACGTGGAGTACGAGGAGTACCAGACCAACGCCTACGACAACGACATGACGGATGGTCCTCTGGTCCGCTGGCAAGGCACCGGAAGCGGGGCCACGGAGGACAGTGACCACTGGTACTACTACGAGATGGCCGACTCCGCGTTCCTCCCGGGGAGCTACGCCTCCCACGACAACATCACGGGGGATGACCGCCAGAACACCGTCGTGGGCTATGGGCTCCTAGGGACCTTCCCGCAGAACGCGTGGACCAAGATCGCGGTGAGCTCCTGGGGGGTCAATCCCACGAACCTGAGAGCGTGGTTTGACAGCACTCCGTCGTCCTCTGAGGTGGGTGGTTTCGGGGCAGCGGAACGCTTCTCCGGGACCAACGCGAGCGCCTATGACAACGAGGGGGCGGGACAGGCAGGAATCTGGGTTCAGCAGAGTGCGGGCCGTCTCCAGAACCTCGCCATTCGACGCTATACGGACCCGGAGCCCGCCACGAGTCTCGGAGCCGAGGAGACCCCCGATCCCTGCGACGCGCTCTCGGTCACGACCTCCGACCCAGCTGGCCAGCTGTGGTTTAACGAGACGGTGGAGCCGGATGGCATCCCGTTTACGACCGAAGTCAACATCTCGGCCTCCTTCCAGACCGGCGCCACGCCCGCCTTGAGCGTTACGAACGACGGCTCCGGGACCTGCGACATCACGATTCGTTTGATGTCGAACCCAGGCACGGGTCGCTCCCTGAAGTTCAACACGACCAACAGTGCCCCCTGGCCGACGGACACCTCCCGAGAAGTTACCCTGACCCCCTCTTCAGTAACCGTGTGTAGTTCCGTTGCGCCTGCGGGGACGTGCGACATCTGGCTGTGGGCGGACTACGAGAGCGCGCTGAGCGGTCAGACTGTGGCAGATGTGCGCGTGGAGACCATCTAACCAAGGAGGCAAGATGATGAAAGAAAGCGCGGGAAAACTGGTCCGGGCGTCCTCAGAGGGCGGCGCTCAGCTCGCCCCCAGCTTGTTCCAATTCTTGATATCTCTGATTTTCTCGCCTGAGAACCGGTGCGAAAGGGCCTTTAGCGCTTACCTGCCAGAGCAACGCGCCAGCCATGTGCTGACGAGCTCTTGGCAAGCATGTACGACGAACGAAAGGAGGTAAAGCGAATGAAAAACAAAGCGTGGATCGTGGGCCTGGCCTTGCTCACCATGGCCATCCTCCCTGGTTTCTCGGGGAACGCCCTCGCCGCCACCCAAGACGTGACCACGACCTGGAACGTCGCGCAGGACACCTCGTTCAGCGTGTCGTTCCCGGCCACCCACACCGGCATCGACTTCGATCCGGCCAGTGGGACGTTCACGAACCTGGTGGCCACGGACCAGACGGACGCCCAGTGGGGCTACCGCGTGACCAACGACGGGAACGTCAACATCGACGTTTCGGCGGTGTTTGCAGGCAATTTCCCTGCGACGGGCATCACCGAGTTCCGGACCTGCACGGCCTCCAGCGGCGGAGCCCCTAGTGGCTCCTGCTGGTGGTGGACCGCAGCCAACGAGACGACCAACACCCAGACCATCATCAGCGCCCTGACGCCCGGCTCGAGCGCCGACCGTTGGGCGTGGACCACGGGAAGTGGTGTCCTTGCCGGCACGTACTCGGAATTCTATCGGCTCACGTCGACCGCGGTCTAAGAAGACGAAGGCCAAGACGGCTAAGGCGGAACCCCAGGCGAAGTGGCTCGCCCTCAAGCGGCAGCTTCGAGGGGTGCGCGGATGGCTAGCGATAGCCATCACCGCGGCCGTCGTGCTCTCCACCTACCTGGCCCTCACCCTGCCCCCCGCCGCGCAAGGACCGGTTCCGGGCGAGGGGGAGTTCAACTACGGAGAGACCCTGATCCAGGGTCCCCTGCAGTACACGCCCTCCTACAACGCGTGTACGAACGATTATCGGCCGACGTATGGGGCGACCTGCTCGGACCTGGGCACGATCTTTAACCCGCTGCCTCAGGTGCCCGCCGACATGGCGGACGTCTCGGACCGGGTGTTCCGCAACGCCCAGGGCTTCATCACCATGGCTCGCATCACGGAGTCCTACTGGCGCAACCCGGAGTTCTACCCCGGTTGGTCCCAGACCCACTTCGACAACGTGTACATGACCGATCGCTCGGGTATCGTGACCCCCATCGGATTCGGGGCCTACCCAAGCATCACCCAGGTTGTGACGCGCCAGACGTCGGATACCTGGACCTTCACCTTCTTCCTGAAGGACGGATGGGGGCTGACCCATTGGCAGGGCATGGTCTTGGACATCTACCTCCCCCCGACGGCCCTGAAGGCCAACTTCGACGAGCCGTTGCTGGATGAGGCAGGCAACCCCGTCACTCAGGACACGGCGATCGCGGCGGGCATGAACCCCCGGTTCGCCTTCGCCCACGACCCGGTCTACCAATCCTTCGAGCCAGACCTGCTGTTCCCGCTGGAGGCGGACCAGCGGATGGTCATCTTGGAGCCCAACTACCCGAGCTTCCAGCCGGGATGGGTCCGCACCATCACGGTGAATGTCGACCTGGGCGCCCTTCCGCAGGGCACGTGGTTCTTCCTGGTGAAGGCCGACCTTCCCACTCCGGAGATTGGCGAGCTGTACTTCTACGAGTACGGGAACTTCTACCAACCCAGCGGCTTCGACATCGTGCTGTTCCAGGGCCTAATCGTGGTGGTGTGAACGCGTGGGAAGGGGAAGGGAATGGCTTTGGGCGCCCGCGTTCTTGGGCCTCGCCATTCTCCTTGCCGTCCCCGTTACCGCACTGGACGCCGACGTCGTTTGGAGTCTGGAGAACGCCCCGTCGGTGCTCACCCTGGGGGCCTCCGACGTCTCCCAAGACTCGGCCCTCCTCCGAGGCAGCCTCAGCGACCTGGGAGGGGAACCGAGCGTCCAGGTGAGCTTTGAGTGGGGCACCTCCCCGGCCCTCGGCGGGGAGACGGACCCC